>JAQGHY010000295.1 GCA_028291455.1 Rubritepida sp. | reverse complement strand
TGTTGCTGCAGCCGACGAGTAGGAGGACGGGGATCAGGATAGCGGCGGCGCGCAGCATAGGGGGCAGCTTTCTTCAGGCGGGCGCATCGGCCCTGGGAAGTGTTCGCGCCAACATGGCACGCAATGGCGCATCCTCGAAACGGCCCGTCGCATCGAGCGGCGCCCGGGCGGCGGCGGCCAGCAGTGCCGGGTCGAATTCCGCGCCTTGCGCGGTAATCGTGAACAATCCCCGCAGCCAGGCGGCCCGGCCCAGCACCTCGACCAGCGCCAGAAGCCGCAGGCAGAGGGCCAAGCTGGGCAGCGAATCGAGTCCCGCATGGCGCGACATGGCCTCGGCCCAGCAGGCGGCATCGGCGTCGGTCAGGGCGATTTCCACACCGTCGGCGAAGGCCAGCAGGCGCGCGGGGCCCCAGATTCCAGCCTTGGCGGAGGCGTGGGCGACCTCCCAGGCGATTTCCAGCGCGGCCGGGGGCACGGCAGGCAGGGCCTCGGCGGCAACGCCGATCTCGTGACGCAGCGCGCCGGAGGGGAGGAGGGAGGTGGTGACGGTCACCCCCGGAATGTTGCGCCTCGGCGCCTGGATTTACAGGGTCAGTGCCCCGCGGCCGGCAAGGGCGCGCCCTGTTTGTCGTGCAGGGCATGCCGGTCCACCAGGGTCCGGCTGGCCGCATTCATGCCCTCGATCTCCACGGGAATGCCGTGATGGCGGAACTTCAGCACCACCCGGTCCAGCGCGTTGATGCCGGTGATGTCCCAGAAATGCGCCGCTTCGACGTCGATCACGACGCCGCGAAGCTCCTCGCGGAAGTCGAAGGCGGCGTGGAAGGCCTCGGCGGTGGCGAAGAAGATCTGGCCGGTGACGCGGTAGGTGCGGATGCCGCCCTCCAGTTCCGAGGCTACGCCGAAGTAGCGCGAGACCTTCTGGGCGAAGAAAAGCCCGCTCAGGATCACGCCGACCAGCACGCCCTTGGCGAGGTCATGGGTCGCGACCACCACGGCTACGGTCGCCAGCATGACGATGCTGGAGCTGGTCGGGTGGGTGACCAGGCTGCGCAGCGAGGACCAGCGGAAGGTGTTGATCGAGACCATGACCATCACCGCGACCAGCGCGCCCATCGGGATCTGCTTCACCCAGGGCCCTAGCACGACGATCAGGAAGAGCAGCAGCACCCCGGCCCAGAGGCAGGAGAGCCTGCCGCGCCCGCCGGAAGAAACATTGATGACGGATTGGCCGATCATCGCGCAGCCCGCCATGCCGCCGAAGAATCCGGTGACGAAATTCGCCAGCCCCTGGCCGCGGCATTCGCGGTTCTTGTCGGAATCGGTATCGGTCATCTCGTCGACGATGGCCGCGGTCATCAGGCTCTCCAGCAGGCCAACCATGGCCAGGGTGAGCGAATAGGGCAGGATGATCCAGAGCGTCTCGAGCGTGAACGGCACCTCGGGAAGGGCGAAGGCGGGGAGTTCGCTCGGCAGCGCGCCCATGTCGCCGACGGTGCGCAGGTCGAGCCCCACAGCCATGGAAAAGACGGTCATCACGACGATGGTCACAAGAGGCGAGGGGATGGCCTTGGTGAAGCGCGGCAGGATGTAGATGACGGCCAATCCCGCCGCGACCATCGCGTAGGTCTGCCAGCCCCGGCCGATCAGCTCCGGCAGCTGTGCCATGAAGATCAGGATGGCCAGCGCGTTTACGAAGCCAGTGATGACGGAACGGGAGACGAAGCGCATCAGATCTCCCAGCCGCAGCAGCCCCGCCGCGATCTGGATGAGCCCGGTCAGGATGGTGGCGGCGAAGAGGTGGCCGACGCCGTGGTCCCGCACCAGCGTGACCATGACCACCGACATGGCGGCGGTGGCGGCCGAGATCATCGCAGGGCGCCCGCCGGCGATGGCCGTGATCACCGCGATGCAGAAGGAGGCGTAGAGGCCGAGTTTCGGATCGACGCCGGCGATGATGGAGAAGGCGATGGCCTCGGGGATCAGCGCGAGGGCGACGACGGTGCCGGCCAGGAGATCGCGCGTGACGTTCGGCGACCATTCAGCGCGCAGGCTGGAGAGGCTCATGTGGAAGCTTTCGACGTCCCGGCCGGGGATGCTGGATGGCGTCGGCTGGCTGGGCGGGGAGGGATGCGCGTTTGCGAGGCAAGCCTAGTCGGCGGATTGCTGCTGGGCAACGCCGCCTCGCCGATCGATCAACATGAGGTATATGGCCGGTTCGGTTTTGGAGATCCCCATGCTGCATCACGTTTCGCGCCGCCGGTTGGCGGCTGGTGTAACCGGCCTTGCCCTTGCCGGAGCCGCGCTCCCGCTCGCTGCGGCCGAGGATGCGCTGGCGGTGCTGGAGCGCCGGCACAGCGGAACGCTCGGCGTCTTCGCCCTCGATACCGGCTCTGGCCGGAGCCTCGCCTATCGGGGCGAGGAACGCGTCCTCATGTGCAGCACCTTCAAGGCGCTTCTGGCCGCGGCGGTGCTGGCGCGGGTGGATGCGGGCCAGGATCGGCTGGACCACCGCATAGCCTATGGCAGAAGCGATCTGCTCAGCTACGCGCCAGTTGCGCGGGCGCATGTGGGTGAAGGCGCGCTGTCCGTTGAGGCGCTTTGCGCGGCGGCTGTCGAGGTCAGCGACAACACCGCCGCCAACCTGCTGCTGCCGACGCTGGGCGGTCCCGAAGGGCTGACGCGCTTCCTGCGCGGGATCGGTGACGCCGTGACGCGGATGGACCGCAATGAGCCCAGCCTCAACGTCCCCTCGGGCGAGCTCGACACCAGCACGCCGCGGGCAATGGCGCATTCCCTGCGGGCAATCCTGCTGGGCGAGGCGCTGAGCGCGGCTTCCCGCGAGCGGCTGGAAGGCTGGATGGTCGCCAGCACGACGGGCGGGGCGCGGCTTCGCCGTGGCTTTCCTGCCGGCTGGCGTGCCGGCGACAAGACCGGCACGGGGGCGACGCAGGCCAATGACGTCGCCATCGCGCGGCCGCCCGGGCGCGCTCCGCTGATCGTGACGGCCTTCTTCGCCGCGACGGATTCGCTCGGGGCTGCGCGGGACGCGGTGCTGCGCGACGTAGGAGCGATCGTGGCGGCCTGGGCGGGCTGACGGCCAGGGCCACTATTTCCACCCTTGCGAAATCCGTCCTAGCCTTCCCCCTATGTCAGATCCCTCGCTGCTCTCCGCCTCCGAAGCCGCCTCGCGCATTGCCGCCGGCAGCCTCACCGCCAGCGCCCTCGCCGAGGCCATGCTCGCCCGCATCGCCAAGCGCGAGCCGGTGCTGAAGGCCTTTATCCACTTCAAGCCCGCGCATGTCCGCCAGCAGGCCGCGGCCGTGGATGCCGCGCTGAAGGCGGGCCAGAAGCTGCCGCTGGCCGGGCTGTTCATGGGTGTGAAGGACGTCATCGACACCTTCGACGAGCCTTCGCAATACGGCTCGCCGATCTGGGCCGGGCACAAGCCACGCAGCGACGCCGCCTGCGTGGCGCTGGCCCGGCGCGCCGGAGCGATCATCGCCGGCAAGACCGTCACCACCGAATTCGCCACGCGCACGCCGGGCGCGACCACCAATCCGCACAATCCTGCGCATACGCCGGGCGGCTCCTCCTCGGGCTCGGCCGCGGGCGTGGGCGCGGGGATCCTGCACCTGGCGATCGGGACGCAGACGGGCGGGTCGATCATCCGTCCGGCGGCCTTTTGCGGCGTCGTCGGCTTCAAGCCGAGCTTCGGCACCTTCCATCGCGCCGGCATGAAGGTGATGAGCGAGAACCTGGACACCATCGGTCTCATGGGCGGCAGCGTCGCCGACGTCGTGCTGGGCATGACCGCGATGACCGGTTTCGATCACGCCATGGCCGCGCCGTCCAAGGCCCCGCGCCTCGCGCTCGTCATGAGCCCGCCGGGCAAGGCCGCCGCCGCGCCGGAGACGCTGGAGCTGATGGAGCGGGTCGCCTACGCCGCCCGCGCCAAGGGCGCGACAGTGACGCCGCTGGAGCTGGGCGCGCCCTTCACCGACGCCTTCAACCTGCATGGCCATGTCCAGAACATGGAGAGCGCCGAGGCCCTCGGTTGGGAACTCGACCATGCGCGCGACCAGCTCAGCCCGGCGCTGCGCGAGAAGCT
>JAQGHY010000284.1 GCA_028291455.1 Rubritepida sp. | reverse complement strand
GTGGACGAAGGCCGTCGCCATGTAGCGGCGGCCGATCGACTTGTGGTCCAGCGAGGTCAACCAGCCGATCAGCCCCGGCTGCGGCGACCAGGTCCGCAGCAGCCGCAGGTGCAGCGCTTCGGAGGTCAGCGTGTCGTCGCGAACGCCGCTCATCGCAGGCTCTCCAGATAGGCGAGCAGCGCCTGGAAATCATCGGCCGGAAGCTGGATGCGCGGCATCAGCACGCCGGGCTTGATGCCGTGCGGGTCGAGGATCCAGCCGCCGAGATAGCCCCGCACGTTCGGCGCGGCGCCGGCGCCGATGCTGGCGCGGCTCGCGAGGTGGGTGAGGTCGGGTGCGGTCGGGCTGCGGGAGCCGGCGTCGGGGCCGCGGATGGTGTGGCAGATGGCGCAAGGGCCTTGCTGGAAGACCTGCTGGCCGTGGCGCTGCTCGTCGGTCGCGGGCTCCGCACCCGGGCGGCGCTGCGCCTCGAGCCATTGGGCGAACTCCGCCTCCGGCTGGGCCACGACGGTGAGCTGCATGAAGGCATGCTGGAGGCCGCAGAACTCGGCGCAGCGGCCATGCCAGGTGCCGGCCTCGTCCGCCTGGATCACCATCTCGTTGGCGCGGCCGGGGATGATGTCGCGCTTGCCGGCGAGGTTCGGGATCCAGACGGAATGGATCACGTCGCCGCTGCGCATCACCAGCCGCACCGGGCGCCCGACCGGCAGGTGCAACTCGTTGGCGGTGACGAACCAGTTGGAGGGCGTGGCATCGCGGTAGCGGAGCTCCCACCACCACTGCCGCCCGGTCACCTCGATCTCAAGATGGCGCCCGCTCTCGATCCCGATGAGGTGGCGGTCGGTCGCGTAGCTGGCAGCCACGAAGCCGGTCAGGACCAGCACGGTCGCACCCGCGCCGCAGGCGACCCAGCGCGTGAGGCGGCGTTCCGTGTCGGAGGGCGGGGTCACGGCGTCGATCACCGCCGCGCGCCGTGTCATCGCAAAGCCGAGCAGGAGCAGCACCAGCGCCCAGACCGCGGCGCAGACGTAGAGGAAGATCCAGAATAGCTGCCCGGTCGCCGCCGCATGCGGCCCCGCGCTGTCCAGCAGGACCGAGGGATTGCGCGAGCATGCCGCGAGCAGAAAAGGCAGTGCTACGGCCGTCGCGCGCCTCATGGCTGCTGCGGGGGCCCAGAGGGCACCGGCTCCTGCCGCGTGGTCATGCCCGGCGGCGTGGTGCCGCGGATCTGGTCGGCGCGGCCCGGCGCGGCCGTCGTCGAGACGAGGCCGGAGAGCGAGCGCACATAGGCCACGATCTGCCATGCCTGCGCCTCGGGGATGCGGTTTCGGAAGGAGGGCATGCCGTTGGGCCGCCCCTCCATGATGGCGGCGAAGATGTTCTCCGGCTCGGCGCCGTAGATCCACCGTTCGTCCATCAGGGCCGGGCCGATGCCGCCGCCGCCATTGGCGTGGCACCCGTTACAATTGTAGGCCCGGTACAGCCGGCGGCCTTCGCCGAGGTCGTATCCGTCATCCGAATAGGGGTTGCGGCGCGGCGTCGTCTGGCCACCGCCGGCGATGATGCCGGACATGACGATGCCCTGCACCGGCATCGCCTGCGCTGCCTCGCCCGTCGCGTATTCGCGATCCTTGCGGTAGTGCACCAACACCGCCGCCGCCAGCATGAAACTCGCCGAAAGCAGGAGAGCGCGCCACCACATCGCCGTCACCTCACATGCCACTGTGCGAGCGCGGCATCAAGTGCCGCCCGCTGTCCGACGATGGCGGCATTCAGTGCATCGCGCAGCGGTTCGTCGCCCCGGCGCACGCCGATGGCGATGTCGAAGGCGAAAGGCGTCGGGCCGTCGCGTGGCGGCGTGTCGGCGACGACGAGGCCGGGCTCCCGCGCGGCCATCCATCGCCCGAACGGCCCCCAGACGACCGCAAGGTCCACGCTGCCCGCGATCACCGCGCGAAGCGGCGCCATGGGATCGGTCACGGGAAAGGGGTGCATGGCGGGGAGCAGCCCGCGTCGCGCCAGGGCGATCGAGGGCGGGGTGCCCAGCCCGTCGCCGGCGATGGGCACGCCGATGCTGCGCTCGCCGATATCGTCGAAGTCGCGCGGCAGCGCCTGCCCGTCGCGCGCCACGAAGACGAAGGAGGCGCGGTACCAGGGCTGCGTCGTCGCGGCCTGGCCGAAGCCGGCGGGGACGCCCATCAGCGCATCGCAGCGCGTGCCGAGATTGGCGCGCACGAAGCCGAAGGCGCGCGCCTCGCCCCAGACGACCTCCAGCGGTCGCCCCATCGCAGCGGCCAGGATGCGCGCGGCGTCGATCTCGACGCCTCCCTGTTCGCGATGGCTGAGCGGGAGGTTGTCGGGTTCCGCGCAGATGCGGAAAGGCGGTGCCTCGGCGTGGGCGGCAGCCGCGGCGAGCAGCAGCGTGGCGAAGAGGCTAACGAGGAAGGGCGAAGACATGGAGCGTGCCCCCCGGCTGCGTGATATCGCGCAAGGCCCCCATCATGTTGCCCCAGCCTTTCGCTGCCGTCGGATCGCGCGGATCGAGCTGGTGCGAGACCATCGAGCCGATCCAGCCGCCGATGCCCGACATGATCGCCACATGCTGCCGCCCGTCCGGTCCGCGCCAGGTGGTGGGTTGGCCGATGATCCCCGAGCCGGTCTGGAAGCGCCACAGCTCCTCGCCCGTGCGGGAGTCGACCGCCTTGAACCAGCCCTCCAGGTCTCCGTAGAAGACGAGCCCGCCGGCCGTTGCGGCGGCGCCGCTCCAGACCGGCCAACGCTCCGTGCGCTCCCAGACCTTTCGCCGCGCCACCGGATCCCAGGCGAAGAAGCCGCCGCCATTGCCGCCCGGCCCGGGAAAGAAGCGCGGCTCGACACCGATATAGGGCGTGCCGGCGATGTAGGAGGTGTCGGTCGGCTCCCAGTCCATGCAGAGGTTGTTGTGGGGGATGTAGAGCAGCCCGGTATCCTTGCCGAAGGCGGACGGACTCCAGTCCTTCGCACCGGGTGCATTGGGGCAGACGTTGCGCATGACGGACCCCGTCGTTGGGGTCATTTCCGGAACCTCCTGCAGGCGGCCGGTGCGCAGGTCCACGCCGCTCGTGGCGTTGATGTAGACGAAGGGATCGGCGGCCAGCACCTCGCCGCTCGTGCGGTCGATTACGTAGATGTAGCCGTTGCGCTCCGGCCGGATGACGACCTTGCGCCGCGCGCCCTCCCAGTCGATGTCGAGCACGATGTTCTCGTTGACGGCCGAGTGGTCCCACAGGTCGTGCGGGCTGAACTGGTAGAACCAGCGCGCCATCCCGGTGTCGGGATTGCGGGCGAAGATGCCGTTGGTCCAGTGGTTGTCGCCTGGCCGCATCTCGTGATTCCACGGGCTCGGGTTCGAGGTGCCGTAGAAGATGAGATCCTGATCGGGATCGTAGGAAATCCAGCCCCAGACGGTGCCGCCGCCGGTGCGCCAGGCATCGGCCGGCCACTGCGTCACGCCGAGATCGCGGCCGCGGTATTGCGGGTAGAACGGGTTGAAGCTGCCATCGATACGGACGTCGGAATCAGGGCCGGTGGAATAGGCGCGCCAGGCGATGGAGCCGTCGCGCGTGTTGAGCGCGGTGATCCAGCCGCGCGCCCCGAACTCCGCGCCGGAGTTGCCGACGAAGACTTTGTCGCGCACGACCAGCGGCGCCATCGTCATCGTCTCGCCGCGGCTGTATTCGCCGAGCTTCACCTTCCAGCGCAGCTCACCGGTGCGGGCGTCCACCGCGACGGTGTGGGTGTCGATCGTGTTGTAGTAGATCACGCCGTCCGCATAGGTCGGGCCGCGGTTCACAGCCTCGCAGCAAGCCGCGCCCTGGGCCGAAGAGGCGGGGCTTGGATTATAGCGCCACTTCACCCGGCCGGCGGGCGCGTTGAGGTCCACGGCGAACAGAATGTTGGGATAGGGCGTGACGAAATAGAGCGTGTCGCCGACGACGATCGGCGCAGATTCCTGCCCGACCATGGTACCCGAGGCCACGGTAAATACCGGCTGCAGGTTGCGCACGTTATCGCGGTTGATCTCGTCGAGGCCGCTGAAGCGGGTGTTGGCGTAGTCCTTCGCCGGCATGGTCCATTGGCCGTCCTCTTCGGGCGAAGCAGTGGGCGGGGCCGCAGTGGGTTCGGCCCGCGCAAGGCCACTGGCCAGCGGCAGCGTCCATAGAGCTCGGCGGGCAAAGGATGCCATGGCGGTAAAGCCTTATCTTTATGGTCCAGCAACGCCAACGCTCATCGCCGGTTGCAGGAGCCGATTCAATGATCGGAGGTGCGATGATTGGAGCGCCTGCGCTCCACGAGTTGCGCGGCGGGAACGCCGCCCAACGCTCGCCTGATACGCCGCCCGCATCAGCCGGCCGCCGCAGAGCCGGTCACGCGATAGATGCTGTAGCTGCCCGTCGTGCCCTGCTTGCCCGCGCAGTCTCGATCAATATAGCCGGATCATGCCTTCAAATCCTTGGCATCTGACGGCAGCCCGGCGAGATCCGCAGCCCGTCCAGGAACACGTCGAGGAGGCGCATCGCCGGCGCCTGCCAGCCCGGCCCATCCTGCAGGTAGCAGAGCCCGACCACGGTCCGCAGCAGGTCGTCTGCGCTTATATCGGAACGCACCTCGCCTGCCTCGGCCGCCGGGTGAAGCAGCATCCCGATCGCCTCTTGCAGCCGGCTGACCGTGAAGGCCATCAGCTCCGGCGGTTTGTGCGCAGCCAGAGCAAGCGTCGTGGCCATGCCTTTCTTGGTCGCGATGGATTGCACGATGGCCTGCATCAGATGGCGCAGCCCCCGAACGCCATCGGGCTCCGCGGCGAGGTGCCGCGCCAGTTCGCCCAGCTGTTCTATCTCACGCCGGAATACCGCCTCGTAGAGAGCCTCGCGGGTCGGGAAGTGGCGATAAAGGGTACCGATGCCCACGCCGGCCCGGCGCGCCACGGCGGCGAGCCCTGCCTCCGTGCCACCCTCAGTGAATACGATCTTCGCCGCTTCCAGCACACGCTCACGGTTCCGGATGGAATCGGCCCGTGGCTTACGCTCTCGGCTGGCGGCCTCATTGGTCATGCGTAAACCAGATCCTGGCGAAAACGGAGGGCTGCTCCGTTTTGCGCTTGCAAGCGGAGCAGTCCTCCACATATCAGCTGCGATGTCTGAGCGGGAGGCCTTGCGCCCTGCCCGCAGCATCCCGTGCCGGCAAACATCTGGCGCCGCGCGTAGGCCTTTTCCCAAACCGCCCTCATCGGAGGCTGCGCATGAGCTTTTCAGTCAAACTCACCATCAACCGCGTCACACGGGTCGTCGAGCTGGACGACCCGCGCGTCACCTTGCTCGACCTGCTGCGCGAGCGGCTGGATCTCACCGGCACCAAGAAGGGTTGCGACCGCGGCCAGTGCGGCGCCTGCACCATCCTGGTGGATGGGCGCCGCGTGAATTCCTGCCTGGCGCTGGCGATCAGCCATGATGGGGCGGAGATCCTGACCATCGAAGGCATTGGAGAGGAAGGCGCGCCGCACCCGATGCAGGCCGCCTTCATCGCGCA
>JAQGHY010000283.1 GCA_028291455.1 Rubritepida sp. | reverse complement strand
GATTTGGTGCAGAAGCATCCGCAAGGGCTTACCGAGCTGGAAATCCGCGAGGGGCTCGAGGGCAATCTTTGCCGTTGCACCGGCTATCACAACATTGTGAAGGCCATTGCCGCCGCTGCCGACGTTATGCACGGCAAGCGCGAGACGATCGCCGCCGCCGCCGAGTAAGACACCGAGAGGGGCTTTGCCCCCCTCGGGCTCCCCCTAGCAGGGAACATGTTCCCTGCACCCTCTTTAGTTATCGGGGGCGTAGCCCCCAAGAACGACATAAGCGGCGCAAAGTCGCGATTCAGGGAGAAGCAGGCCATGAACGTCATCACGCCGTTCGAAGGCATCGGTGCAAGAGTCCGCCGCAAGGAAGATCTGCGTTTCCTGTCCGGCCGCGGCCAGTACACCGATGACATCAACCGGCCGGGCCAGGCCCATGCCTGGATCCTCCGCAGCCAGCACGCGCATGCCCGCATCCTCTCCATCGATACGGCGGTCGCCGCGGCCATGCCCGGCGTTGTCGCGATCTTCACCAGCGCGGACCTCACCGCCATCGGCGGCATCCCCTGCGGCTGGCAGATCCACAACAAGGACGGCACGCCCATGGCGGAGCCGAAGCATCCCGTCCTGGCCGAGGGCAAGGTCCGCCATGTCGGCGACCCCGTCGCCGTCGTCATCGCCGAAACCCGCACCCAGGCGCGCGACGCTGGCGAGGCCATCCAGGTCGAGTTCGAGGTGCTGAGCGGCGTCAGCGGCACCACCGCCGCGCTGGATCCAGCCGCTCCCCGCGTGCACGACGATGTCACCGGCAACCTCTGCTACGACTGGCATATCGGCGACAAGGCGGTGACGGATGCCGCCTTCGCGCAGGCGGCGCATCGCGTGGTCTTCGAGACGACGAACAACCGCCTCGTCCCCAACGCGATGGAGCCGCGCTGCGCCGTCGGCGACTACGACACCACGACGGGCGAGCACACGCTCTTCACCACCAGCCAGAATCCGCATGTCATCCGGCTGCTGATGGGCGCCTTCGTGCTGAACATCCCCGAGAGCAAGCTGCGCGTGGTCGCGCCCGATGTGGGCGGCGGCTTCGGCAGCAAGATCTACCATTACGCCGAGGAGGCCATCGTCACCTGGGCGGCGGCGAAGCTCGGCCGCGCGGTGAAATGGACCTCGGACCGCACGGAAGCCTTCGTGTCCGACGCGCATGGCCGCGACCACGTGACGCGGGCAGAACTGGCGCTGGACAAGGAGGGCACCTTCCTCGGCCTGCGCGTGCACACCCAGGCCAATATGGGCGCCTACCTCTCCACCTTCGCGCCCTGCGTGCCGACCTACCTCTACGCGACACTTCTGGCCGGGGTTTACGCAACGCCGGCGATCTATGCCGAGGTGAAGGCCGTCTTCACCCACACGGTTCCGGTCGACGCCTATCGCGGCGCCGGCCGCCCCGAGGCAACCTATCTGCTGGAGCGGCTGGTGGACGTCGCGGCCAAGCAATGCGGCTTCGACAAGCTGGCGCTGCGCCGGCGCAACTTCATCGCGACCGACGCCTTCCCGTACCAGACGCCCGTCGCCCTAGAATACGACAGCGGCGACTACTTCTCGACGCTGGACCAGGCGCTTGAGACGGCCGGCTGGGCTGATTTCGAGGCGAGGCGTACGGAAGCGGCGGGCAGGGGGCGCCTGCGCGGTATCGGCATCTCCACCTATCTCGAAGCCTGCGGCATCGCACCCTCGGCCGTGGTCGGCTCGCTCGGCGCGCGGGCAGGGCTATACGAGGTCGGCACCATCCGCGTGCACCCGACCGGCAGCATCACCGTGCTGACCGGCTCGCACAGCCACGGGCAGGGGCACGAGACGACCTTCGCCCAGCTGGTTTGCGACAAACTCGGGGTGCCGATTTCGCAGGTGGATATCGTGCATGGCGACACCGCCAAGGTGCCCTTCGGCATGGGCACCTATGGCAGCCGGTCGCTGGCCGTCGGCGGCTCGGCGATGGACAAGGCGATGGACAAGATCATCACCAAGGGCAAGCGCATCGCTGCCCATCTTATGGAAGCCTCTGTCGAGGATATCGAGTTCGACCGCGGCACCTTCCGCGTCGCCGGCACCGATAAGACCAAGGCGCTGGCCGAGATCAGCCTCGCCGCCTATGTCCCGCACAACTACCCGCATGACGAGCTGGAGCCGGGGCTGGAGGAGACCGCCTTCTACGACCCCAAGAACTTCACCTATCCCGGCGGCTGCCACATCGCCGAGGTGGAGATCGAGAAGGAGACGGGCCGCGTCACCCTCATAAACTTTACCGCGGTCGACGATGTCGGGCGCGTCATCAACCCGATGATCGTCGAGGGCCAGGTGCAAGGCGGCATCGCCCAGGGCGTCGGCCAGGCGCTGCTGGAGAATTGCATCTATGACGAGGAGGGCCAGCTCCTGAGCGGCTCCATGATGGACTACGCCATGCCTCGCGCCGACGACTTGGCGCCGGTCAGCGTCGCCACCCACACGACGCTCTGCACCCACAACCCGC
This sequence comes from Rubritepida sp., assembly GCA_028291455.1. Classification (GTDB taxonomy): domain Bacteria; phylum Pseudomonadota; class Alphaproteobacteria; order Acetobacterales; family Acetobacteraceae; genus Roseococcus. The sequence continues at coordinate 52,970 of JAQGHY010000283.1, read as the reverse complement.
TTGGGGTGAAGGGCTGCGGCGAGGTGGGGGCCATCGGCTCGCCGCCCGCTGTCATCAATGCCGTGGTGGATGCGCTGCGAGATTACGGCGTTTCACACGTCGAGATGCCCGCGACAGCGCCGAAAATCTGGTCCATCATCAACGGCAAGAGCCTCTGACGACACCCGCCGCCCGATCGCCGAAGGGCCCTTGCCCGGAGGCGTGAATCGGTCGGTGTCACGACGTAAGGAGTGACCAACAATGTACGATTTCGCTTACCATAAGCCCTCATCCCTTGCCGCCGCGGTCAGCCTGCTGTCGGCCGACCCGGATGCGAAGTTCATCTCGGGTGGCCAGACCCTGCTGCCCGCGCTGAAGCACCGGCTGAACAAGCCGACTTCCGTGGTCGACCTGACGGGCATCGCCGAGATGCGCGGCATCCGGCGCGAGGGCAACAAACTCGTCATCGGCGCGCTGACCAAGCACGTCGAAGTGGCGACGAGCGCCGAGGTGAAGGCCGCCATCCCCGCATTGGCGCAGATGGCCGCCACGATCGGCGACACCCAGGTCCGCAACCGCGGCACGATGGGCGGCTCGGTCGCCAACAACGATCCGGCGGCGGATTACCCGGCGGCGGTGCTCGGCCTCGGCGCCACTATCGTTACCAGCAAGCGCAAGATTGCCGCGGACGACTTCTTCGTCAGCATGTTCACGACGGCGCTGGAGGTGGACGAGCTGCTGGTGGCTGTCGAGTTCCCGATCCCCGAGAAGGCCGGCTACGCCAAGATGCGCAATCCGGCCAGCCGCTACGTCATGGCCGGTGCCTTCGTCTCCAAGGGTCCGATGGGCCTGCGCGTCGCGATCAACGGCGCGGCCGCCTGCGTCTTCCGCCAGACGGACATGGAAGCCGCACTGGCCAGCAACTGGTCGCCGGAAGCGGCGGCCGGCGTGAAGCAGAGCGCGGACGAGATGAATGGCGACATCCACGGAAGCGCCGAGTACCGCGCGCATCTGGTGAGCGTGATGGCCAAGCGGGCGGTGATCGCGGCCGGATAGAGCAGTACCGCCAGTATGAGGCGGGTCGCGTACGACGCGTTTGCTGCCGCGACCGAGCAACTGATCATTGGTATCGCGGCATTCCAGGCTGGAGCTTGGGGTGCCGCAATCACGTTGGCCGGCGCGGCCGAGCAATGTTTGCCGCCAGTTGGTGAGAAGACCGCGCTCGATATTTATAACGACCTGGTGGAAAAGAGCGGAATTGATCCTGAGCGGCCCAAGGAGTTACGGCCCAACGGGCTTCGGAACTGGCTGAAGCATCACGATCCGCACCGACCTAGTGTCCTCGTAAGCCATGTAGACGCGCGCTTCATGCTCATTCGCGCAATACATAGGCTGCAACTGGCTCATCCGGAGCCTTCTCACGGGCAAGTGATCAACGACTTCGCCGCATCGATTGCGTCTGAAGCTCTGGACGAGGATGCGGTGCCCCGCTCCATTACCATTATGCCAGTTCAGCTCGAATTTGCCCACGTGAGAGAATCCATGGAACTCGATAACCCCGACGTCATCGCCGAAGCCCGCGCCACCTTCGACCGCTACGAAGATGCACTCATGAACAATCGGCCCGAGGTGCTGGACAGCATCTTCTGGGCCGATCCGCGCACGGTGCGCTTCGGCATCACCGAAATCCTCTACGGAATCGACGCGATCCGCGCCTTCCGGAGCAGCGTGAAGGCCTATGCGCAGCGGGTGCAGCGCAAGGTCCACATCACCAGCTTCGGCCGGGATTTCGCCTGCACCCATCTGGAATACGAGCGCGTCGGCACCGGGCTGATCGGGCGCGAGACCAAGATCATGGTGCGGATGCCTGACATCGGCTGGCGGGTGGTCTCGGCGCATGTGTCGCTGCTGACCGGCACCGATCCGGGCCGCACATGAACCAGCTTGCCATCATCGGCGGCGGTATCGTCGGCGCCTGTGCGGCGCTGGCGGCACAGCGCGTCGGCTTCGAGGTGACGCTTATCGAGCCGGGCACGCCCGGCGGCGAGCAGGCGGCCAGCTACGGCAACGGCTGCTGGCTGAGCCCTTCCAGCGTGGTGCCCCCCGCGACGCCGGGGCTGTGGAAGAAGCTCCCGAAGTTCCTCTCCGACCCCTTGGGCCCGCTCGCTATCCGCTGGAGCTATCTGCCCCGCGTGGCGCCCTGGCTGGTCCGCTACCTCCTCGCCGGCTGGACCGAGGCGAGGGTCATGCGCACTGGCCACGCGCTCCGCGCCCTGGTCGCCGGCGCGCCCGAGTTGCACGCGGCGCTCGCCGAGGAAGCAGGCGTCGGCCATCTCATCCAGCGGCGCGGCCTCCTCTACATCTACCCCAGCCGCGCCGACTTCGACGCCGAAGCCCTGGCCTGGCGCGTCCGGCGCGAAACCGGGGTGAAATGGCTGGAACTCAGCGAGGACGAGTTGCGCCAGCGGGAGCCGGACCTCGACCGCCGCTACACCTTCGCCGTGCTGGTGGAGGAGGGGGGCCATTGCCTCAATCCCGGCGCCTATGTGGCCGCACTCGTCGCCCAAGCGGAGGCGCAGGGCATGCGGCGCATCCATGCCCGCGCCACCGGTTTCCGGATCGAGGCCGGCCGGCTGAAGGCGGTGCTGGCCGACCAGGGTGAGGTCCTGGCGGACCGCGCCGTCATCTCCGCCGGCGCATATTCCAAGGCCCTGGCTCGCGAGGCCGGCGACAATCTGCCGCTGGAGACCGAGCGCGGCTACCACGCCGTCATCGCCGGTGCCGAGGCGGGGCCGCGCACGCCGATGATGCCATCCGACGGCAAGATGAGCCTCACCATGACGGAAACGGGTTTGCGCGTAGCCGGTCAGGTCGAGATCGCGGGCTTGGACGCCGCGCCGAACTGGAAGCGCGCCGAGATCCTGCGCGACCACCTGCTGCGCAGCTTTCCCGGCCTGCCGCGCGAGATCCCGGCGGAGCGGATCAAGGTCTGGATGGGCCACCGCCCATCGATGCCCGACGGCCTGCCATGTATCGGTCCAGCTACGGCAAGCGTAGATATTTTACATTGCTTCGGCCATGGCCATGTCGGTCTTGTGGCCGCTCCGCGATCGGCCGAACTGGTGGCCGCATGGCTCACTGGTTCGCCGGCCTCAATTCGAGCGGAATCCTACTCTCCCCGGCGCTTTTCTTGATCTTTTTCGCGTGCATTCCCGCCGAAGGGGTGCCATGCTCCACCCACTCGCCCTGCATCCTGTTCGGCCGAGAACTATAGCGTGGATTTAGAGCGACGTGTCTGACGATTATTCGCCTTCGGGCGGCGACACCGGCCTGATCGAGGCCAAAGTCAAGTGGTACAACGGCCGTAAGGGCTTCGGCTTTGTGCTTGGGCCAGATGGGCAGGACGTGTTCTTCCACGCCTCCGCCCTCACCGAGGCTGGCATCGACCAGCCCGATACCGACGACATTCTCGTGTGCGAGATCGGCGCGGACCGTCAGGGCCGCCGCCTCGTCACACGCATTACCGAATTGAAGCGCGGCCCAGGTGGCGGCAGTGGCGGCGGCGGCGGAGCACCTCGTGGCGGCTTCGGCGATCGTCCCCCCCGTCGTGACTTCGGCGCGCCGAGCGGTGGCGGCGGTGGCTTCGGCGACCGTCCCCCCCGTCGCGACTTCGGTGCACCCTCCGGTGGTGGCTTCGGCGCACCGCCCGGTGGTGGCTTCGGCGATCGCCCGCCGCGCCGCGACTTCGGCGCACCGTCCGGCGGTGGCTTCGGCGACCGTCCGCCCCGCCGCGATTTCGGTGGCGGCGCTCCCGGTGGCTTCGGTGCTCCCTCCGGCGGTGGCTTCGGCGCTCCGCGTGCTCCCGGCGGCTTCGGCCAGGGTGGCGACCGCGGCCCGCCGCGTCGCAACTTCGACGAAGGTACCGGCCCGGTCTATCCGCTGAACGGGACCGTCAAGTGGTTCGACCAGGTGCGCGGCTTCGGCTTCGTGACGCCGGAAGATGGCGGGCAGGACGTGTTCCTGCACTCCTCCGTCCTGACGCGCGCGGGCCGGACCGATCTGGCCCAGGGCGAAAAGGTTTCACTGGACGTGCGTGACGGCCAGCGCGGCCGCCAGGCGATCGGCATGAAATAAGCTCGACGCTTCGGCGCGGGCTTAACGGGGCCTCGGGTGGAAACACCCGGGGCCTTTTTCTTTTCTTAACCAAGCCGCGTGCAGGATGCGGCGATGCGCGCGCTGTTCTTTCTGCTGCTCCTCGCAATGCCGGCCACGGCCCAGGTGCCCGTCTGCATTCCGCAGCGCGAGGGCATGACGGCCTGTTTCGACGGCCGGCTTTGCCGCTGCCGTTTCGAACCGGCCGGGCAACTCACGGGCCGGCCCGCCGACCATCGCTGGGACTGCAGCGCGCTGCGACCGGATTGCCGGCCGGCGGAACCCGCCACGCCCTGGCCACAGCATGTGCCGGCGGACCAGCTTTGGCAGAGTCCAAAGGGGGCGAGGGCGCCAGCACGCTCGTCCCGTCCGCAGTCCCTCCACACCAGACACCGCCTAGTCTAGACAGGCGCCGTAGCCGCCCCCCGGAGAACCACCATGCGCCGTCGTTCCTTGCTCGCCTTGCCGCTCGCGGCCCCGGCCATCGCCCTGGCCCAGGAGGCGTTTCCGAACCGCCCGATCACGATCTACAGCGGCTTCCCGAACGGCTCGGGCATCGACATCTATGTGCGCCGCATGGCCGAGCCGCTGGGCCGCGTGCTCGGCGTGCCCATCCTCGCCGACAACCGGACCGGCGCCGGCGGCAATATCGGTTCGGACTTCGTCGCGAAGTCGCGGCCGGATGGCTACACCCTCTACTTCGGCACGGCCGGCACGCATGCCATCAACGCCACGCTCTACCGCACGCTGCCGTTCGACGTGGTGCGGGATTTCACGCCCATTGCCCATCTCGGCGACGTGCCGAACGTCCTGACGGTGAGCCCCGAGCGCCGGCCGCAATTCACCGACTGCGCGGCACTCCTCGCAGCGGCGCGCGCCCGGCCCGGCAGCCTGAACTTCGCCTCCACCGGCAATGGCGCCTCGACGCATCTGGCCGGCGCGCAATTCGCCATGGCCGCAAATATCGACGTCACCCACGTGCCGTACCGCGGCCAGCCCGGCGCGCAAACGGCGCTGCTGGGCGGCGACGTGGACTACCTGTTCAACCAGTCCGGCCCCGCGCTCGGCGCCATCCGCCAGGGCCAGGTGAAGGGGCTCGCGGTCACCACGGCCGAACGGCTGGCGATCCTGCCGGACGTGCCGACGGTGGCCGAGGCGTGCAACCTGCCGGGCTTCGTGAGCACGACCTGGTACGGCCTCTTCGGCCCCGCGCATATGCCGCCCGCCGTCGTGCAGAAGCTGTCCTCGGCGATCACGACCGTGCTGCGCGAGCCGGAGTTCAGCCGCTGGCTCACGGAGAACCAGGGGATTTCGATGCCGCCGGTCTTCACTCCAGAGGGATTCAGCGAGATTCAGCGCCGGGACGTGGCGGCCTGGGCGGACATCGTTCGCCGATCCGGCGCCTCGGTCGACTGAATTCGCCTTGCCGTCGCGTGCGTGCCGGGACTAGAATGGCAGTGACATGTCACGAGATGCACCACAACAATGTCGCTGATAACTTCCATTGAAGTCCCGCCTTCGCTGACTGAACGCGCCGTGGCGGGACTGCGGCGCGACATCCTGACGGCACGCCTCGCGCCCGGCGAGACGGTTTCGGAAGCCGCCGTCGCGCAGCATCTCGAACTGGGCAAGGCGCCGGTCCGCGCGGCCTTGGCACGCCTCGCCGAGGAAGGCTTGGTCCAGGCCGTGCCGCGCCGCGGCTGGATGGTCAGCCTTGTTACCATCCGCGATATCCACGAGGTCTTCGACCTCCGCCTGATGCTGGAGCCCGAGGCCGCGCGCCGCGCCGCCGGGCGCGTCGACGCCGTCATGCTTGCCCGCCTCGATGCCGTCTGCGCGGCCGGATACGAATGTGCCGACGAAGACAGCGCCATGTGCTTCCTCGACGCCAACAAGGCCTTCCACGTCGCAATCGCCGAGCTTGCCGGCAATGCCCGCCTCGCCCGACAGCTCGACCGGCTGCTGGACGAGAGCACGCGCATGCTCGTCCTCGGCCTGCGCCCGCGCGATCGCTCCGGCGAGATGGCGCATGAGCACCACGCGCTGGTCGAGGCCTTAGCGCTCGGCCGTGCGGAGGATGCCGCGCGCATCATGCACGAACAGGTTTCCGCCAGCCGCCGGATGGTGCTGACCGCGCTTACAGCGCCCGATGCGAGGACCGCGATATGAACATGATCTCCACGCTCACTCGCCTGGACACCATGCTGGCCGAGATCCGCATTGCCGCCCGATCGCCGCTGCCGGAGCGCGACGGCGCGGTCGCCGCCGCCATCGGGCCGCACCTAGCCGACCCGGAACTGCTGGACGGCAAGGAGTGCCCCTGCAATCCGGACCGCTACGTGCGCCACCTGCTGGGCGAGGGCGACGGCTATGCCGTGGTCGCGCTGGTCTGGCGGCCGGGCCAGATGTCGCCGGTCCATTCGCACCACACCTGGTGCGCGCTCGGGGTGCATCGCGGCATGCTGACGGAGCATTTCTTTGCCGCCGGTGCGCCGCCGAAGCCCACCGCCGCCGTGCTACGCGGCCAGGGCGACCTCAGCCACGGCCCGGCTGGGCCGGAGGTCATTCACCGGATCGCCAATTGCTCGGCGGAGATCGCGGTGTCCATTCACGTCTATGGCGTGCCCTTCGCGAATTTTGGCGACGGGGTAAATCTCGTCCTGGCCTGACCAAATCAGGTCAGTAGGGTTGACGTGATCGCGGCGCCCTAGACTACTGGCGGCAATGAATTTCAGCCCGAAGCTTCTGATCGGCATGCTGCTTGGAACGCTCGCTTCCGTCATCTGGGGCGGGCACGCGGTGGTGGCCCGGCTGGCTTTGAACGGGCAGGGCTTCAACGTTCTTGACCTGCTTTTCTGCCGCTACGTCCCCGCCTCGCTGCTGCTGGCGCCTCTGGTCTGGCGCGAACGCGCGGCGATGCGGCACCTGGGCTGGCGGCGGATCTTCGTACTCTTCCTCTTCGCCGGCGCCGGCAATCTCATCCTCTTCGCGACCGCCCTGCGCTTCGCCCCGGCGACGCATGGCTCGACGATCGCGCCCATGACCATGCCGGTGGCCGGCGCCATCGTCGCCTGGTGGCTGCTCAACGAGCGCCCCACGCGCGGCCGTGCCGCGACGCTCCTGGCGATGCTGGCGGGCGTGCTCATCATCGCCTGGGACGGGCTGGGCATGCATCCCGGGGCCTGGCGCGGCGACCTGCTGCTGTTCGGCGCCGGCTGCACCTGGGCGGTCTTCACCATCCTGCTGCGGCGCTGGCAGGTCCCGGCGATTTCGGCGACGGCGGCGGTCACGCTCGTGTCCTTGCCCTTCATCCTGCCGCCGTGGTTGTTCTACCGCGTAGAGGCCTTCTTCGCCCTGCCGACCTCGCTGATCGTCTGGATGATCATCGCGCAAGGCGTGCTGCTGGGCGGGATGTCGATGCTGCTCTTCGCGCGCAGCGTGGAGATGCTGGGTGCGACGCGGGCTAGCACGCTGGCGGTGATCGTGCCGGTGACGGGGCTGATCCTGTCGGCGGTGGTGTTGGATGAGACGATCGGGCCGGTGAAGGCCCTCGGCGCCACGCTGTCGGTCGGCGCGATGCTGGTAGCGGTGCTGTTTACGGGGCGGCGGGTAGCTTAGCCTTCACGCGCACCCAACTCGTCGTCACATGCGCCGCGACCTCGCCGGTATCTGCCCGGGTCACGACCACCTCGCCGAAGATCGTGCGGCCGCCGCCCTTGATGATGCGCGCGGTGGCGACGATCGGCCCCGGGCCGCAGGGGCGGAGGAAGTTCACATGCATGTTGCTGGTCAGGCTTTCGTCCCGCCCTTGCGTGCCGGCGAGCAGGACCGCCCACATCGCCATATCCGCGAGCCCCATGATGGCAGGTCCGGAGACGGTATTGCCCGGCCGCAGCACCATCGCGCTCGACGGCAGCTCCACGCGCGCCTGTTCCGGTCCCGCCTCCAGCACGCGCACGCCCCAGGCGGCGGCCAGCGGCAGGCCGCGATGCATGATGGCCTCGATCTCGGCCGGGCTCATGCCGCGATGCCCGCAACCACGCGGCCGACACAGGGATTGCCGCCGAGCCAGTAGCAAAGCTCCGCCGGCCGCTCGATGGCATAGAGCGCGAGGTCGCAGCGCATGCCTTCCGCCAGCACGCCGCGGTCCACCAGGCCCAGCGCCGCCGCCGCATGGCGCGTCACGCCGAGCAGGGCTTCGGGCACCGTCAGTCGGAACAGCGTGCAGCCGAGGTTGAGCATCAGCAGCAGCGAGAGCGCGGGCGACGAGCCCGGATTCATGTCGGTGGAAAGCGCCATCCGGCAGCCGCTTTCGCGCATCGCGGCAATATCCGGGAAGTGCTTCTCCCGCAGCGTCAGCGTGGCTCCCGGCAGCAGCACCGCGACGGTGCCGGCCGCGGCCATGGCGGCGATGCCGGCGGGGTTCGAGCGCTCCATATGGTCGGCGGAGAGCGCGCCGAAGGATGCCGCCAGCCCCGCCCCGCCGCAGTCGGTGAGCTGGTCGGCGTGCAGCTTCACCGGCAGGCCGTGGCGCTTGGCGGAGGCGAAGACCAGCGCGGTTTCCTCCGGCGTGAAGGCGATGCTCTCGCAAAAGGCATCCACCGCATCGGCGAGCCCTTCGGAGGCCGCGCGCGGGATGATCTGCTCGGCCACCAGCCGCACGTAATCCTCGCGGCGTCCGGCGAATTCCGGCGGCAGCGCGTGGGCGGCCAGCAGGCTCGTGATGATGGTGACCTCACGCTCCAGCCCCAGCGACCGCGCGGCTCGCAGCTGCTTCAGCTCGGCATCCAGCTCCAGCCCGTAGCCGGATTTGATCTCGACGGTGGTGACGCCCTCGCGCAGCAGCGCATCGAGGCGGGGCAGGGCGGCCTGCACCAGCGCCTCCTCATCCGCGGCGCGCGTGGCGCGCATGGTGGATAGGATGCCGCCGCCGGAGCGGGCGATCTCCTCATAGCTCGCCCCTGCCAGCCGCGCCTCGAACTCGGCGGAACGGTTGCCGCCGAAGACCAGATGCGTGTGGCAGTCGATCAGCCCGGGCAGAATCCAGGCACCCTTAGAATCCGTGACAGCGCCGGAATGCGCGGGAAGGCCGGCGCGCGGCCCGACCCAGGCGATGCGTCCGTCGCGCGCCGCAATGGCGCCGTCCTCGATAACGCCCAGCGCGTCATCCCGCATCGTGGCGAGGTTCGCGTTCACCCAAACATGGTCGAAGCTCATGCCAGCGGCACCAGGGCGGCGAGGCGATGGCTGGCCAGCAGCCGCTTTGCCGCCGCTATGTCCGGCGCCATCAGCCGGTCCGCGTCCCAAGGCGTGACATGCTCGCGGATCGCCGCATGCGCGGTCTCGATGGGCGGGCTGCTCGTCAGCGGGCGGTGGAAGCCGATGCCCTGGGCCGCGGCCAGCAGCTCAATGGCGAGAATGCCCGTGACGTTCTCAGCCATCGGCCGCAACCGCAGCGCCGCGCCCGTCGCCATCGAGACGTGGTCCTCCTGGTTGGCGGAGGTCGGCATGCTGTCCACGCTGCGCGGATGCGCCAGCGACTTGTTCTCGCTGGCCAGCGCGGCGGCGGTGACCTGGGCGATCATGAAGCCGGAATTCAGCCCGCCCGTCTGCACGAGGAAGGCCGGCAGGCCCGAGAGCACGGGGTCGGTCAGCAGGGCGATGCGGCGTTCGGCGATGGCGCCGATCTCGGCGAAGGCCAATGCCAGGATGTCGGCCGCGAAGGCCACCGGCTCGGCGTGGAAATTACCGCCGGAGAGCAGCTCGCCGCCCTCGACCAGCAGCGGATTGTCGGTGACGGCATTGGCCTCGCGCTCCAGCGTCACGCCGGCCTGGTCGATCAGATCGAGGCAGGCGCCGAGCACCTGAGGCTGGCAGCGCAGGCAATAGGGGTCCTGCACGCGGACGTCCTCGTATCGATGGCTCTCGCGGATTTCGCTGCCGGCCAGCAGCCCGCGCAACGCGGCGGCGACGCGGATCTGTCCCGGTTGGCCGCGCAGCGCGTGGATGCGGGGATCGAAGGGCGTGTCAGAGCCGCGCGCGGCATCCACGCTCATGGCGCCCGTCAGCAGCGAGGCGCGCAGCAGGTCGCCGGCGCGGAACAGCGCATCGAGGGCGATCGCCGTTGAGACCTGCGTGCCGTTCAGCAGCGCCAGCCCCTCCTTCGGCCCCAGCACCGATGGCAGCCGCCCGATGGCGAGCAGGGCGGCATCGCCGTCGCGGCGCACTCCCGTTGCATCGGTCGCCGAGCCTTCGCCCACCAGCACCAGTGAGAGATGCGCGAGCGGCGCCAGGTCGCCGGAGGCGCCGACCGAGCCCTGCGCCGGCACGTCCGGCAGCATGTCGTGTTCGAGCAAGGCGAGCAGCGTCTCGACGATCTCCGGCCGCACGCCCGAGGCGCCGCGCGCCAGCGACATCGCCTTCAGCGCCAGGGCCAGCCGGATGACCGGCCGCGGCAGGTCGTCGCCGGTGCCCGCCGCGTGGCTGCGCAGCAGGTTGAGCTGGAGCGTCGCCAGGTCGCCCGCCGGGATGCGCGTGGAGGCCAATTTTCCAAAGCCGGTGTTCACGCCGTACAGGGCCGCGCCGCTGGCCAGCGCGGTTCGCAAGGTGGTGAGGCCGGCGGCGACATCCACGCCCCAGCCTTCCGCCAGTTCGAGTGCGGCGCCATCGCGGATGGCTCGGAGGTCGGCGAGGCGCGCATGGCCGGCCTGGAGGATGTGCTTCATCGCCGCAGAATAGGGGGAGGCGCCGTCGCCTGTCAGCAGGCGGGCTTGCGCGGGCGAGAACGCACCGCGATGTTTCACGCCTTCGACGCAAGGGTTGTCTGAATGCCGGAATTCTTCGCCGCCCATGCGTTGTTGCCCGAGGGCTGGCGGCGCGACGTTCGGATCGCCTGCGACGAGGCCGGGCTCATTACCGCCGTCACGCCCGACTCGGCACCGGGCGCCGGGCGGCGGCTGCGAGGCCATGTCATCCCCGGCATCGCGAACCTGCACAGCCACGCCTTCCAGCGCGCCATGGCCGGCGGCGCCGAGCGGCGCAGCCCCGCCGGCCAGGACAGCTTTTGGACTTGGCGGGAGACCATGTACCGCTTTGCCCTCAGCATCTCGCCCGAGGATGTGGAGGCCATCGCCGCCCAGCTCTACGTCGAGTGCCTGACGCGCGGCTTCACCCAGGTCGGCGAATTCCACTACCTGCATCACGCGCCCGACGGTTCTCCCTACGCCGACCGCGCGGAGATGGCGCAGCGCCATTTCGCCGCCGCCGAAACGACGGGCATCGGCATCACCATGCTGCCCAGCCTCTACCGCCATGGCGGCATCTTCGGCGCGCCGCCGCATGACGGGCAGCGGCGCTTCCTGAACGACCTTGACGGTTTCTTCGCCATCCTCGATGCGGTGTGCGCCACGGCCGCGCGCCAGCGCAACGCCGCCTGGGGCGTGGCGCCGCACAGCCTGCGCGCCGTAACGCCGGCGATGCTGGCGGCGCTGGCCGAACTCGACGCGCCCATCCACATCCACGCCGCCGAGCAGGAGCGCGAGGTGGAGGAGTGCCTCGCCGCCACCGGCCTGCGCCCCGTCGAATGGCTGCTGCGGAACGTGCCGCTCGATCGCCGCTGGGTGCTGATCCATGCGACCCACATGACGCCGGCGGAGACGCGCGAGCTGGCGGCGACGGGCGCGGTGGCAGGGCTTTGCCCGAGCACCGAGGCCTCACTCGGCGACGGAGTCTTCCCGCTGCCGGACTATCTGGCCGCATCCGGCGCGCTCGGCCTCGGCACCGACAGCCATGTCGGCATTGATCCCGCCGGCGAAATCCGACAGCTCGAAACCAGCCAGCGTCTCGCGCTCGAACTCCGCAGCGTCGCGACGGACGACGCGCGCCTGCATCCTGGGCGGGGTCTGCTGGAGCGCGCCCTTGCCGGCGGCGCCCAGGCCGTGGGCGTGCCGCTCGGCGCCATTGGCGTCGGGATGCGCTGCGACCTCGTGGAACTGGACGACGAGCATCCGACCCTCGTGGGACGGGAGGGCGACGGGCTGCTCGACGCATGGTGCTTCGGGCCGCAGGACCGGATGGTCCGCAGCGTCGCGGTCGGCGGGCGCGTGGTGGTCGAGGACGGGCGGCACATCCGCGAAGGCACGATCCGCGAGGGCTTCGCCCGCACGATGAGGAAGCTGGGCGCCTGAACCCGACCGTTGCGTCCGCGCTGGGATCGCCGAATACTCTCCTCCCCGCGACTGAGGAGGAACACCGAATGTCATTCTATCGTGGCATGACCTGTGAAAACATCACCCTCAAGGGTGAGGGCGGAACCGAGATCACCGCCTATGTGGCGAAGCCCGAGGGCAAGGGGCCCTTTCCCGGCGTGGTGCTGATCCACCACCTCCCGGGCTGGAGCGAACTCTATATCGAGACGACGCGGCGCTTCGCGCATCACGGCTACATCGCCATCTGCGCCAACCTCTACGAGCGTGCCGGCGAGGGGAACCCCGACGACGTCGCCGCCAAGGTGCGCGCCGAGGGCGGCATCCCCGATGCCCAGATGGTCGGTGACACCGCGGCCGCCGTGGCCTGGATGCGCGGCCAGCCGGAGAGCAACGGCAAGGTGGGCCTGTTCGGCTCCTGCTCCGGCGGGCGGCACGCCTTCATCTATGCCTGCCAGAAGAAGGACGTGGACGCCGTCGTGGAGCTCTGGGGCGGCCGCATGGTGATGGGCGCAGAGGAGCTCAACGCCAAGACGCCGGTCGCGCCGATCGACATGACGAAGGACCTCTCCGCGCCGCTGCTCGGCCTCTTCGGCAATGACGACCGCGCGCCTAGCCCGGAACAGGTTGACCAGCACGAGGCCGAGCTGAAGAAGCACGGCAAGAACTACGAATTCCAGCGTTATGACGGCGCCGGCCATGGCTTCTTCTACTGGCACCGCCCGATGTACCGGCCCGAGCAGGCCATGGACGGCTGGAGCAAGATCTTCGCGTTCTTCGGCAAATATCTGGCGAAGTAGGGAGGGCGCTCAGATGTGTACGTCTATTGTCGAGATCGTTCCCGTGGAGGGCATGGCCAAGCGCGGGGATGAGTGGTTTGCCCTGACGCAAGCGGTGGTCGCTTACGACCACGCGCGCCATGCGCATCTGGGGGATGTCATCACGCTCGACTTCTTCAACGGCGGGCTGGAGCCCGGCGCGCGGGCCGCGGTGGAGCTGACGTTGGAAAGCGCCAAGCAGCTGCGGGCGGCGCTGGACCGAGCGATTGTCGCCGCCGAGTTCGAGGAGGCGGAGGTGCGTGGCAAGGGCGCGGCGCCGAGGCTTGTCCAAGCGGCTTGACCCTCCCCGCTGCGGTTCCTAGCCTTCCGAATGGCCACACACCGCTTTAGCCCAACCCGGTACTTCAACGTCATCGGCACCGCCGAGCCCGTCCTCCGCATCGCCGATGGCGACACGGTGGTGGCCGACACCGTCGACGCCTCCGGTCTCGATGCCCATGAGGTCGCCGTCGCCAGCCGGCCCAATCCCATGACCGGCCCCTTCTTCATCGAAGGCGCCGAGCCCGGCGACACCCTGGCCGTCCGCATCGACCGGCTGACGCCGAGCCGCGCTACCGGCTGGACCTATTCGCCCCTCGCGCTGACCGTGCTGGACCCCGCCGCCATCGTCGACCGGCCGCCGCCGCAGCGCGTGGTCTGGGACATCAACCGCAACGCCGGCACCGTGCAGCTCCAGGAGCCCGTGAAGGGCCTGGAGAACTTTGCCCCGGAGATCCAGCCCATGATCGGCTGCTTCGGCGTCGCGCCGGCCGGCGGGCAGGCCTTCTCCACCGCCACCAGCGCGCAGAACGGCGGCAATATGGACTACCGCCTCTTCGCGCCGGGAACGACGGCGTGGTTCCCGGTCTCCGTGCCTGGCGCGCTCTTCTATCTCGGCGATGGCCATGCCTGTCAGGGCGACGGCGAGATCACTGGCACCGGCATCGAGACCTCCTTCGAAATGGAGGTCACCTTCCAGGTCCTGAAGCGCACCATCACTTGGCCGCGCGGCGAGACGGCAGAGGATATCTTCACCGTCGGCAATGCCCGCCCGCTGGACCAGGCGCTGCAACACGCCACGACCGAGATGTCGCGCTGGCTCGGCGAGGATTACGGGCTGGATGCGCGCGCCGCGAGCCATCTGATGGGTCAGGTCGTCCGCTATGACGTCGGCAACGTGTTCAACCCTGCCTTTACCGTCGCCTGCCGCATCGCCAAGCGTTGGCTGACGCGGCATCAGCCCTAGGGAATGCTGCCTTCCGGCCAGCCAAGGCAATGGTCGAAGATCGCGCCCGCCGTGGTGATCCACACCGCCTCGCGCTGGCTGGCGATGGCGCTCAGCGCGCGCCGGAGCGCGCGGAGCCGGTAGGGCTGCCCGACGATATAGGGGTGGAGCGCGATGCCCATGACCTGGGGAATGCCGTCTGCCACCTGCCGCATCCGCTCGGAGAAATCATTGATGAGGATATCCGCGAATTGCTGCGCCCCGTCCTTGCGCGCGACGATCGAGGGGATGTCGTTCGCCTCCTGCGGGTACGGGATGCTCAGCAGCCGGCCGGCGCGGGTGGCCTTCCAGACCGGCTGGTCGTCCATGCACCAGTTCAGCGTGTAGCCGTAGCCGGCTTCGGCCAGCAGGTCGGGCGTGACGGCGCTTTCGGCGATCCATGGGGAAAGCCAGCCGCGCGGGGCCACGCCCTCTTGCTGGCGGATAGCGGCCGTGCTTTCGGCGATGAGGCGGGCCTCCTCGGCCTCGGGCAAGCTGCTCTGGCGCTCGCTGTTGGTGCGGCCGTGACCGGCGATCTCGTCGCCACGGGCGCGGTGGGCGGCCACCAGTTCCGGAGCGTGGCCGTACATCTCGCTGTTGAGCAGGACGGTGCAGGGCAGGGACAGCTCGTCCAGCATCTGCAGCAGTCGGAAGGCGCCGACGCGGTTGCCGTATTCCCGCCAGGCATAGTTGAGGATATCCGGCTGCGGCCCACCGGGCGCCAGTTCGGCGCCCAGGCCCTCGCCAAAGGCGAAATGCTCCAGGTTCACGGCAAGATAGACCGCGAGCTTGCGGCCCCCGGGCCAGCTTTCCGGCTTGCGGGCGCTCCAGGGCGAATAGGGGAAGCGACCGTGATGAGGCAGCATGCGGGGCTCTCTCTGAAAACCTCGCCATCTTGCGCGGCATTCAGGGGGCGGCAAGTGGCGCGGCGGCGCGGTCTGGCTTAAGATCGGACGCAATGGATTCACCCCGAAATGGTCGCGTCGGCTCGGCCTGGCTCATGCGGCAGGCGCGCGGCCAGGCGGGTCGCGTGGCGCTGCCGATCGTGCTCGGCCTCGGGGTCGCGCTGTGCCAGATCGCGCTGGCCTTCCTCATCGCCCGGCTGCTCGTCACCCTGCTCGGCTTCCAAGGCGGCGGCTGGAACGAGCTGGCCTTGGCCGGCGGGCTGATGCTGCTGAGCGCGGGGCTCGGTCTCGCGCAGGAAATGGCCCAGCAATCCGCCGGCGAGACCGCTCGTGCCCGCATTCGCGCAGAGCTTTTCGCCCGGCTGCTGGAGCTCGGCCCCGCTGATCCGCGCGGCGTGGGCGAGAAGGCCTCGCTGCTGGTTGACCGGGTCGAGGCACTGGACGGCTTCTTCGCACGCTGGATTCCGGCGATGGCACTGGCCGTGCTGGCCCCGGCCATGGTCGCGATCGCCGTCTGGCAGGCGGATTGGGTGAGCGCGCTGGTCCTGGTCTGCATGGGCCTGCTGGTGCCCGTGGCGATGGCGTTGACCGGCATCGGCGCAGCACTGGAAGCCCGCAAGCAGCTCGACGTGCTGGGGCGCCTCTCGGGCCGCTTCGTGGACCGGCTACGCGGGCTCTCCACCCTCGTCCAGTTCAACCGCACCGAGGATGAGGCCCGTGCCCTGGGCGTGGCGGCCGAGGAATTCCGCTGGCGGACGCTGCGGGTTCTGCGTGTCGCCTTCCTTTCCAGCGCGACGCTGGAGCTGCTGTCGGCCTTCACCCTGGGCTACCTCGCCTGGCGGCACGGCGCGCTGATGACCACTCGGGACGCCGCGGACCCGACCATGGCGCTGTTCTGCATCCTGATGATCCCGGGCTTCTTCGCGCCGCTGCGGGCCTTCTCGGCCGCCTATCACGAGGCGATGTCGGCCCGGGGTGCCGCCGCCGAAATCGCCCCGCTGCTGGAAGCCCCGCCCGCCGAGGGCCTGCTGCTGGAGGAGGTGCCGCACCGTGTGGCCCTGGTCTTCAACGAGGCGGAACTGCATTACCCCGGCATGCCGAGGCCGGCCTTGAGCCGGCTGACCTTCGCCTTAGCGCCGGGCGAGACGCTGATGCTGGTCGGCCCATCGGGTGCCGGGAAATCCTCCGTGCTGCGGCTGCTGATGGGATTCGAGCGCCCCACCGCCGGGCGCATCGCCATCAACGGCCAGGACGTGACGCGCCTCAAGCCAGCGGAACTGCGGCGGCTCTCCTCCTATGTCGGGCAGCGCGCCCATCTTTTCGGCGGCACGCTGTACGAGAACATCGCGCTGGCCCGCCCCGGCGCCACCAAGGCGGAGGTGATCCGCGCCGCCGAATCCGCCCGCGTCATGAGCTTCGCCGCCCGGCTGCCCAAGGGCCTCGACACGCTGGTCGGCGAGGGCGGCTTCGGCCTCTCCGGCGGCCAGGCCCAGCGCGTGGCCCTGGCGCGGGCTTTCCTGCGCGATGCGCCGCTGGTGCTGCTGGACGAGCCAACCGCTTCGCTCGATCCCGGCACCGAGGCCGAGGTGATGGCGGCCATCGCCAAGCTTTGCATGGGCCGCACCGCAGTCATCGCCACGCATTCCGCCGCCCTCATGGGCCTGCCCGGCCGCGTCATCGAGCTCGGCGAAACCAAGCTGGCCAGCGCGCATGTGGGCTGATCTCGCGCGCGTGCTGCGGCTTTGGGGGCCGCGCCGCCGGTCGCTGGTAGCTGCTCTGTTCGTCGCCATGGGCTCGGCGCTTTCGGGCGTGGCGCTGATGGCGCTGGCGGGGCAGGGCGTCGCGGCCGGCATCACTGCCGGCGGCGTTTTCGGGCTGGCGGCGATCGTCTGGGTGCGGCCCATGGTGCTGCTGCGGCCCGCCTTTCGTTGGTGGGAGCGGATGGCGAGCCACGCCGCCGCCTTCCGCGCCTTGGCCGACACCCGCGTCTGGTTCTTTGGCCGCCTCGCGCAGCGCATGCCCGGCGGGATCGGCTTGCGCGGTTCAGGCGACCTGCTGGGCCGCATCATCGGCGATGTGGATGCGCTGGACCGGCTCTATCTCGGCGGCATCCTGCCGGCCTGCGCCGGCTTTGCCGTGCTGGTCGCCATCGCCGCGTTGCTGGCGGGCGAGCCCTGGCTGATGCTGCTGGTCGTGCTGCCCTTGCTGCTGGCCCTGTCGCTGCCGTTGCTCCTGGCTCCCGCTGCCGCCCGCGCCGCGCATGTGGCGGCCGAACGGCGCGGCCTGCTGCGCGCCGCCGCCGTCGATCCGCTGGCCGGCCTCGAGGACACGCTGGCCGCCAATGCGGAGGGACGCGTCCTGGCCCGCCTGCAATCGGCCGATGCTTCTCTCATGCAAGGCCAACGGGCGCTCGCGCGGCGTTCCGCCGTCGCAGGCGCCACCGGCGGGCTGCTGACGCAGCTGGCGATCCTGGCGGCGCTCGGCTGGGGCCTCACCCACGGTTCCGCAGCTGCGGGGATGGTGGTGCTGTCGCTGTTCCTCGCGGTTGCTGCGGCCGAGGCGCTGGGGCTGATGCCGCGCGCCGGCGCCGCGCTGGCCGCCGCCGGGGCAGGGGCGCGGCGCCTTTTCGAGGCGGCCGATACCGCCCCACCCGTCGCCGAACCCGCCGCGCCGGCCCCGCTGCCCAAGGGCAACGAGCTGGTCCTGCAAGGCGTGACCTTCGGCTGGCGTGCCGATGCGCTGGTCCTGGAGGGGCTGGACCTCACCTTGCGCGAGGGCGAGCGCGTGGCGATCCTCGGTCCGTCCGGAGCGGGGAAATCCAGCCTTGCCGCGCTGCTGCAGAAGCTCGTCGCGCCGAGCGCGGGCACCATCCGCCTGGGCGGTGCCGACATCGGCGGCCTGGCCGCCGCGCAGCTGCGGACCCGGATCATCTGCCTCTCCCAGCAGGCCCGGCTCTTCGACGACACCATCGCCGCCAACCTTCGCATCGCGGCGCCCGACGCGCCCGATGCGGCGCTCTGGCGAGCGCTGGTAAAGGCGGGCATCGCCGACCATATCCGCAGCCTGCCCGAGGGCTTGGCCACTCTCTGCGGAGAGGGCGGTGCGCGCTTCAGCGGCGGCGAGGCCCGGCGCATCGCGCTCGCTCGCGCATTACTGCCGCCGTCCGCCATCCTGATCCTGGACGAGCCCACGGCCGGCCTCGATGCCGAGGCGGAACAGGCTTTTCTTGCCACGCTCGCCACCGCTTGCGAGGGCCGCAGCCTGCTTCTCATCACCCACCGCCTGACCGGTACGGAGCCGCTGGACCGGGTGCTGCGCCTAGCCGGCGGAAGGCTGCTCCAGGCGACCGCCTGATTGCGACACTTGCCTCCGCATGAGTGGTTGACGCCGCGGGCCGCTTCCACGACCAACATCTTCACTGGAGAATCGCCTATGCACCGCCGCCGCCTGCCAGCCGCCGCCGTCCTGTTCGACCCCGCGCCGGTCGAGAGCCGCCGTGTCGAAATCCGGCTCGCCGCGCAGTAATTGGCAAGCGTCGTCCAGGATCCGCCCGAGGGGCGTTCGCCATGACCCGCGACCCCGTCGCAGTCCTGCATGAGGTCTTCGGGCATACCGGCTTCCGCGGCCGGCAAGGCGAGGTCGTCGAGCATGTGATGGCCGGTGGCTCCGGCCTCGTGCTCATGCCGACCGGCGGCGGCAAGTCGCTCTGCTTCCAGATCCCCGCACTCTGCCGCGAGGGGCTGGCGATCGTCGTCTCGCCGCTTATCGCGCTGATGGAAGACCAGGTCGCGGCGCTGCGCCAGCAAGGTGTCGCGGCGGCCGCGCTGCATTCCGAGTTGGACGATGCCGAGCGGCGCGATGTCTGGCGCGGGATCAACGAGGGCACGCTCAAGCTGCTCTACATCAGCCCCGAGCGCCTCGGCATGGACGGCATGCTGGAGCGGCTGTCGCAAGGCCGGATCGCGCTCTTCGCCGTCGACGAGGCGCATTGCATCAGCCAGTGGGGCCATCATTTCCGGCCCGAATACCGCGCGCTGAGCTTCCTCCGCAGCGGCTTTCCCGAGGTGCCGCGGCTGGCGCTGACCGCCACGGCCGATGCCCGCACCGTGGACGACATCCGCGCCCAGCTGGGGTTGGAGGACGCGCCGGTCTTTCGCGCCTCTTTCGACCGCGCGAACATCTATCTTTCCGCCAGCCCGCGCGACCAGGAGCGGGCCCAGATCCGCGCCTTCCTGCGCGAGGCCGCCGATGGGCGCGGCGCGGGCATCGTCTATTGCGGCACCCGCGCGCGGGCCGAGCAGACCGCCGACTGGCTGCGCGCCGACGGCCACGACGCCATGCCCTTCCACGCGGGCATGCCGAGCGAGGACAAGCGCGACGCCCATCGCCGCTTCGCCCGCGGCGATGCCGTGGTGATGTGCGCGACCATCGCCTTCGGCATGGGCATCGACCGCCCGGACGTCCGCTTCGTCGCCCATCTGTCGCTGCCGCAGGGTCCGGAGGGCTGGTACCAGGAGATCGGCCGCGCCGGCCGCGATGGGCTGCCCGCGCGCGCCCTGCTGCTCTATGGCGCGGGCGACATCGCGCTGGCGCGCCACCGCATCCAGCAGAGCCCGGCCTCCGAGGACCAGAAGCGCATCGAGCGCGCCCGGCTGGACGCCATGGTCGGCATCGCCGAGGCGGGAAGCTGCCGCCGCCGCGTGCTGCTGCGCTGCTTCGGCGAGGATCTGGAGGCCGATTGCGGGAATTGCGACGTTTGCGCCTCCCCGCCCCGTCTTTATGATGGCAGCGTGGCCGCGCAGAAGCTGCTTTCCGCGGCGTTGCGCACCGGCAGCCGCTTCGGTCTGGGTCATCTCGTGGACGTGCTGCGGGGCCGCATGACCGACAAGATCGCGCAATTCGGGCACGACAAGCTGCCGACCTACGGCGTCGGCAAGGATGTGCCGGAGGGCGCCTGGCGCGGCGTCGTGCGGCAACTCGTGGCGCAGGGCGCGCTCGACATCGCCGTCGAAAATCACGGCGAGCTCGTCCCCACCGAGGCCGCCCGTCCCGTGATGCGCGGCGAGGTGAAGGTCATGCTGCGCGATGAAGTGATGCGCCCGCGCAGCCAGCGCGCGAGCCGCGAGGGACCGCAGGCCGGCTCGGACGATCCGCTCTTCGGCGCGCTGCGCGAGTGGCGCAAGGCCGAAGCCCGGTCCCAGCAGGTTCCGGCCTATGTGATCTTCCACGACGCGACCCTGGCCGAGATCGCAGCCCGCCGACCGGAGAACCTCGCCAGCCTGCGCGAGGTGCCGGGGGTGGGCGAGAGCAAGCTGCAGCGTTACGGAACCGCGGTGCTGGCGGCTTTGGCCGAGGCGGGATAGGCGCCAGGCCCCCCGCTTGACGCTAGATCGGCCCGCGCGGAACGTGCCGCCACAAACCCGGGAAACACCGCCATGAGCCAAAGCATGACCTACATCACCCACGGCGCCGGCGGCGGCCCCGAGGTGATGGTGCCCGCCACCGGCCCGGTGCCCGTCCCCGCGGCCGACGAGGTCCTGATCCGCGTCCAGGCCGTTGGCGTGAACCGGCCCGACGTGGCGCAGCGGGGCGGCAAGTATCCGCCGCCCGCCGGTGCCTCGCCCATCCTCGGCCTGGAATGCGCGGGCGAGGTCGTCTCGGTCGGCGCGGGGGTTACCAGCTTCAAGCCGGGCGACAAGGTTTGTGCGCTGACCAATGGGGGCGCTTACGCCGAGTACTGCACGGCACCGGCCACGCAGACCCTGCCATGGCCGAAGGGCTACGACGCGCTGCATGCCGGCGCCGTGCCTGAGACCTATTTCACCGTCTGGGCTAACCTCTTCGGCACGCCGCACGCGCTTGGCGGCCGGCTCGCTGCCGGGGAGACGGTGCTGATCCATGGCGGCAGCTCGGGCATCGGCGTCACCGCGATCCAGCTTGCCAAGGCGTTCGGCTGCACCGTCATCACGACCGTGGGCTCGGAGGAGAAGCGCCAGGCCGTGCTCGGCCTCGGTGCCGACCATGCCATCAACTACCGCGCGCATGATTTCGCCGAGGAGGTGAAGCGCATCACCGAGGGCAAGCTGGTCGACGTGGTGCTGGACATGGTGGGCGGCCCCTATTTTGGACGGAACCTGCGCTGCCTGCGCATGGACGGGCGACTGTCCGTGATCGCCTTCCTGGGCGGCGAGATGGCGGAAAACCTGGATCTTCGCCCGATCATGCTGAAGCGCCTGACGGTTACGGGCAGCACCATGCGTCCCCGCACGGCGGCGCAGAAGGGCGAGATCGCCGAGGCGCTGCGGGCTAAGGTCTGGCCGCTGCTGGAGGCCGGCAAGGCGGGTCCGCATATCCACGCGACCTTCCCCCTCGCGCAGGTGGCCGCGGCGCATGCGCTGATGGAAAGCAGCGCGCATATCGGCAAGATCATGCTGACCGTCGGCTAGGCCATGATGGGCCGGGCGCCCTCCGGGCCACGCTCTTGAGTCAGGCCAAGGCGCTCCAGGTCCTCCTGCTGGCCGTGCTGCTGTTCGGCGGCGTCTGGCCGCTGACCAAGTATGGGTTCCAGTACGCGACGCCGCTGTGGTTCGGTTTCTCCCGCGCTGCCCTGGCAGCCGTCTCCGCCGCCGCGCTGATGGTGGCGATGGGGCGGCTGCGATTTCCGAGGGCGCGGGACTGGTCGGCCACGGCCGCGGTCGGGCTGCTGCAGATCGGCAGCTATTTCGGGCTGGCGCATATGGCGCTGTCGCTGATTCCTGCCGGGCGTACGGCCATACTGGGCAATGTCACCATCTTCTGGCTGGTGCCGCTCTCGGTTTGGCTGCTGGGGGAGAAGGTGTCGCGCCGCCGCTGGATCGCGGCTGGCGTCGGGCTTGTGGGCGTCGGTGTGATGACCGGCCCTTGGGCGATCGACTGGTCCGCGCCCGGCGTGCTGGCGGGGCACGCGATGCTGCTGGGCGCCTCGCTCTCCTGGAGCCTCGCCATCCTGGTGATGCGGCTGCGCCCGCCAGTGACGCCGGTGGTAGACCTGCTCCCCTGGATCTTCCTGCTGGGCGCGCTGGTGCTGCTGCCGCTGGCCCTTTGGCGCGAGCCATTCTCGCAGGGCGGCGGCATTGGGATGGGGGCCTTCTGGCCCGCAGCTTTCATCGGGCTGGTGGCGGCGCCGATCGGCACCTGGGCGACGGTGGAGGCGGGCCGCCACCTCAATGCGGTGGTGGCCTCGGTGGGCTTCCTGCTGGTGCCGCTCTTCGGAGTCACGCTGGCGATCACCTGGCTGGGGGAACCGCTGGATTGGGATCTGATCGCCGGCGGATCGCTCGTGATGCTGAGCGTGCTGATCGCTGCTAAAGGCTAGTTCCATGAAGCTGAACGTCATCGAAATGGGCGAGGGGCCGCCGGTCATTCTCCTGCACGGCCTCTTCGGCGCCGCGCGAAACTGGGGCGGCATCCAGAAGCGGCTCGCCATGCGGCATCGCGTCCTGGCGCCCGACCTGCGGAACCATGGCGAGAGTGGCCGCGCCGCCGCCATGGATTATGCCAGCATGGCCGAGGACATCGCCGAACTGATCGCGGCGCGCGGCTTCGGCCCGACCGCGGTGCTCGGCCATTCCATGGGCGGCAAGGTGGCGATGGCCCTGGCGCTGCGGCACGGGGCGATGGTGGGGCGGCTGATCGTCGCTGATATCGCGCCCGTGCGGTATCCGCCGGCCATGCGCGGCTATCTGGCGGCGATGCGCGGGTTGGCGCTCACGGATGGGCTGACGCGGCGAGACGCCGACGCGGCACTGGAAGTGGCGGTGCCCGAGCCGGGCATTCGCGCATTCCTGCTGCAATCGCTCGATTTCGGCAGCCAGCCGCCGGTCTGGAAACTAGGGCTCGCCGAGCTCACGGCCGGGATAGCCGCCATCGAGGATTTCACCGTCACCGGACGCTATGCCGGGCCGACGCTGGTCCTGTCCGGTGAACGGAGCGACTATATCCGCCCCGACCAGCATAACCTCTTCCGGGAGCTCTTCCCCGCCGCGCGCTTCGCGACGGTGGAGCGGGCCGGGCATTGGGTCCATGCCGACAACCCGAACGCCTTCCTCGCTTTGGTGGAGCCATTCCTCACATGACCATGCTTCCAATCACCTCGCTTTATGCCGCGCTGCTGGCGCTGCTGCTGCTCGTGCTGTCGATCCAGGTCAGCCGAGCGCGCGGCGCGACGCGGACCAACATCGGCCTCGGCGACGACATCCGCTTGCTGCGCGCCAGCCGGGCGCAGGGGAATTTCGTTGAGTACGTGCCGATGCTGGTGCTGCTCCTGCTGCTGCTGGAAGTCCGCGGCACAGGCACATTGGTGCTGCATGCGCTCGGCGCTGCGGTGGTGCTTGGGCGCATCGCCCACGCCTGGGGCATTGCGCAGGAGCCCGAGCAGATGATCGGGCGGATGATCGGGATTATCCTGACCTACCTGCCCCTCCTGATCGGCGCCGTGCTGCTGCTCGTCAGCCTAGTGTGATCTCGACGATCTCCGGCGGCACTCCGAAGCGCACCGGGATCTTCGAGGTGCCGAGCCCACCCGATACGATCAGGGCGCGGCTGCCCTCCCGCACCAGCCCATAGGCGTAGCGGTTGCCGTAGCGCGAGGGCACGCGCGGCGAGTAGCCGAGAATGCGCACCTGCCCGCCATGGGTATGCCCGCAGAGCGTCAGCGCCACGCGATCGGGCATGCACGCGAAGATATCGGGCTCATGCGCCATCAGGATCACCGGCGCCGCATCGGTGATGGTGGCCAGGGTGCCCGGCAGGTCGTCGGCGCCGTCGTTGAAGGCGAAGGCGATCTGGCTGTCGATCCCGGCGAGCCAGAAGCCCTGCGGCATCCTGATCGCCTGGTTCTGCAGGGGCGTGATGCCGGCCTCGCCCAGCGCCCGCAGCCATTCGGGCCGCCCGCCATGCCGCGCCATGGCCGCGCGATCCTCCCACCAGTCATGGTTGCCGGCGATGGCGAAACGGCCGAGCGGCGCGCGCAACCCACCCAGGATCGCGGCAATGTCGGCGGGGCGGGGCGGCTTGGGCACCAGCAGGCTCACCGGGCCGTAGTCGCCGAGCAGCAGCACCATGTCCGGTGCCAGCGCGTTGGTGGCGGCGACGATCCCGGCGACACGCGCCTCGGTGACCAGCGGTGCGCCGGCATGCAGGTCGGCCAGGACGGCGATGCGAAGGCGCAGGCCGGGCGGCCAGCCCGCGGGCGTCAGCGCATAGCGGGTGACGGCGGGGCCGCTGAAGGGCGAGTAGCCGAAGCCATAGGCCCCGCTGGATGCACCCACGAGTCCGGCGGCAAGCAGGGTACGGCGCATCCACATGCGTCAGCGGATAGCACGACGAACTATGCCGCGCGATGAAGCGTGGGGGCAAACCTTGCACCGGGGCCTCGCGCGGGCAACATGTCGCTCCATGAACGCCAAAGCCCCCTTCTTCGCCCATTGGCCCGGCCCGGTGCGATGGTCCGTCGGACTCTCGCTGCTGGGCCTTTGCGTCTGGCTGCCCGCCTTCATCGCGCTCTTCCACTGATGGGCCGCCTTCGGGAACAACGGCGGAGTTGGAAGCGGGATTGGCGCGAGCAGAAGTCGCGCCTGCGCGCCGACGGCCTGAATGCGGCGCGCACCTTCGGCTGGCGCGTCTGGATGCTGCCGCTGTTCCTCTGGCCCCTGGTGCTCGATATCCCCATCGAGATCATCAAGGGCCATCCGAAACATCTCATCGGCTCGCTGCTCGGGCTCGGGCTTGCCTGGAAGGCTGCGAGCCACATGGCGCGCGGCACCTCCGGCGATACCCGGCGCGGCGCGGTGATCATGGGTGTCGCGGCTGGGCTCACCGCGGGGCTGTCCGCGGGGTTACCGCCGGTGATGGCGGTGGTGCTCGGCTTCGGCGCCTGGTTCGGCACGCGGCTGCTGACCGGCGACCTCGCCGAGGCCGTGCCGAAGGAGGCGCCGGCCAAGCCCGCGCAGCCCGATCCGCTCGACGGCCCGCGCGCGCAGCTGGCTCGCGTCGCCGGCGCGGCGCGACACCTGCCGCTCGGCGCACTGCTGCTGGAGGCGGCGAGCGCCATGCAGGGCGTCGTCGAGGAGCTGGAGGCGCGCCCCGCCCGCCTGCACGAGGCGCGGCGCTTCCTCGCGGTACATCTCGACGGGCTCACGCGCATCGTGGACCGGCTGGAGGCGGGCGCGGCACCGCCGCCGACATTGCCCAGCCTGCTGACCGATCTCGCCCAATCCGCCCGCAGGCTTCGCAGCGAGCTGCGCGTGGCCGAGAGCGAGGCGTTGGATATCCAAGTGAAGGTGCTGGCCGAACGGCTGCGCCAGGAGGAAACATGAGCGACCAACCGTTGGAACAAGCCGTTACCGCCGGGCGCGAGGCCGAGATCGCCCGCCTCGCCGCCGCGATCGACCTGAAGGATCCCGGCACGATCCTGCGTTTCGGCGCCGCCGCGCAGTCGCGCGCGCAGGCCGCGGCCGACGCCATGCTGGAAGGCGCGCAGAACCGCGAGACCGGGGAGGCGGGGCAGACCCTGTCCTCCATGCTCTCCGCCCTGCGCGGCTTCGACGTGACGACGCTGGCCGAGAAGCCCGGTTTCTTCCAGCGCATCTTCACCAAGGCCGGTGCCGAGACCGTCGCCATCGTCCAACGCTACGAAGGCGTGCGTAGCCAGGTGGGCGTGATCGGCGACCGCCTCGATACCCACCGCACCCGCCTGCTGGAGGATGTGGAGCGGCTGGAACGCCTCTACACCGCCACGCTCGACTGGTTCCATGCGCTCGCCGACCACATCGCCGCCGGCGACCAGGTGCTGAAGCGGACCGATGCCGAGCTGATCCCGGTCCTCGAAGCGGCCGCCGCCAAGGAGGGCGACTCCCTCGCCCCCCAGGCGCTGCGCGACGGCCGCGCCGCGCGCGACGAGCTGGAGCGCCGCATCCACGACCTGCGGCTGACCCGGCAGGTGGCGATGCAGACCCTGCCGGCCATCCGGCTGATCCAGGAGAACGACAAGGCGCTCTCCTCCAAGATCCAGTCGGTGCTGGCCAATACCGTGCCGCTCTGGAGCCAGCAGTTGGCCCAGGCGCTGGCGATCCACCGCATGCGCGAGGCCGGCGCGGCGGTGAAGCAGGCCACCGACCTCACCAACAAGCTGCTGGTCGCCAATGCCGAGACGCTGCGCATCGGCAATGCCGAGGCGCGCAAGGAGCTGGAGCGCGGCAGCTTCGACATCGAGGCGATCAGGCAGGCCAATGCCGCGCTGGTCGGCACCATCGAGGACAGCCTTCGCATCGCCGAGGATGCCAAGGTCCAGCGCCGGGCGGCGGAGGCGCAGCTCCTGGCCTGCGAGCAGGATATCCGCCGCGCGCTGACGGCGGCGCGGGTGCCGCCGCCTGCCGTGCGGTAGCGGTTTCTTTGATGGCCGAAGATGTCCTGCCGCCGCATCGGATCGTGGTCGTCGGCGGCGGGTTCGGCGGGCTGGAAGCGGTCCAGCGTCTCGCGGGAGCGGGGGCGGCGATCACGCTCGTCGACCAGCGCAACCATCACATCTTCCAGCCGCTGCTGTACCAAGTCGCGACCGCCTCGCTGGCGACGTCGGAGATCGCCTGGCCCATCCGCGCGGTGCTCCGCGATCGCGCCGACGTGACCACGGTGCTCGCCACGGTCGCGGGCGTGGATGCGGCCGCCCATCGCGTCCTGCTCGATGAGGGTGGAAGCTTGCCTTACGACACCCTCATCCTCGCGACAGGGGCGCGGCACGCCTATTTCGGCCATGACGAATGGGAGCCCTTCGCGCCCGGGCTCAAGACCATCGAGGACGCCACGCGCATCCGCCGCCGCATCCTGCTGGCCTTCGAGCGTGCCGAAATCGAACCCGATCCTCGCCTGCGCGCGGCGTTGCTGGCCTTCGTCGTCATCGGCGCCGGGCCGACCGGCGTCGAACTCGCGGGAACGATTGCGGAACTGGCCCGCGACACCTTGCCGGCCGACTTTCGCAATATCCATACCCAGGAGGCGCGCGTCATCCTCATCGAGGCGGGTAAGCGCGTGCTGCCGGGCTTTGCCGAGGACCTTGCTGCCTATGCGCAGCGCTCGCTGGAAGATCTCGGCGTCGAGGTCGAGCTCGGCCGGGCGGTGTCGGAATGCAGTGCGGAGGGCGTTGTCTACGGCGACCGGATTCTGGAAGCGCGGACCATCATCTGGGCGGCCGGCGTGCGGGCCTCGCCCGCGGCGGAATGGCTCGGCGTGCCGGCGGACCGGGCAGGACGGCTCCTGGTGCAGCCGGATCTCACCGTGCCCGGCCATCCCGAGATCTTCGCCATCGGCGACACCGTGTCGGTCGCCGGACCCGATGGAAAGCCGGTGCCTGGCATCGCTCCGGCGGCGAAGCAGCAGGGCAGGCACGTCGCCGCGACGATCCGGCGCCGGCTGGGTGGCCACGCCTCGCCGGTGCCGTTCCGGTACAGGCATGCCGGCAGCCTTGCGCAGATCGGCAAGCGGCGCGCGGTGACCGACTTCGGATGGATCAAGCTGCGTGGCACCCTCGCATGGTGGCTCTGGGGGATCGCGCATATCTACTTCCTCATCGGCGTGCGGACCCGGCTCAGCGTCGCGATCAGCTGGCTGTGGATTCATGCACGCAACCAACGAAGCGCCCGGCTCATTACTCAGGGTACCCAATCCAAATCCCAGACTTCCAACCCCCTGGCGGAGCATAAGCCATGACAGCGGTAGCGGTGATCGTCGGTAGCCTGCGCAAGGCCTCGTTCAACAGGCGCGCGGCCCAGGCCCTGATGGCTGTGGCGCCCGAGGCGCTTCGTATGGAAATCGTCGAGATCGGCGACCTCCCGATCTACGACCAGGATCTCGATGACGAAAACCGGCCGCCGCAGGCCTGGGAGGCGTTCCGCGAGAAGGTGAAGGGCTTCGACGCCGTGCTCTTCGTCACGCCGGAATACAACCGCTCCGTGCCGAGCGTGCTGAAGAACGCCATCGACGTGGGTTCGCGCCCCTATGGGAAAAGCATTTGGGATCGCAAGCCGGCGGCGGTTATGAGCGTATCGCCGGGTGCGATCGGCGGCTTCGGTGCGAACCACCATCTGCGCCAGTCGCTGGTCTTCCTCAACATGCCCGTCCTGCAGCAGCCGGAAGCCTATGTGGGCGGGGCGGCGTCGTTGTTCCTGGATGACGGAAGCCTCGCCAAGGAGGGCACGCGCGACTTCTTCGCCGCCTTCATGAAGGCCTTCGCGGACTGGATCGCCGCGGTCGGCTGAAGCGGCGCCGCGATCCGGATTGACTGGCGGCAGGCCCCGGCTCAGACATCCAGCATGCTTGAGAACAAGGTTGCCCTCGTCACCGGCGCTTCGCGGGGGCTGGGCTTCGAGATAGCTCGCGCGCTGGCCGCCGCCGGCGCGCATGTCCTCGTCCACGGCCGCGAGACGGCTGGCGTAGATGCCGCGGTCCAGGCGATCCTCGCGGAAGGCGGGCGTGCATCGCCGTTCGTGCTGGATCTGGCGCGGCTGGACGGTTTTGAGGCGGCCATCGCCGCCGCCGGGCATATCGACATCCTCGTCAACAATGCCGGCGTCCGTGCGCGAGGCGCGTTGGACAGCCTGGAGTTGCCCGCGATCCGCGATCTGCTGGAGGTGGACCTGATCGCGCCGCTTCACCTCTCCCGCATCGTGGCCAGGGGAATGCCGGAGGGGGGGCGCATCATCAACGTCACTTCCATCGCGGGGCAGATCGCCCGTTCCGGCGATGCCGCCTATACCGCGGCCAAGGGCGGGCTGGAGGCGCTGACCCGCGCGCTCGCCGCCGAGCTCGGGCCGCGGAAGATCACCGTGAACGCGGTCGCGCCCGGCTTCTTCGCGACGGCGGCCAATGCGGAGATGGTCGCCGACGCGACGGTCGGGGAGTGGCTGAAGCAGCGGACGTCGCTGGGGCGCTGGGGCGAGCCGTCCGAGATCGCCGGTGCCTTCGTGTTCCTGGCGTCGCCCGGTGCTTCCTACATCACCGGGCAGGTCCTGGCCGTGGATGGCGGCTACCTCTCGCACTTCTGACGGGTCAGACTGCCCAGCGTGGCTTCCGCTTTTCGCGGAATGCGGCCAGCCCCTCGCGCCCTTCGGCCCCCGCCCGCTGCATCCAGCTTTCATTGGCGAGCTGTGTCATCTGGTGCGCGTCCAGCGTGAGCCCGTTGGACTCCAGCAGGCTCCGCTTCGTCGCGGCGATTCCGGCCGGCGAGGAGAGCAGCATCGCGGCGATGATCTCCTCCAGCCGCGCCTCGATGGTTTCGGGCGCAAGCACCTCATGCACCAGGCCGATCCGCATCGCCTCCTCCGGCCCGAAGCGCTCGCCGGTGATGGCGTAGCGGCGGGCGTGGCGCAGGCCCATGGCGTGGACCATGTGCGTGGAGATGGGCGTCGGCGCCACGCCGACGCGGACCTCGGTGATGCCGAAGCTGGCCCGTGTGGTGGCGAGCGCCACGTCCACGCAGCAGGCGATGCCGGTGCCGCCGCCGAAGCAGGCGCCGTGGATCACGGCGAAGCTGGGCTTGGGGAACTCGTTGAGGAGCTGCATGGCGCGGGTCGTCTGCATCGAGGCCGCGAAGGCCTGCTCCGGTGGGGCCTCGGCGGCGGCGGTGAGCCAGTTGATGTCCGCCCCCGCCTGGAAGTGCTTGCCCGCCCCGCGGATGACGAGGGCGCGGATCGAGGCATCTTCGGTGAGCTTGGGGATGCCGGTGATCAGCGCCTCCAGCATCTCGCCGTTATAGGCATTGCCGAGGGCAGGGCGGTTCAGCGTGGCGGTGGCGATGCCGCGCGCATCGATTTCGAGCAGCATGGGCGCTTCGGTCATGGGAGTCCTCCATTTCCACGCAGCGTCGTTGCTGACGGCGCGCCGCGCAAGACGGCAGCGCGCCCTATGCCGCCAGTTCGATGCGGTTCCGCCCGCCCGCCTTGGCCGCATACATCGCCTGGTCGGCGCGGCGGAGCAGGCTGTCGAAATCGGTGTCGCCGGCCCGCGACACGGCGATCCCAACGGATACGGTGAGCGGAAGATGAGCCCCGCGCAGGATGAAGCTATGGCGCTGCACGGCCAGGCGCAGGCGCTCGGCGGTAAGCTGCGCCTGGCCGGGTTCGGTCTCGCCAAGTAGCACGACGAACTCCTCGCCTCCCGTCCGGGCCAGGATATCGGCGAGGCCAACCTCGGTCCTCAGACAGGCGGCGACCTGCTTCAGGGCCAGGTCCCCGGCCTCGTGCCCATACTGGTCGTTGATCGACTTGAAGTTGTCGATGTCGATGAGGGCGAGTGCGATCCCGCCATCCCGAATGCGCGACTGCTGGAACCGATGCTGCCCCGTCTCGGTGAGAGTGCGGCGGTTGGCCAGGCCGGTCAGATAGTCGGTGGAGGCGGCGCGCTCCCACTGGCGGCGAAGCCGTTCCGAGCACATCAGCGCGAAGGCCGTCGTCCCGATCACCGGCATGATCGCCGACACCAGGGGCGATGCGAGGTTCATCCAGCTCGCATTGTCGGCGATGCTGAAATCCGCCGGCACGCCGGCCGCGACAAAGAACACCGCGCGGAAGGCGGTGAGCACCATGATGGCGATGAAGAGCGCCAGCAGCATCTGCCGGCTCCGCGCGGTGTCGCGGCGGGTCCTGCCTGTCAGGATCGAAACGCAGCCACCCATTAGAATCAGCCAAGCCATCGAGATGAGGACAATGCGGATCGTGGTGTCCGGATGGAAGGCGGAGAACCAGAAGACGGCAAGGGTTCCGCCGATCGCCGGCAGGTACTGCCATGGCTGCGCCGGAAGATCATAGAACTGTTGAAGCGACCGCCAGTAGATCGTCAGGCCGAAAAGGATGAGGCCGTTGGCCGCCGTGACCAGCGGCACCAGCGGCAGCTGCGACTGGAACGCGCATAAGGCGCAACCCGCGGCGTTGAGCAGTGTGCCGGCCTGCCAGCTTCTGGCCGAGGGCCGAAGGGCGGCCGGCAAGTCGCGATAGATCAGGCCCAGGACGCCGCCATTGGCAAGCATCATTAGCGACGCGGCGATGAAAGCGGTACGGGAATCCACGGCCCAATAGGGTCATGCAACCGCAGCGTGCAATAGAGGAAAGGCACTCTCATTACTTTGGCATGGAAATCCATGCCTTCCGCTTCAGGCAGTAGCTTCGGCCTTCATCTTCTGTGCTAGCCATTCGCCGATCATCACGCAGGTGAAGTGCGTATTGGCCCGGCAGTCATAGGGCATGATGGAGGCGTCGGCGACGCGCAGGCCGTCGATCCCCTTCACCCGAAGGTCGGGATCGATTACGCCGCGGGGGTCCTCATAGGCCGTCATCTTGCAGGTGCCGGCGGCGTGCTGCATGTCGTTGACCTGTTCCAGCATCAACGCGTCGAGCGCATCGGTCGGCAGCGCCGCCACCTCGGCGATGTCGATGCCGGTCTCGCCGAAGGTGCTGCTCGTGCAGATGCCGGCCAGAGCGGGATGCGCCGCCATCTGCGCCAGGCGGCGCACGGCGTCGCGCATGCGGATCACGTCGCGGTGGTCGGAGAGCATGTTCTCCTCCACGACGGGATCGATGCGCGGGTCGGCCGAGGCCAGTTTCAGCTCGCCGCGCGAGAAGACGTCGTAGATACCCGCCGCCACGCCGCCCATCGAGCCCGGCATGCTGCCCTGCCCGAGGAAACGGTGATTGAAGCCGATGAAGATCATGTCCCGAAAGCCGCCGCCGCCGAGGCCGGAGCTGTAGGTGACGCAGGAATTGGTGTGGCGCTGCTTGGGGTCCTGCGACACGTATTCTGGCTTCAGCGCGAGATTAGTGCGGCAGATCGCGTGGTCGTGGAAATTCTTGCCGACATGCGGCATGTCCGCGACCACGGCGATGCCGAGTGCAGCAAGCTCGGCGGCGGGGCCGAGGCCCGAGCGCAGCAGGATCGCGGGCGAATGGATGGCGCCCGACGAGAGCACGATCTCCCGCGCCTTAATCTCCTGCCACTCGCCGTCAAGCATTACGCGCACGGCCGTCGCGCGGCCGTTCTCGACGATGACGCGCTCCACCAGCGCGCCGCCGCGGATGGTGAGGTTCTTTCGTCCGCGCGCCGGCTCCAGATAGCCGTCATTGGTCGTCACGCGCTCAAAGTTGCGGCTGTTGATGGGGTAGCAGGAGACGCCGTGGTTCTCCGGCGCATTGAGGTCCGGGTTCCAGGGATAGCCGCAAGCCAGCGCCGCATCGCGCAGCCCCTTGTCCACGGCACCCCAGGTCTCCTGCGGGGCGCGATAGACCGGGATCGGCCCGCCGACGCCGTGATGGGGCGCCTCCTTCATGTCGGGGTCGTCCTCGAGCTTGGCGAAGAGCGGCAGCACCTCCTCGGCGGACCAGCCCTCGCAGCCGGATTCCGCCCAGGCGTCGAAGGCGGCGGCGACGCCCCAGATCGCGATCTGCGCATTGACCGTGGAGGAACCGCCCAGCGCCTTGCCGCGCCAGTAGTACTTGGCCGGCTGCGCGCGGGAGCGGCGGGTGTGCAGCTCCGGCCATTGCCAGTCGAGCTGGTTCTGCCGGTCGTGCATGAAGGGGATGATGTTGCTGGAGCGCAGCGCCGGCGGCGCCTCGGCCGCACGCCAGTCGCGCCCGGCATCCAGCAGCAACACGTTGCGGCTGGCGTCCTCGGAGAGCCGGCCGGCCAGGGCGGCGCCGGCGGAACCGGCACCGACGACGATCACGTCATATTCGGTCATCAGGGCTTCTCGACGTTCCAGAAAAGCGGGATGGCCGAGGGGATCATGTTTCGCAGCGTCGCGCGATAGGCCGCGGGCTGGGCGAACTGGCCCCAGGGCACGGCCAGGCCCTGGCTGTAGACGATCCCCTGGATCTCGCCGGCAATGGCGCTGCGGGCCTCGGCCGACGGCGCCCGGGCGAAGGCGTCGAAGAGCTCGTTCAGGCGCGGGACGCACATGAAGCCGACGGTGCCGGTATTCTGGCAGTTGAAACTGATCACCGAATTGGTGAGCGGCGAGCCGAGATCGACATTCAGCGCATGCACGCCATAGGCATGCCAACCCTCGCGACGGGTGCGGCGGGCGAGCAGGGTGGCCCAGTCGGTCACCTGGGCATCCACGTTGAAGCCGGCGCGGCGCATGCGGTCGGCGAGGATTTCGGTGGAGACCTTCGCGGCCTCGAGGTCCGAGGCGATCATCAGCACGATCGGCTCGTTGTTGTAGCGCGTGGCGCGCAGGGCGGTCCGCGCCGCTTCGATCGAGGGGTTTTCCAGCGCCGATACGCCGACCGTGGATTCATTCGGCCCGCCGCAGGTGAAGAAGGCGGCGCAGGAGCGGGCGTAGGTCGCGCTCAGTCCGAAGCCCTGCATCACCTCGTTCTGGTCCACCAGGCGAAGCAGAACGGCGCGGATGGCCGGGTCGTCGAAGGGCGGTGCGACGTGGTTCAGCCGGAAATGCCCGGTGAACATCTGCGGGCCGGTGAAGTTCTGCACCGTCAGCCGCCGGTTGCGCTCGAATAGCGGCAGCAGGTCGAAGGGCGCGTCTTGCAGGTAGTCGATCTCGCCGGCCTGCAGCGCGGAGGCGGCGGTACCGGCATCGGGCACGACGCGGATATCGAGCGCGTCGATCATCACGCGCTTGCCACCGGCGAGGAAATCCGCCGGCTCGTCGCGCGGCACGTAGCGGGCGTTGCGGCGCAGCAGCATGCGGTCGCCGGGGCGGTGATCGGCGCGAGAATAGGTGAAGGGGCCCGAGCCGATGATTTCGGTGATGCGCTCGGTGCCGGGCGTGCGGGCGATGCGTTCGGGCATGATGAACGGCGTGGGCGAAGCCATGGTGCCCAGCGTCTCAATGACGAGGCCGTAGGGCTCCTTCAGCACGAGGACGAAGGTCTTGGGGTCGCGCGCCGTCAGGCTGTCGGTGACCGCCATGAGCCGTCCGCCGAGGGCCGCGCGGCTGGACCAGCGTTGCAGCGAGGCGACCACATCCGCCGAGGTGACGGGGCTGCCGTCATGGAACAGCAGGCCGTCGCGCAGGATGAAGGTCCAGGTCAGCCCGTCGGGCGAGACCGTGTGGCTCGCCACCATCTGCGGCCGGTAGTTGAAGTTGCTGTCCGGCGCGAAGAGCGTGTCGAACACCATGTAGCCGAAGGTGCGGGTGATATAGGCGCCGATGAAATGCGGATCGAGCGTGACGATCTCGGCTTCCAGCACGGCGGTGAGATTGGCGGCCGATGCCGGTTTCGGCGCCCCCGCGAGGCCGGCCGCGGCCAGAGCCAGAAGTCCCAGGCGTCGCATCCAGGCCATTCGCCGCACCCCATTTTTGTCGCAGGGGATGCTGCGTTGCAGCATCGCCATGTGTCAATCGGGAGTCAGGCGGCGACGCGGGCCATGTCGAGAAAGTTCTTCAGCAGCGCATGGCCGTGCTCGGAAGCGATGCTTTCGGGATGGAACTGCACGCCATGGATGGGCAGATCACGATGCTGCAGACCCATGATGATGCCGTCCGACGTCTCGGCCGTGATTTCCAGCTCGGCCGGCAGGGTCGCGCGTTCCACGATCAGCGAATGGTAGCGCGTGGCATGGAAGGGGGAGGGCAGGCCGGCGAAGATGCCCACGCCGTCATGCAGCACCTCCCAGACCTTGCCGTGCACCGGCTCGGCCGCGCGGACGACCTTGCCGCCGAAGGCCTGGCCGATCGCCTGGTGGCCGAGGCAGACGCCGAGCAGGGGCAGCTTGGCTTCGGCCGCGGCGGCGATCAGCGGCAGGCAGATCCCGGCCTCATTCGGCGTGCAGGGACCGGGCGAGAGAACGATCGCATCGGGCCGCATCGCGAAGACATCCTGCACCGAAAGCGCGTCGTTGCGCTTGACCACGGCTTCCACGCCCAGGTCGCCCAGGAAGTGGAAGAGGTTGAAGGTGAAGCTGTCGTAGTTGTCGATGAGCAGGAGCATGCGGCAAGATGGCTTCCGAGGACGCGCAGGGTCAAGCGCGACAAAGGGATTACAGCCATGCCGCATGACGGTCACGATCACAGCCACGACGCCCCGCCGGACGATGGCTGGAAGCACACCGGCGTCCGCGTCATTCCCGCCGGAAGCCTGGACACCAATACGGCTCAGACACCGGGGATGAACCGCGCCGCGGCCATCAACTTCGCCCGGGTGGGCGCGCAGAAGATCTGGGCGGGCACGGTGAACATCCATGCCGGCGCTAAGACCGGGGTGCACCACCATGGCGCGCTGGAAAGCGTGATCTATGTCGTCAGCGGCCGGGCGCGGATGCGCTGGGGCGAGCGGCTGGAATTCGTCGCCGAGGCCGGCCCGGGCGACTTCATCTACGTGCCGCCCTACGTGCCCCACCAGGAGATCAACGCCAAGGACGACGAAACGCTCGCCTGCGTCCTCGTCCGCAGCGACAACGAGGCGGTGGTGGTCAATCTCGACATCGAGCCGGTGGAGAAGCCCGAAGGCGTCTTGTGGATCGACCCCATCCACAAGGGCTGAACGCCGTTAGGCGAAGATGTCCGCCGGGCAGTCCCGGAGCAGTTCCTCGCCCAAAGTCCGTCCGATGCGCTCCGCATCGGACGGGTCGCCGCAAAGGTTCCGGCGCAACAGGAAGCTGCCGTCGGCCCGCGCCACCAGCCCGGTCAGCCTCAGCTGTCCGTTCGGCAGCAGTACCGCATGCCCGCCGATCGGCGTCCGGCAGGAGCCGTCCAATGCCCCCAGCAGCGCCCGTTCGGCGAGGCTGACGGGCCGCGAGACGGGATCGCAGATGGCGGAGAGCAGTTCATGGAGCTCCGCGTCATCCGCCCGCACGGTCACGCCGATGATGCCCTGGCACGCCGCCGGGACCATCACGTCTGCGGAGAGGACCGCACCGGCGTGGCTCTCCAGCCCCAGACGCTTCAGCCCGGCCATCGCCAGCAGCGATGCATCGAACTCGCCGGCAGCCACGCGTGAAAGCCGCGTCTGCACATTGCCGCGGATCAACTCGCACCGCAGGTCCGGCCGCACATGGAGCAGCTGCGCCTGGCGCCGCACCGAAGCGGTTCCGATCAGCGCGCCGGTGGGCAGGCAGGCATAGGGGTTCTCGCCGAACCCGCCGCGCCGGCATTTCTCGCCCAGGATCAATGCATCCCGCGGATCCTCCCGGCGCAGGGTGCAGGCCAGCACGATGCCCGCCGGCAGCTGGGTTTCCAGATCCTTCAGGGAATGGACGGCGAAATCCACCCGGCCATCCAGCAGCGCCTCGTGGATTTCCTTGGCGAACAGTCCTTTGCCGCCGATCTCAGCCAGCCGGCGGTCCGGTGCGCGATCGCCCGAGGTGCTGATCTGGTGCTCCTCGAAGGCGTCGAACTGGCGGAGCAGCGGGCAGACCGAGCGAATCAGCTCCAGGAACAGCCGCGTCTGGAACAAGGCCAGCGGCGAGCCGCGCGTGCCCACGCGCATCGGCAGCGCGGGCCCATGATGGCGCATCCGGCGCGATTGCGCCCGTTCCGAGGGAACCAGCTGCATCATGCGCGAAAATTCCCCGGCGACCGGCGCGGGGCACAAAATCTCAACACGAGATGATGGATCCTTCGGGGAACTTGGTCTGCTGCATAGCACAATGCCCGGGGCGGCCTAGCCTACATCCCGCAACCCGGTTCTGCGGTAAGCGAAGGGGTGAATCCCGTGCCGCGAAGGCGTATGATGCGGCTGCCGCACCCTTGGCGTGAGCTGGGTGGGGGAAAGGCAGCCGATGAAGTACGAGACCCTGTTCCGCAACCAGCTGGACGGCCTCCGCCGCGAGGGCGGCTACCGCGTCTTCGCCGACCTCGAACGCCAGGCCGGCGCCTTTCCGCGCGCCACGCATCATCGCGAAAAGGGCACGGCCGAGGTCACCGTCTGGTGCTCCAACGACTATCTCGGCATGGGCCAGCATCCCGATGTCCTCGCCGCGATGCATGCCGCGCTCGACCGCAGCGGCGCCGGCGCCGGCGGCACGCGCAACATCGCCGGCACCAACCACGACCACGTCCTGCTGGAGCGGGAGCTCGCCGACCTGCACGGCAAGGAAGCCGCGCTGCTCTTCAACTCCGGCTATATGTCCAACTGGGCGACACTCAGCACGCTCGCCTCGCGCCTTCCCGGCTGCGTGGTGCTGTCGGACGAGCTGAACCATGCCTCGATGATCGAGGGCATCCGCCACAGCCGCGCCCACTGCGAGATCTGGAAGCACAACGACCTCGCAGACCTACGCGCCAAGCTTGCGGCCATCCCGGCCGACGCGCCCAAGCTGATCGCCTTCGAGAGCGTCTATTCCATGGATGGCGATATCGCCCCCATCGCCGCCATCTGCGACCTCGCCGATGAATTCGGCGCCATGACCTATCTGGACGAGGTGCATGCGGTCGGCCTCTACGGCGAACGCGGCGGCGGCATCGCGGAGCGCGACGGCGTGGCCCACCGGCTGACGGTGATCGAGGGCACGCTGGCCAAGGCCTTCGGCGTGATCGGCGGCTATATCGCGGGTTCGGCGAACCTGATCGACTTCGTGCGCAGCTTCGCCTCCGGCTTCATCTTCAGCACGAGCCTGCCGCCCGCCATCGCCGCCGGAGCCACGGCTAGCATCCGCCACCTCAAGCACAGCACCGCCGAGCGCGACCGGATGCATGAGCGCGTCGCCAAGGTCCGCGCCGCGCTCGACGCGCTGCAGATCCCGCATTTGGCCAATCCCAGCCACATCGTGCCGGTGATGATCTGCGACCCCGTGCTCTGCAAGACCATCAGCGACCTGCTGCTGGAGCGCCACGGCGTCTATGTTCAGCCCATCAACTTCCCGACCGTGCCGCGCGGCACCGAGCGGCTGAGGATCACGCCCTCGCCGCTGCACAGCGACGGGGATATCGAGCACCTGATGGCAGCACTCGCCGAGGTCTGGGCCCAGTTCAGCCTGCAACGCGCGGCTTGACCGCCGGGGCCTCGCTGGCCGCGGTGGCGCGATGGCTGGATAGCGTCGATCCCGGCGTGCACCGGCGCATCAAGGGGCTGCGCCTCGTCACGGCTTTCGGGATCGCAGCCCTCCTCGGCGCGCTGCATGACGTCGCCGGCGGCCTGCCGGACGGGGCCTCGCTGAGCACCCTGGCGGGTGGCATCGCGCTCTGGGCTAGCGTCTCCGAAGGCCGGGCTACGCGGCAGGAGTCGGGCAGGGACCTCGCTCTCCTCGTGGCGGCGGCCGTCCTCGGCGCGACCTTCACCGCCGGGCTCACGCCGGTGCTGGCGCCCTCCGGCCCGGCTGGGCCGGAACTGACACTCGTGGCCGGTGCCTTCCTGGTGGGCTACCTGCGGCGCTTCGGTGTCCTCGGAGCCGGGATCGGCTCGCAGATCTACATCGGCCAGCTTCTCGCCTATGGCCTCGGCCTGACGCCGATGGACCTGCCCATGCTGGGCGTCGCCGGCCTGATCGCGGCGGTGGCAGCCATCGTTCCCCGCATGTTGAGCGGCCCGGCCGAGCGCCCCGTCCTGGCCCCGGCGGCACCGCGGGTGGCCAGCCCCTTCGGGATGTCGCCGGAATTCGTGATGGGCCTGCAGGCGGCCTCGGCGGCGACGGCGATCGTCCTGCTGAACGGCGCCTTCGGCCTCGCGCAATCGGTATGGGCCATCACCGCCAGCACCTTCGTCGTGGCGAGCACGGCCTCGGGCACCATCGAGCGCATCCGCCGCAGGATCGTCGGCACGGCCATCGGGGTGCCGATCGGCCTCGCCTGCCTGCCGATCGCACTGCACGCGCCCATCCTGGTCTGGGTGGCGGCGGCTATCGCCATGGTCATCTATGCCATGGCGATGCCGCAGCGCTATGACATCGCCTGCGGCGCCTTCGCCTTCACGCTGATCGTGACGATGGCGGCCAATGGCGAGCATTCGATCGCGCATCTGGCGGCACGGCTGTGGGAGACCCTGCTCGGCGGCGCAGTCGGGCTGGCGACCGCGGTCCTCGTCTTCCCGCTCCGCCCAAACAGGGATTAAAGCACGAGCCGCCGGTACAGATGCCAGGTTGCGTGCCCCAGCACCGGCAGCACCACGGCCAGGCCGACGAAGAGCAGCAGCATCCCCACGGCGAGCATCACCGCGACGATCACGCCCCAGAGCGTCAGCACCCAGGGATTGCGCCGGAACGCCACAAGCGAAGTCTGCACCGCCTCGCCGGGCGTGACGTCGCGCTCCAGCATCATCGGGAAGGAGACCACGGTGGACGCCAGCACCAGGAGCGCGAAACCGGCGCCCACGAGGTTGCCCACGACGATCAGCAGGTGCCCCTGGCTGGTATGCAGCACTTCGCTCAGCAGGGCGCTCGCGCCCAGGGGCAGGTCCGGCCCCATGATCAGGTTGTACAGCCCCCGCGCGGCGCCGAGCCAAAGGGCGAAGACCGCCAGCAGCGCAATGCCCAGGATGGCTATGCCGATGATCGCGGGCGAACGCAGCACGCCGAACATGTCTCGCCAGGATACGGCATCGCCCAGCTCGCGGCGCCGGCTAAGCTCGTAAAGGCCGAGTGCGGCCAGCGGTCCCACCAGCGCGAAGCCGGCCAGCAGCGGGTAGACCAGCGGCAGCAGCGCGCTCCCCGCCGCCGCCCGCGCCAGCACGAAGCCGACGATGGGGTAGATCAGGCAAAGGAAGATCAGCTGGGTCGGCGTGGCCATGAAGTCCGTCCAGCCTCGCCTGAGCGAGACCCAGAGGTCGCCGACGCCGATGCGGTTGATGTGCGGATAGGTCTGCGCGGCGCCCAGCGCCGCATTCGCGGTATTTGCCATTATTCGCTCCCTCCGCGGCATTGGAAGGCCGTGGCCGCGTCGCGGCGCAGGCGAGGGCGCAACCGGAGCGAGCCCTCTGCCCGACGTCAATACTGTACGCCATCGCCCGGCGAAGGTGCATAAAAAAGCGGCGCCGGCCGCTCCGCCATTTCGTTCCGCTTGCGAGTGGGCTAGCCTCGACCGCCTGATCACGGGAGAACGAACATGCTCGAACAGACCCCAGCCCCCACGCTGCACATCGCCTCGCTGCGCGACAAGGTGACGCCCCAGGAATGGCAGGCGCGCGTGGACCTCGCCGCCTGCTACCGCCTCACCGCGCTCTTCGGGATGAGCGACATGATCGCGAACCACATCTCCTGCCGGGTGCCGGGCGAGGAGGGCGCGTTCCTCATCAACGCCTATGGCCTGATGTACGAGGAGATCACCGCCTCCTCGCTCATCAAGATCGACGTGAAGGGCAACATCCTCCACAAGCCCGATTTCGGCGACCTGAACTACGGCGTGAACCGCGCCGGCTTCGTCATCCATGGCGCCATCCACGAGGCGAGCCACGAGATCGACTGCGTGATCCACACGCACACCTGGCCGGGCATGGCGGTGTCCTCGCTGGAATGCGGCCTGCTGCCGATGAACCAGACGTCCATGCGCTTCCTCAAGATCGGCTACCACGAGTATCAGGGCGTCGTGCTCGACACCTCGATGCAGGCGAAGCTTGTCGAGGACCTCGGCGAAAACAACGCGCTGATTCTGCGCAACCACGGCCTGCTGACGGTCGGCAAGACCATCGCCGAGGCCTTCAACGCGATGCACCGGCTGGAACTCTCCTGCCGCGCGCAGCTGGCCGCGCTGGCCTGCAATGCGGAGATCCACCAGGTGCCGCAGAACGTCCTGGACGAGACCTACATGAACTACCAGCCGCAGACCCGCCGGGCCTACGGCGTCATGGAATGGCCGGCCCTGCTGCGCAAGCTGGACCGCACCGACCCGTCCTTCCGGGACTAGGCTTTCCAAAAGCCGGAGCTGAGCGGCTACTCGCGCAGCACCACGATGTCGCCCGGGCTGATTCCGGTCCGGATCTCCACGCCGTCGGGCGTGGAGATGCCGAGCGTCACCGGCCGCGACACGATCCGCATCCCCTCGCGTACCCGGACAATCCGTGTGCCATCCTCGTCGCGGATCGCCTGCGGCGGCAGGACGACCGCGTCGGGGCTCTCATGCGTGATGATCGACAGGCTGGCCGACATGCCGACGGCGAGCCGCGCGCGCTGCACGTCCGTTAGATCCGTGATGGCGATGCTGACGGCGAAGCTCGGCATGCCGCGCCCCATCCCGCCCTGTTCGGAGCTGGCCTGAGCCGCCACGGAGGCCACGCGCCCGGTCAGCGTATCGCCGCCGAAGGCATCACCCGTCACGGTCACGGCCTGGCCCGGCCGCACCTGGTTCACGTCGATCTCGTCGATCTGCCCGCGTACCAGGAAGCTTGCGAGATCGCCGATGCTGAACATCGCCTGCCCACGGCTGACGCGCGTGCCCGCCTCGATCGTCTCCCGCCGCTGGCCGCCGCCCTGCTGCTCCGGCGGCATCAGCACGACGCCCGAAACCTGCGCGCGCACCTCCGAATTTCCGAGGTCGTTTTCGATCTCGACGCGCCGCGCCTCGGTGTTCTGGAGCTCCAGCTCGGCCGTGCGCAGGTTCAGCTCGTCGCCGCGCGCCAGCGTCGCGGCAAGGTCCTGCTGCGCCGCCTGCATCTGCAGGTCCTGGGTGCGCTGCTGCTGGAGCAGGTTGCGGTGCTCCTCGGCCGGGATGATGCCGCGTCCCAGCAGCATCGCGCTCTGCCCCACGCGCGAGCGCAGGTTGGCCGTCTCCAGCTCGGCCCCCGCCAGCCCGCGCCGCGCCCGCGCGACCTCGAAGCCCTGGGCCCAGCCGCGCAACTCGTCGACGCGCTGGCGCGAGCGGATCTCTGCGGCGCGGGCCTCGCGCAGCCGCGTCTCAACCTCGCCGCGGTCCATGCGCAGCAGCACGTCGCCGCGCGTCACGGCGCCGCCGTAGCGGAACAGCCTCTCGCGGACAGTGCCGTCGAAGGGCGCGACCACGCTGACATTGGCGCCCGGCTCCAGCACGCCCACCACGGCGATACGCGCGCTGACCAGCTGCGGCGTGGCGGTGATGGTCACGACGCCGGCCGGCATGGTCGCGTCGAAGCCTGAGGCTTCGCTGGGCGAGAACCAGGTCCAGGCCGCGACGCCGAAGACCACCAGGAAGGCCGCGCCGATGGCTGCCGTCCGCATCAGGGCGATCCGCTTGCTGGTCTGCGCCGCACGGACGGCGGAGTTCTCCAGCTTCAGAAAGGCGTCCTGCAGCTGTGTGTACTGCGCGGCGAGCTCGGCCTGCAGCCGCTCGGTCTCGGTCACATCCGAGAAGACGGCCGTGATCGCCGGCCGCCCCGCGAAGGGCCCCTGCCGGACGCGCCACAGGCTGCCCTCGATCGAGAAACGACGCCCGCCCGGAAAGCTCACCGTCCGGCGTTCGAGCTTGCCGCTTTCATGCAGTGGCGCGAGGAGGGCGTCGATGAACTCGTCGGTACCGTCGCGCTCGGCCAGCAGCACGGCGACGCTCTGGCCGATTGCCTCCGCCTGGTCGAAATCGAGCATGCGGGCGGCCGCGGGATTGACGGTCATAATGCCGGCATCCGGCCCGATGGTGAGCACGCCATCGGCCATCGCATCCAGGGCGCGCCGATAGTCCAGCGTCAGGCTTTCGTGCAGCCCGCGCACGGCGGCTTCGCTATCGGCGAGCTTGTCCGTCATCGCGTGCAGCTCGGCGCCCTGCCGGCGCAGTTCCAGTTCGGCCGTGGCCCGTGCGGCCAGGCGCGTCAGCCCGTCGCGCTGGGCCTCGTTCAGCCGGCGCGGCACGCGGTCCAGCACGCAGATGGTGCCGAGCGCCTCGCCCGCCTCGCTCCGCACGGGCATGCCGGCGTAGAAGCGCAGCGCCTGCTCGCCCTGCACGAGGGGATGCTGGACGAAGCGCGGATGGCGGGAGAGGTCCTCGATCTCGGTCAGCGCATCGTTCGCCAGCGTCTCGTCGCAAAAGGCGTGCGAGCGCGGGCAGTTCAGCGCGCCAGCCTGCATGCCCTCGGCGCCGAGGATCCATTGCTGCGCGCTGTCGAGCAGCGCGACATAGCCGATCGGCGCCTCGCAGACGATGGCGGCAAGGCGCGCGAGATCATCGAACGCGGGCGCAGCGGTCATGCTGGCGGCAAAGCTGCGCAAGTCAGTCATTCAAGGAGATGCGCCATGTATCGAGGGTGGTGCCGAGAACCTGGTCCAGCTGCGTCAGCGCATTCGCATAGGCGATCACCGCGCTCAGCTCCGCGCTCTCGGCCGATTGCAGCGAGCCCTGGAAGGACACCACCTGGAAGTTGGAGGAGCGCCCGGCCTGGAGCTTGATCAGCTCGGTCTCGAGTTGCAGCCCCGCCAATTCCCGCGCCCGCTTCGCCAGTTCGGCCTGGCGGCGCAGCGTGTCGATGCTGCGCACGGTGTCCTCGACCTGCTGACGCAGCCGGTCTCGCGCCTGTTCCAGCCCGAGCTCGGCCTGACGAAGCGCGATGGTGGCGTTCACTTCCGGCTGCTGCCGCGCGATCTGCCCGATCGGGATGTTCACCTGCAGGCCGATGTTGAAGTCGCTCCGCACCTGGGAGAGCGCGTCGAAGGTCCGCAGCAGGTCCGCCCGCTGCGCGCCCGCGCCCGTGCCGGCGACGAGCGAAACATCCCAGAGCCGCTGGTTGCGCGCGACGTCGAGGTTGATGCGC
Source organism: Rubritepida sp. (assembly GCA_028291455.1). GTDB lineage: Bacteria > Pseudomonadota > Alphaproteobacteria > Acetobacterales > Acetobacteraceae > Roseococcus. The sequence continues at coordinate 9,029 of JAQGHY010000283.1, read as the reverse complement.
GAGACCTCGATGGCCATCAGCGTGCGCAGATAGTCCGGCTGGTTGTTCGCGGCGGCTTCCAGCGCGCGCTGCATCTCCACACGGGCGGAATCCGCGGCCGGCCGCTCCACCGCCCAGATCTGCTGCGACTGGTTGACCGCCAGCAGCGTGAGCAGCGCCAGCCGCGCCTGCTGATGCGAGTTGCGGGCGCCGACCAGAGCGAGCTCCTGCTGGGCGATGCTGGTCTCGGCCTGGATCAGCTCCACCTGCGCGATGCGCCCGGCGGCCGCCAGCGCCACGTTCACGCTGGCCAGCTCCCGCGCGCGGCGCAGCGCTTCGTCGGAGATGCGAAGCTGCTCCTGCGCCTGGAGGAGTGCGCGATAGCCGGCGATGGTCTGGCTGATCTGGTCGATCACGAGGGATTTCAGCTGAAGCTGGCTGTTCACCTCTTGGAACCGCGCGATGCGGATCGGCGCCATCGCGAAGTCCACGCCGCCGCCGGCCAGCAGCGGCTGGATCACCTGGAAGGTCGCCCGGCCGTTGCCGTTGGGGTTGGCGCCGCGGACGTTGCTCTGGACGCCCTGCCAGCCAAAGGTGAAGAGCGCGCCGGTCGGCGTGGCGAGGGAGACGACGGGGCCTAGCGTCGTCCCGGTGCTGGTGACGCCCAAGACGCGGGAGTGGGTCACGCCGCCGGTGATGTCGAGCCGCGGGTCGAAGGTGGCTTCGGCGACGCGCAGCGAGAAGCGGTCCGCGACGCGCTGAAGGTACTGGCTGCGGATAGATCGGTTGCTGCGCAGCGCGAGGAACACGGCCTCCGGCAGGGTCAGCGGGATGCTGCCTTCGGGCATGCCGCGGATGTTGGCGGGCGCGGGCGGAGGGGTCGGCGAGGAGGGGGAGCGGGGGGTGGCAATGCGGGTGGTGCGTTCGCGCGGCTGCGCCTCGGCGCCCAGGACGGGGAGGCATATCGCGATGGCGCACGCCAGAACGCCCTTCGCCCCGATCCCCGCCATCTATCCGCTGTCTCCAAAAACACCGACAAATGTTATTATCGTATCGCGGTGCCTTTCGCCACAGCCCGCCCCGATCGTTGCTGCCGATCCCGACCATCGGCCCGGCCGACCCTCGACCCCGGGGTGCGCTTCGTGTTCCATGGGACGCATGACATCAGCCGCATTGAGATCCGGTGCATGGGGCCTGCTGGCGGTCCTCACCGCCTGCGCCGCGCCGGCGCCCCTGCGCGAACAGGTGCGCGGAGCCAGCTATGCGCCCATCGCCGCTGGGCTGCCGCCATTGCCGGCCGTGATGGAGCGCACCGGCGACCCGCCGATCGCGCTGCCCGACCCTTCGAGCTTCACTCCGATCGAAGCGCCTCGATGGGATCGAGCCGCGCGGCCATGACGGCGGGGTAGAAGCCGAAAAAGACGCCGACGGCCAGCGATACGCCGGCCCCGAGCGGCGCGGCCATGGGCGAGAAATGCACCGGCCAGCCCGACATCCAGGCGAAACCGAAACCGCCCAGGAAGCCGAGCGCTACGCCCAGCAGGGCACCTAGAACCGAGAGGATCAGCGCCTCACTGAGGAACAACCGCCGCACGTCGCGCCGGCGTGCCCCGATGGCGAGGCGGATGCCAATCTCGCGTTTCCGCTCCGTGACCGACATCAGCATGATGTTCATGACGCCAACGCCGCCCAGCACCAGGGCGATGCTGCCCACGGCGCCCAGCAGCAGCGCGACCAGCCGAACCTGGCTGTTCATGCCCGCGATGAGCTGCCGTGCCGACATCACGTTCAGCGTCGATTCCCGCATGCCCGGCCCCAGATGCGACTGAAGCTGCTGCGTCGCCACTTCCGGATCGGCCTCGGGCGCGAGGCGGGCGACGGCCATGGAGAGCTGCGGCACCGCCATCACGCGGCGGGCATTCGGCAAGGAGAGAAAGAGCGTGCCGTTGATATCCATCGGCAGCATCGGGTTCATCATCACGGTCTCGACGATGCCGATGACGCTGAAAACGTACCGCCCGACGCGGATTTGCGAGCCGACGCGGATCGGGGAGAAGGGCTGCGACAGCTGCTGCGCCAGTTCGGAACCGAGCACCGCATGCAGCTCGAACCGGTCGAAGGCGGAGAGGAAGCGGCCCTGCGCCATGGGCAGCCGGGCCACGTCGTCGAAGCTGTCGGTCGCGCCGAGGAAGCCGGCATTGCGCGTCTGCCCCTCGAAGGAAACCGGCCCGCCGCCGATCATGAAGGGCGCGATCTCGCGCACGGTGGGAACCATGCGCGGCACCGTCTCGATATCGCCGAGGCGGAAGTTGCCGAGGCCGCTCGGGCTGTCGGCGCGCAGGATGAGGGTATCGGTTCCCATCTGGCGGAACTGTCGGATGGTCTCCTGCCGCGCCATGGTGCCGGCGTGGAGCATGGAGATGACCGCGCCCGCGCCGACGACGATGCCGAGCAGCGCCAGCACGCTGCGCTGCCAGGAGGCCAGCAGGTTGCCGGCTGCTTCCATGAGGGTTTGGCGGATCATGCGGCCTCCGATCGCCGGAGCGCGCTTGCGCGGAGGCGTGAATCGGCGGGCCTCATGCAGCGTGCGCCGCCTGCGGCATGTTGGTCTCGTCGGCGAGGTGGCCTTGCGTCAGCACCAGCCGCCGACGGCAGCGCAGCGCTACGCCGGGATCATGCGTGATGATCAGCACCAGCACGCCGAGCTCGCGGTTCACCTCTTCGAACAGCGCCATGATCTCGCGGCTCACGATGGGGTCCAGCGCGCCGGTCGGCTCGTCGGCCAGCAGCACAGCGGGCTCGCCCACCAGCGCGCGCGCGATCGCCACGCGCTGCTTCTGCCCGCCCGAGAGCATGTTGGGCATATGCGTCAGGTGCTGGCCGAGGCCGACGCGGGTCAGCATGTGTTCCGCGCGCTTGCGCGCCTCGCCTTCGGGCGTGCCGCGATACATCAGCGGCAGCGCGACGTTCCGCCAGGCGTTGAGACGCGGCATCAGGAAGAAGGACTGGAAAACGAAGCCGATCATCTTGTTGCGCATCGCCGACTGCTGATCGACACCAGCGGCCAGCACGTCCTGCCCGCGAATGCGGTAGGTGCCGGCGGTGGGCTTATCGAGCAGGCCGACGATATTCATGAAGGTCGTCTTGCCCGAGCCGGAGCCGCCCATGATCGAGACCATCTCACCGGCATCGAGGTCGAGATCGAGATCGTGCAGCACCGTCCGCTCGGTGGGACCGATCTTGAAGCTTCTCTTGATCCCGCGCAGTTCGAGCATCCGCTCAGCCTAGTCCAGCGCGGCCCCGGATCAAAGCATCCGCAGGACGGCCTCGGCGGCGGCCTCGCTGGGCAGCCCTTTCTCGGGATGCAGCCGGGCCAGGGCGCGGGCGAAACCGGCGCGCTGGCGGGCCACGGCTTCGTCGTCCTCGATCAGCGGGAGCAGTGCGGCGGAGAGCCGGACAGGCTCGCAATATTCCAGCATGAACTCGGGCACGATCTCCTCATCGACGAGGAGGTTCACGAGACTGGCGTATTTGATGCGGAACAGTCGCCGGATGATGGCGTTGGAAACCGCGTTGAACTTGTAGCCGACCACATGTGGCAACCCCGCCACCGCCGCCTCAAGCGAGGAGGTGCCGGATTTGATCAGCCCGGCGCGGGCGGCGGCGAAGGCGTCGGCCTTCTCGCCCGGCTCGCGTACGGTGGCGATCGGGCGGCCCCAGACGGCTTCCTGGCGGCGCACCACCTCCTCGACCGTGCCGGCGAGGCCGATCACGGGGAGGACATCGGCCGGCAGCCGCCGCACCGTCCCCGCGAAGATGGGCAGCAGGCGCTTCACCTCGCCCCGCCGGCTGCCGGGCATGACGATGAGCGAGCGGCCGGCATGGGGGAAGCGCGAGGCATCGCCATGGGCGGCCTCGCTCTCCAGGATGGGATGGCCGACGAAATCGACGGGAATGCCGGCGGCCTCGAAGATCGGCGCCTCGAAGGGCAGCAGCGCGAGGATGCGGTCCACCACCTGCGCGATGTGCTTCACCCGCCCCGGACGCCAGGCCCAGACCTGCGGCGCGACGTAATGCACGATGGGGATGCCGAGCGCCTTCACCCGCTTCGCGAGACGCAGCGTGAAGCCCGGGCTGTCGATGGTGACCAGCAGGCGCGGGCGGCGGGCGGCGATGTCGGCGACCGTCTCGTCCATTCGGCGCGAGAGGCGGCGGAGGCTGGGCAGCACCTCCATCACGCCCATCAGCGCCAGTTCGTGGATGTTGAAGAGGGAGGAAAAACCCTGCTCGGCCATCCGCTCGCCGCCGAGGCCGGCAAATTCAAGCGTGTTGTCCCGCGCGCGAAGAGCCGCGATCAGCCGCGCGCCGAGGATGTCGCCCGAGGCCTCGCCGGCGGCGATGTAGATCAGTGTCATGCGAAAACCGCCATTTCGGGGATGGGAATGGAGGTTTGCGGCCAGTCGCGGTGGTGCCGCAGCGCGCCATCCGCGCGCACCGCCTCCAGCCGCGCGGGATCGAGCGTGGCGAAGGTCAGGCCGGGTGCATCGAGCGCGCCGGCGGCGACCACGCCATCCTCGGCAAAGCCGCGATCGACGGGGCCGTAGACCGCCGCGGCGCCGTGGTTCTCGTCCAGTGCGGCGGAGGCGGGAAAGCCGCCGACCGTGGGCGAGACGGCCACGAAGCACTGGTTCTCCATGGCGCGCGCCTGGGCGCCGATCCGCACGCGGTTGTAGCCGTGCAGCGTGTCCGTGCAGCTCGGCGCCAGGATGAGCCAGGCACCCGCTTCGACCTGCGCGCGGACGAGTTTGGGGAACTCCGCATCGTAGCAGATGGCGATGCCGATCAGCCCCCAGGGCGTCTCGAAGACGGCGGGGGCCCGCCCGGCGGAGACGCCCCAGAGCTCGGCCTCGAAGCGCGTCATCTGGCGCTTCTCCTGCATCGCCAGCCGGCCATCCGGGGCGATGAGCGGGGCGCGGTTCACGATGGCCGCGCCGTCGCGCATCGGCAGCGTGCCGGGCTGGAGCCAGATGGCGTGGCGCATGGCCACGCGGCGCATCGCGGCGAGGATGTCGTCGGCCGCGTCGACCATGGCGCGCAGCTCCGTCGCCGCATCGGCGGAGGCATTGCCGGCCAGGGCCGCGCCGAGTTCCACGCAGGCATATTCCGGCATGGCCACCATTTTGGCGCCGCCGGCTTTCGCGAGGGCTACCCAGCGGTCCAGCTTGGCTTCGTAGGCGGCGATGTCTCGCGTGGGCTCGACCGGCCAGGCCAGGACGGCGAGGTGCAGCGGCGTCACGTCAATTCCCGGATCCAGAAGGAGAGGGAATGCGGCGTCTCCTGCTCCTCCTCCAGCTCGCGCCAACGGAAGACGGCGGAGATCTCGGGGTGATGCGTATAGCCGCGCTTGCGCCAGAAGGCGTCGAGCGGCGTGTAGTCTGCGGGGCGGCGCGGATCGTTCACATTGCGCACCACGCCGCAGAAGGCCGCGAAGCGCAGGCCGAGGCTGCGCGCATGCGCCTCGCGCGCAGCGAAGAAGGCGACGCCCGTACCCTGGCCGCGATAGCGCGGCAGCAGGACGGATTCGCCGAAATAGCAATGCGTAGCGAGGTCTCGCCCGGCGGCGGTGAAGGCGTCGCGGACCGGGGCATGGGCGGTGAGCATGGGCTGGCAGGTGGCGGCGCCGACCGTCTCCGCGCCGTCGCGCGCGAGGATGATGGCCGCGCCGGTCTCGCCGATGAAGTGCTGGAGGTAGCGGCCCTCATCATCCGGCTTGGCTTGGTAGAGGTACGGCCATTCCGCGAAGACGGTCGCGCGCAGCCGGGACAGCGCCGGCACATGCGGCAGCAGGGCCTCGCCCGTGACTGTTTCGATGGCGAGGCTCATGCGGCGGCGTCCAGGAAGGCGCGCAGGCCGGTCTCGACCACGTTGGGGTCGAGGTCGCGCAGGATGAAGACGATCCGGCTGGACTGGTCGTCGCCCTCCGGCCAAGCTTCCAGCATGCGCGGCGGATGGAAGCTGTGCTGGACGCCGTGCATCACCACCGGGCCACGTTGGCCCTTCAGGTTCAGCACGGCCTTCATGCGCAGCACGTGCTGCCCCTGGGTAATCGCCATCATCTCCAGGTAGCTCGCCAGCCCTTCCCAGGAGAGCGGTTCCTCGAAGCGCAGGCACAGGGCGCGGATGCGGGCGTCGTGCCGGTTCACGTCGTGGTGGTGATGGTGGTGGTCGTGCCCCGCCGCCGAGATCCAGGCGCCGATATCCGGCAGCTTGCCGTCGGCGGAGAAGGGACCGGCATCCACCAGCTCCGCCGCCGCGATCTCGCCGTCGATGGCGGTCAGCACGGGGGCGATCGGGTTCAGCGCCAGGAGCCGCGCGCGCAGGGCCTCGACGGCATCCGGCGGAGCCATATCCGTCTTGGTCAGCACGATGCGGTCGGCGACGGCCGCCTGGCGCAGCGCCTCGGGCTGGGCGTCCAGCGTGGCCATGCCGTGCACTGCGTCCACCAGCGTCACCACACCGTCCAGCCGGTAGTCGCGCAGCAGCAGCGGGTCGCTCATCAGTGTCTGCAGGATCGGCGCGGGATCGGCGAGGCCGGTCGTTTCGATCACCACGCGCCGAATCGGCTGCGGCCTTGCCGCGAGGTCGCGCAGGGCGCGGGAGAGGTCGCCGCGGATGGTGCAGCACAGGCAGCCCGCCGCCAGCAGGACCGTGTCCTCGTCCAGCTTCTCGACCAGCAGGTGATCGAGCCCGATCTCGCCGAACTCGTTGATCAGCACGGCGGTCTGGGCCATCTCTGGTTGGCGGAGCAGGCGGTTGAGCAGCGTCGTCTTGCCGGCGCCGAGAAAGCCGGTGAGCAGGGTAACCGGGATCTGCCTCATGCGCCGTAGAGGCTTTCCTGGCTGACCAGCGGTGCCGCGATCTCGACCAGCTCGCCGTCGCGCGGCGCCAGGTAGAAGCAGCTGCGCCGGCCCGTGTGGCAGGCCACGCCGATCTGATCGACCAGCAGCAGCAGCGTGTCGCCGTCGCAATCCACCCGCAGATCCATCACGGATTGGATCTGGCCGGAGGTCTCGCCCTTGCGCCACAGCCCGTTGCGGCTGCGGCTGAAGTAGCAGGCGCGCCCGGTCGCGAGGGTTTCCTCGAGTGATTCGGCGTTCATCCAGGCCATCATCAGCACTTCGCCAGAGTCATGCTGCTGGGCGATGGCCGGTACGAGGCCACGGGCGTCGAAGCGCACGGCGGCTGAGAGGCGCGCGCGCGCCTCGGGATCGGAGATCGGAAGGGGGGAGGGGGTGTCGGCCATGTCGCGACACTATATGGCATTCGGTAATGCCGAGTGAGGGCCTGATGGATATGGATGCGACTCTCGACCGCGCGGCCGAGCAATGCGCCGGGCGCGGGGCTCAACTCACGCCGCTGCGGCGCCAGGTGCTGCGCCTCGTGCTGAACGCCGAGCATCCGGTGGGCGCCTATGCGCTGCTCGACAAGCTGCGCGATGAGCGCGGCGTGGCGGCGCCGCCGACGGTCTACCGCGCGCTGGATTTCCTGATGGAGCAGGGCCTGATCCACAAGCTGGAGCGCCTGAACGCCTTCCTGCCCTGCGTCGAGGCCGGCCATGCCCATGCAGGTCACGACCACCAGCACCAGTTCCTGATCTGCAAGAAGTGCGGCACGACGACGGAGCTGACCGACCATGCCGTATCGCATGCGCTGGAGGCTGCGGCGGCGCGGGCCGGGTTCAAGCCGACGCGCATGACGGTCGAGGTCGAGGGGCTCTGCGCGCGCTGCGCCGCCTAGATCCGACGCCGCCTTTTACTGCTGATCCAGATAGGGTAGGTGGGTATCCTATGTCGCACCTCACATCTCACAAACCGCAGCTGCTCGCGCGCATCCGGCGCATCGCCGGACAGATCGCCGCCATCGAGAAAGCGGTCGAGAGCGATGCCGTGTGTTCCACGGTCCTGCATCAGGTCGCCGGCGCGCGAGGCGCGATCAACGGTCTCCTGGACGAGCTCATCGAGGACCATGTGCGGGAGCATGTGGCCCATCCCGACCTCACCCCTGTCGAGCGGGCCGCCGGGGCGGAGGAACTTATCGTCGCCATCCGCCGCTATGGGAAATAAGCGCATGGACCGGCACAGCCACGTCTTCCTGGGATCGCAGCACGACGCGAATGCCCGGCGCACCCTGTGGGTCGTGGGCCTGACCGCGGCGATGATGGTCGGAGAGATCGTCGCGGGGCAGGTCTACAACTCCATGGCTTTGCTGGCCGACGGCTTTCACATGGCCACGCATGCCGGTGCGCTCGCCGTCGCGGCGGCCGCCTATGCCTTCGCGCGGCGCCACGCCGAGGATCGCCGCTTCAGCTTCGGGACGGGCAAGGTCGGGGATCTCGCCGGCTTCGCCTCAGCCCTGGTGCTGGCGCTCATCGCACTGGGGATCGGCGTCGAGTCGGTCGGCAGGCTCTTCGAGCCGCGTGCCGTCGCCTTCACCGAGGCGACGGTGGTGGCCATCGTCGGACTTGTCGTGAATCTCGCCAGTGCCTTGCTGCTTTCGGGCACCCATCAACACGGCCACGATCACCACCATGATCACGCCGAGCACCACGACCACGACAACAACCTGCGCTCCGCCTTCGCGCATGTCGTCGCCGATGCGTTCACCTCGGTTCTCGCGATCTGCGCCCTGCTGGCCGGGCGTTACCTGGGCTGGCTCTGGCTCGACCCGGCGATGGGAATTGTCGGCGGGATCGTGATTGCGGTCTGGGCGTGGAACCTCCTGCGCGACACCGCCGGCGTCCTGCTGGACGCCACCGATCCGCATCTGGAAGCCGAGGTGCGCGAGCATGTGGAGGCGGAAGCCGATGCACGCATCAACGACCTTCACGTGTGGCGCGTGGTCCCCGGGGCCCATGCGGCCATCGTGAGCGTAGCGGGCTCCGCCGATGCAGCGACCATTCTTCGCCGCCTCGCGCCGGTGCTTGAGCTCGCCCATCTCACTATCGTGACGGGCTGACCTCACGCAGCCAAGCCACGGCTGTCATTGCCGCA
>JAQGHY010000270.1 GCA_028291455.1 Rubritepida sp. | reverse complement strand
GCTGCGCCAGGCCGAGCGGCGGCGCGCCGAATTCCAGACACGCTACATCGATATCCTGCCCTCCGAAGCCCTGGGCGGCTTCTCCCGGCTCGAGGCCGCGCGTACCCGCCTCGGGCAGGTGCAGGGTGAGCTGCAGGACCAGCGCCGGCGGCTTGAACTGACCCGTCAGCAGCTCGTATCCCTCCCATCCTCCGTCGCGGCGGCGTCCAGCGGCGGCGGTGGCGGCGGCGGTGGCAGCCGGTTGTCCGAGGCTGAGCGCTCGCTCGGCGAGTTGCGCCTCCGCTACACGGATGCGCATCCCGACGTGGTCGCCGCACGCGGCGTAGTGAACTCCCTGCGCGCCTCCGGCGGCGGCGGCAGCACTGCACCGCGCCAGGGCGGCGCGCCCGTGGCCCGCGAAGGCGCACGGACCAACCCGGTCTACGAACAGATGCGGATGCGCGTGGTGGATGTGGAGGCGCAGATCGCCTCGCTGGAACGCCAGGAGCGCGAAGGAGTGGCCGAGGTCGCTCGCCTCGACGCCGTGGCACGCAGCGAGCCCGAGGTGCAGGCGCAATATCTGAACCTCGACCGCGACTACACCGTGCTCCGCCGCAACTACGAGGAACTGCTGGCCCGGCGCGAATCGCTGCAGCTCGGCGGCGCCGCGCGCAACAGCTCCGACCGCGTCCGGCTGGAGGTGGTGGACCCGCCCTCAGTCTCGTCCCAGCCCATCTCGCCCAACCGCCCGCTGCTGGCGGCCGGCGTGCTGGTCCTCGGCCTGGGTGCGGGCCTCGCGCTGGCCGTGCTGCTGGTTCAGTTCGACCGCACTTTCTACACCGTCCAGGACCTGCGGCGGATCGGCCCCACGGTGCTGGGCGCGATCTCCGCGCCGCCGCGCCGGGGCGCCATGCTGGGCAGGCTCGGTTTCGCCGGCGGGCTGGCGATTCTCTTCATCGCCTTCGGGGTGGTTCTCGCTGGCGGCCCACTCCAGATCGCTAGGATGCTTGCATGACCGTCCCGGTTCCCCGCGCGCACCTCGTCGAGCGCGCGATCGAGGCGATGGCCGGCTTTTCGGCCAACGACCGGCGGATGGCGGATACGGCGGAGATGCCGCGTCCGGTCCTCCACCCCCAACCCGCGCCGGCCGCCAGGCCGCCGGCCATCACCATGGCCCGCCTGCAGGAGGCGGGGCTTTCCTTCGCCGTCGATGCCTCCCCCCGCAGCAAGATCATGGAGGAGCTTGCGCTGATCCAGCATCAGCTTCTCCGTGTGGCGGAACCCGTCGCCGGAGAGCCGAAGTCTTCGCGCCGCCAGATCATGATGGTGACCAGCGCCCGCCAGGGTGAGGGCAAGAGCTTTACCTCGCTCAACCTCGCCGCCAGCATCGCCGGCACGACCTCCCTTCCGGTCGTGCTGATGGATATGGATGGGGGCGGTTCCTCGCTCAGCCGGCGGCTCGGCGTCATGGCGGAACGCGGGATCCTGGGCTTGGCGGCCGATCCCTCGATGCACAAGGACGCCCTGCTGCTGCCCACGGCGATCGAGCGGCTGTTCTTCCTGCCGCACGGCAAGCTGATGTCGGGCCAGGCAGGATCGCCGAATGCGGATGCCCTGGCGGCCGCGGTCCGTTCGGTCGCCGCGGCACTGCCACGCCATGTGCTGATCCTGGACACGCCGCCCGCACTCTCCACCAGCGACGCGCAGGCCCTCTCGGCCATCGTGGGCCAGGTGATCATGGTGGTGCGGGCCGAAAGCACTCAGCGCGACGAAGTGGAAGCCGCCCTCGACCTGGTAGAGGCCTGCCCGGCCCTGCACCTGCTTCTAAACCGGACGCGACTCGCCACAAATGATAGCTTCGGCGCCCATGGGGAATATGGAGCGGCGACGCATGCGTAATTTGGCGGACCTTGGATTCCTGGTGCGCGTGCATCCGGGCCTCCTCATGGCCTGGGTTCTCTTCGCGGCCACCTCGGCCCGGGCAGACGCCCCTCCCCTGCCGAACTCGACCGGCGCGGGCTCCCTGCCCTCGGTCCGTGCCGAGGCGGCGGCCGAAGCGGGCGTATTGCCATCCACCTCGCCGGCGATACGGCTCGGCGGTTTCGGCTTTCCGATGGCCGGGCAGCAGCCCGGCCCGCAGGAGCCGGGCCGCGCCTGGACGGTGGTGCCGAGCATCGGCCTGCAGCTCCTGGGAACCGACAACCTCTACCAGGGCACCCGCGACCGGAAGGCGGACCTGGTCACGTCCATCATGCCCGCGCTGCTCGTCTCGGCGGATACCACGCGCTTCCGCGGCATCCTGAACTACTCGCCCAATATTCAGATCTACGCCAATACGCGCGGCCAGGACCGCATGGATCAACTGTTCAACGGCCAGGGGTTGGCGACGGTCGTGCCGGACCTGCTTTACCTCGACATCCGCGGCTCCGCTGGCGTGCAGACGATCACCGGCGGCTTCGCCCCGGAATCGACGGTCGTGACCAACCGGCAGAACCAGGTGCAGACCACCAGCTTCCAGATCTCGCCCTACTTCATGCGCCGCTTCGGCGATCTCGCCACGGCCCAGGTCGGCTATGCCTTCCAATACGTGGACCAGAGCAGCAATGGGAACGGCAATCTGAATGCCAGTACCGGCCAGTCTGGCCAGTCCGCCCAGTCGCCGAACGGCCTGCCCAGCTTCACGGCGCAGCACTTCACCGCGAATGAGGGCTATGCGGTGGTCCGCAGCGGCCCCGACCTTGGCCGCCTGGCGCTCGAGGGGCGCGCAACGGCTACATCCTATATCGGCACCGGCGTGCTCGACGGCGCCTATCGCCGCATCGCCTCGGTCGAGGGCCGCTACGCCATCATCCGCGGCATCTCCGCGCTGGTGGAGGGTGGCTATGAGCAGCAGCGCTACGCCGGCACGCCGGGCCTGCGCATCGATGGCCCCGTCTATGCCGCGGGCGTGCGGATCGACTTCTCCGACGAGAGCCGGATCATCGCCAAGTACGGCCGGCGGGACGGGTTCGATTCCGCCTACCTCCAGGCTTCGCTGGCGCTCGGCGGACGGACGCGGTTCTCCGCCGCCTACAGCGAGCGGCTCAGCACCTCGTCCCTCCGCGCGGGGGATCTGCTCTCCACGACCTCGCTCGACTCATTGGGCAATCCCATCGACCTGTCTACCGGCCTGCCCATCGTGCAGCCCTTCTCCAATTCGTTCCTCGGCGTGCAGAGCAGCCTGATGCGCGTGCGCTCCGCCTCGGCCGCCCTCGTGCAGCAATGGCCGCGCGACACCATCGCCCTCACCTTCACCCGCGAGGACCGCACGCCCGTATCCGTTGCCGCCGGCACCTTCGCCTTCGCCCAGCGCGGCACCTCGGGCAGCCTTTCCTGGGCGCATACGCTGACGGAGCGCAGCACGCTCTCGGGCTATGTCCAGTACGGCCAGTTCAACGGCGGCTTCTTCGGCAACGGCGACGTCGTCACCGGGAGCGTGACGCTGTCGCACCAGCTGCAGCCGCGCCTGTTCGGAGCGGTCCAGGTCGCCAGCAGCAGCCGCAGCGACGAACGCACCGACAAGCGGGCGCTGCAAAATATCGTTCTCGTCAGCCTTCGACAGAGCTTCTAGGGACCGCCATGATGCTCACCGACTTCTACGGACTGCGCGAGCACCCGTTCCAGATGACGCCGGATGCACGGCTGTACTATCCAAGTACCGTGCACTCCCGCGCCTATGCCCACCTGACCTACGGCATCGCCCAGCGCGAAGGCTTCGTGGTCGTCACGGGCGAGGTGGGCGCCGGCAAGACGACGCTGGTGGACCGGCTTTGTGCCGAGCTCGATCCAGCGACCTTCAACATCGCGCGCATCGCCACGACGCAGGTCGAGGGCGACGACCTGCTGCGCCTGGCGGCCGGCGCCTTCGGCACCGATCCCGACGGCAACAAGGCGGCCGTGCTGCGCGGCATCACCTCGGCACTGCGCTCGGGCGACCGGCGCTACCTGCTGATCGTGGACGAGGCCCAGGGCCTGCGCCCCGACGCGCTGGAGGAGCTGCGCATGCTCTCCAACGTCACCGAGGGCGGGCGCGCGCCGATGCAGACCATCCTGCTCGGCCAGCCGCAGCTCCGCGCGACACTCGCCAGCCCCGACCTCGACCAGCTCCGGCAGCGGGTGCTCGCCTGCTACCACCTCGGCGCGCTCTCCTGCGAGGAGACCCACGCCTATGTGAAGCACCGCATGCGCGCCGTCGGCTGGCAGGATCATCCCCATTGGGACGACGATGCGCTCGACCTCGTGCACCGGCACAGCGCGGGCATTCCCCGACGCATCAATCGCCTCTGCTCGCGCGTCCTGCTGAGCGGCCTGCTCGAACAGGCATCCGTCCTCAGCGGAGCGATGGTGGAAGCCACAGCAATCGAGCTGGAGGAGGACCTGGGCAGCGGCTTGCAGCACCTGGGCCGACCTTTGGCCATGCCGGCGGACGACGGCGCCCTGCGCGAAATGCGGCAACGCATCGACGCGCTGGAGCGAAATGCCGGACACCGCGAGCGCATCTTCAATCGTCTGGCGGAGATTTTCTTCGACGGCGCGAGGACACGCACATGAGCCAAGCAGCGATCACCCCCCGGGTCGCCTCGGACGTCGCCCAAAATTTCCATCCCATCCGCAACGCCATGACGGTTGATATCGAGGACTGGTTCCAGGTCCAGGGTTTTGCCGAGGCCATCCCGCGCGACGAGTGGGATTTCCTCGCCTGCCGCGTGGAAGCCAATACCGAGAGCGTCCTGAAGCAGTTCGACGCCGCGGGCATCCACGCGACCTTCTTCACCCTCGGCTGGGTGGCGGAACGATACCCGCAGCTGATCCGCCGCATCGTCGATGCCGGCCATGAGCTGGCAAGCCACGGCTACGGCCATCAGCGCGTCGACGGCCTGGGCGCCGCGGGATTCCGGGCCGATATCCGGCTGGCCCGGATGCTGCTGGAGGATTGCGGCGGCGTGGCCGTGCGCGGCTATCGCGCACCCACCTTCTCCATCGGCGCCACGACGCCATGGGCGCACGATATCCTGGCCGAGGAAGGCTATACCTATTCCTCCTCCACCTTCCCCGTGCGTCACGATCTCTATGGCGGGGCGCATCTGCCGCGCGAGCCGCATCGGCCCGGCAAGGACGGCGTCGTCGAACTGCCGATGACCACCTGCCGCGCCTTCGGCCAGAACCTGCCCTGCTCGGGCGGCGGCTGGTTCCGCCTCGCGCCCTATCGGCTCTTCCGCGCGGGCCTGCGGCACGTGAACACGACCGAGAACCGGCCCGGCATCTTCTACTTCCATCCCTGGGAGCTGGATCCGGCGCAGCCGCATGTGTGGCACGCCAAGCGCCTCTCGCGCTTCCGGCACTACACGGGCCTACCGGCCATGGGCGGGCGGCTCGATCGGCTGCTGCGCGACTTCTCCTGGGGCAGCATGCAGGAGGTCTTCGCCGGCGAGATCGCTCCCCCGGTTCCCCAGGCCGCCGTGCATGCGATGGCGGGCTGATAAATGCAGGTGATGACCGCCATGGCGGATGCCAAGCCGCAGCGCCGATCCGCGCTGCGCATCCACACGCTCGACGACGATTCGCCCGCCGGAGCTTCGGCCGCGTGGGACGCCTTCGTGCAGGCCACGCCGGCGGCGACCTTCTTCCATCTCGCACCGTGGCGGCAGGTGATCCGGCGCGCTTTCGGCCATACGACGCACTACGCCTATGCCGAGCAGGACGGTGCCATCGTCGGCGTGCTGCCGCTGGCACGGATGCGCACGCGGCTATTCGGCGACGCGCTGATCTCCACGCCCTTCTGCGTCTATGGCGGGCCCGTCTCCGTCACGCCCGAGGCCGCCGAGGCGCTGGAGGCGCATGCCATGGATCTGATGCGCAAGACCGGCGTGCCCTGCCTGGAGTTCCGCCGCCAGCATGCCGCCGATGCCGGCTGGCCCGAGCGGCCGCCGCTGCACTACACCTTCCGCCGCGCCATCACCGGCGATGCCGAAGCCGATATGAAAGCCATTCCGCGCAAGCAGCGCGCCATGGTGCGCAAGGGTATCCAGAACGGGCTGCGCAGCGTCTCCGACAGCAACACCGACCGGCTGCACTCGGTCTATGCCGAGATGGTGCACGCGCTCGGCACGCCGGTCTTCTCGCGCAAGTATTTCCGCGTGCTGGCCGAGGCTTTCCCCGACGCGCATGACGTGACGACGGTGCTGCACGAGGATCGCGCCGTGGCCGCAGTGCTGAACTTCCACTTCCGCGAGGAGGTGCTTCCCTACTACGGCGGCGGCACCCCCGCGGCCCGCGGCCTCGCCGGTAACGACTTTCTGTACTGGGAGGTGATGCGCCGGGCGGGTGCCGAACGCGGCGCGCGGCTCTTTGATTTCGGCCGCAGCAAGAGCGGGACCGGCGCCTTCGACTTCAAGCGCAACTGGGGCTTTACGGCGGAACCGCTGCACTATTGCTACAAACTGCGCGAAGGTGCGCGGCTGCCGGAGAACAACCCCTCCAATCCGAAGTACAAGCTGATGATCGCCGCCTGGCGCCGCCTGCCGCTGAAGGTCGCCAATATCATCGGCCCTTCCATCGTTCGCGGGCTGGGCTGATGTCCCGCCGGTTGCTTTTCCTGTGCCATCGCATCCCCTATCCGCCGGAGAAAGGCGACAAGATCCGCGCCTGGCATATGCTGGAGCACCTGACGCGAAGCTGGGAGGTCGATCTCGGCTGCCTCGTCGACGATCGCGCCGATTTCGACCATGTGCCCACGCTCGAACGCCATTGCGCCACCGTCGAGGCCTGCTGGACGGGATCGCGGAGCGAGGCCGCCTTCCGCGCCCTGCGGCAGCTGCGTCCCGGCCGGCCGCTGAGCCTCGGCTGGTTCCATGAGGCCCGGCTGCAGCGCTGGGTGGAGGCCCAGCTCGACACGCGCCGGCACGATGCCGTCTTCGTCTATTCCTCCGCCATGGCGCCCTATGCGATGGGTGCGGGCCATCCCGGCCTGCACCGGGTGCTCGACATGGTGGATGTCGATTCCGAGAAGTGGCGCGCCTATGCCGCCGATGCACGCCCGCCCATGCGCCAGGTCTGGGCGCGGGAGGCAAGGACGCTGCTCGCCTTCGAGCGCGAGGCGGCGGCGGATTTCGACCGCACCCTCTTCGTCTCCGCCGCCGAGGCCGCGCATTTCGCCGCACTGGCCCCGGAATGCGCGGACCGGCTGGACCATGTGGACAACGGCGTGGCCCTCGCCCGCTTCGATCCGGCATTGCCGACGCAGAGCCCCTATTCGGGTGAGCGCCCGGCCATCGTCTTTACCGGCACCATGGACTACCGCCCGAACGTCGAGGCCGTGGCCTGGTTTGCGCGGGAGGTGATGCCCCAGCTCGCCGGCCGCGCCGAATTCCATATCGTCGGCGCCAATCCCGCACCCGCGGTGCGGGCACTGGCGCAGCTTCCCGGCATCTTCGTGACCGGGACGGTGCCGGATGTGCGGCCCTATATCGCGCATGCCGCCGTGGCCGTGGCGCCGCTGCGCATTGCACGCGGGATCCAGAACAAGGTGCTGGAGGCCATGGCTATGGGCCGCCCCGTCGTCGCCTCACCCGAGGCCTACGAAGGCGTGCGCGCCCGCCCCGGCCGGGACATCCTCGTCGCCGACGGCGCGGCCGAGATGGCGCAACGTGTCACCGAGGTCCTTGATGGCAAGCACCCGGAGCTCGGCCTCGCCGGACGCGCCGCCGTCATGGCCGGTCACGACTGGCGCGCGACGCTGCGCCGGCTCGACCTGGCGATGGAGCCCGCGGGCGCCCGGTCCGGCGTCCTGGTGTGAGCGCCGTTCCAGGCCATCCCCAAGGTATCGCCCTCCCCCGCCTCGCCGGATGGCGCAGCGCCTTGGTCGTTCTGGGCCTCGGGCTGGTCGCGCTGGGCGTCCTCTTCGCCAACGAGGTCGCCTCGGCGATCGACACCTGGGACCGGTCGACCGCGTACGGCCATTGCTGGCTCGTACTCCCCATCGCGGCATGGCTGGCCTGGACCCGGCGGGAGGCGCTGGCCGGGCTGATGCCCGAGCCGATGCCGCTTGCCGCGCTGCTTGCAGTGGGCGGGGCCTTCGCATGGCTGGTGATGGAACGCCTCGGCGTGATGGAGGGGCGCCAATTCGCAGCCCTCGGGCTGGTCTGGGTGCTGGTGCTGGCCACGCTGGGATGGCGGATCGGCTGGGCGATGGCGGCGCCGCTGGCCTATCTCGTCTTCCTCGTGCCCTTCGGCGAATTCGCCACCCCGCTGCTGCAGAACATCACGCTGGAGATGATCCTGCTGGGGTTGCGGCTGTTCGGAATTCCGCACCATGCCGACGGCATGGTCATCGAGATTCCCGAGGGGGTCTTCCTGGTCGCCGAGGCCTGCGCCGGACTGCGCTTCCTCATCGCGACCATCGCCTTCGGCGCGCTCTATGCGCTGGTGATGTTCCGCAGCCCGTGGCGGCGGCTCATGGTGATGCTGCTGGCGGTGGTCGTGCCGCTGGTTGCCAACGGCATCCGCGCGCTCGGGATCGTGCTGCTGGGGCACCACATCGGCAATGCCGAGGCCGCCGCGGCGGATCATATCATCTACGGCTGGGGGTTCTTCTCTGTCGTGCTGCTGCTGCTGGTCCTCGCCGGCTTGCCGTTCCGCCAGGATGCGGCCGAGGCCGCG
>JAQGHY010000253.1 GCA_028291455.1 Rubritepida sp. | reverse complement strand
GCCGGTAGGCGGCGCGCGAGGCGTTGGCGATGGTGTTGATGTCGCCGTTCTGCTCGATGGCGAAGCCCTCGACCGGCTTGCCGCTCAACGCGATGCCCTCGACGATCTTGCCGGTCCAGCCCGGCTCGATCCCGATGACGATGACGGCCGCCACGTTCGGATTGGTGCCGGTGCCGATCAGCGTGCGGAAATGCAGGTCCAGATCGGCGCCGAATTGCAGCCGCCCATAGGCGTGCGGGATCGCCATCGCGCCCTTGATGTTGTTCGCCACGGCCTCGGCCGCCGCGTTCGACAGGTCGTCCACCGGCAGGATGATGACGTGGTTGCGCACGCCCATCCGCCCGTTCTCGCGCCGCCAGCCCTCGAAGGAGGTGGCTTTCAGGTCCATGCCCATGATGCCGTTTCCCCTACCAGCGCTTCGTCTTGACGTTGTGGACGTGCAGATGCTCGCCCGCCGCGATGTCCGCGACGGCCTTGCCGATGTCGACGCCGTATTTGATGATGGTGTCGCCCGACTTGATCGGCTTGATCGCGAGCTTGTGGCCGATCGGAATGTCCGACTTCGCGTCGAACTCGATCATCTTGTCCTGGTCCATGATCCAGCCGTTGATCCGGTTGCTGGCGCTCAGGCCCTCAACCACCACGACTCCCACGGAATCCCCCTCGTCGTGAACGACGAAATGGATGGTCATCTTTGATTCCTCCCCCGTTTTTGAGTTGAGGGAGCCTAGACCCCGGTAAGCGTTCGTCACAACCGGGGCCATGCTTGGAGGTTTGCCTTACCTCAGCAGCTGCCCGCCATCCACGATCACCGTCTGCCCAGTGACCCACTGCGCCAGCGGCGAGGCCAGGAACAGCACCACATTCGCGACCTCCTCGGGCGTGCCCATCCGGTTGAAGGGGATGCTGGCAAGCGTCTTGTTGTACAGGTCCGGCGCTTCTGTCCGGCGCTTCTCCCAGCTGCCACCGGGGAACTCGATCGAGCCTGGCGCCACGCCGTTCACGCGGATGCCGTCGGGGGCGAACATCGAGGCCTGGCTCTGCGTGTAGTTGATCAGCAGCGCCTTCACGGCGGCATAGGCCGGACCGCGCGTCGAGGAGCCGTAGCCCGAGATCGAGGAGACGTTGACGATGGTGCCCTTGGTCGCCTTCAGCCCCTCCAGCGCGGCGCGGCTGGCGCGGAAGGTGGCGAGCACGTCGACGTTCAGCGCCGAGTGCCAGCCTTCCTCGGTGTCGGTCATGCCGAAGCCGCTGGCATTGTTGATGAGGATATCCACGCCGCCGAGCGCCTTGATGGCGTCGGCGACATAGCCGTTCACCGCATCCTTGTCGGCGAGGTCGCAGCTCGCGGCATGGGCCTTGGGGCCGAGCTCGGCCTTGGTCTTGGCCAGCGCCTCGGCGCCGCGCGCGCAGATGGAGACGGCGGCGCCGGCCTTGGCGAAGCCCAGCGCGACGCTGCGCCCGATGCCCTTGCTGCCGCCGCAGACGATGACGCGCTTGCCGGTGAAGTCGAAGCTCATGCCAATTTCTCCTGTTGCGGCCTGCGCTTGCGAAGCCGCGTAATTCCATAGGCCAGGGCGAGCCCGGCCACGAGGATGCCGATGCCCACGATCGGGCGGTAGAACAGCCAGGCTATCGCGACGATCGGCGGTACCGTGAGCGCCGTCAGCACTGCCGCCAGCAACCCGGTTCCGAAGCCGACCACCGCGCCGAGCGGGGGGATGACGTCGGCCAGCACCTTGAGCGGATTGAGCAGCAGCGCCCAGCCGATGAACATCACCACGGTCCCGACGAGGCGCAGGATCCAGGTCAGGACCGCATTGGAATCCTGCGCCTCCCGGAACATCGTCGCCGCCGGCACGGTGCCCGGCTCCAGGATGAAGAGGCGGTCGCCGGCATTGGTGGCATAGGTGCCGAAGCCCTCGCCCATCTGCGCGCCGATCACCGAGATCGCATCCGGCGCGGCGGTGCGCCAGGAGACGCGAAGGTCGCCCAGGCGCGGCGCGGAGGCGTCGTTGCCGATGTAGCGCGTGCCGTCGCCGTCGCCGCCGCTGCCGCCGGGCGGCGTGAAGGGCTCCCCGGCGGCGAGCCCGTTCAGCTGAGCGTCGGAAATCCGGAAGCCGCCGAGCGTCACGCCCTGGGCGTTGAAGCTGCGCGAGGTATAGCGCATCTGCGAATTCTGGTGGCCTTCCGGCTGGCGGAAGCGGCCCGAATCAATTCGCCCCTCGTGCCAGACGCGGCGATAGGTGCTGGTCGTCACCGTCTCCGTTCCGCCGCCGAGCCGCGTCTGCGTCTCGCTGCGGTTCTCCTCCTGCCACTGGTACATCTCGACGTTGCGGAACAGCCGCAGCGTGCCGTTGGGCGGCTTCACATCGAGGTCGGAATCGAAGGGAAGCTGGGCGGCGCGCACCGGGCCCGAGACATGCACGAGGCGGCCCTCATTCGCGGGGTCCGGCCGTTCGGCCGCGACGGTTTGGACCATGCCCGCGCCCTCCGTCAGCGAACGCGCCGTCTGCACCGCGCGTCCCTCGTTCCAGAAGAGCAGGAAGCCTGCCACCGGCAGCAGCACGAGCCCGATCAGCAAGCCCGTGAGCGCGCCGCCGATACGCGAGAACCAGGATTGGCTGGTGGTCTGGGTGAAGCTGTCCGAAGTGCTGCCGCTGGCATTGGAATCGTCAGACAAGACATGCCTCCCCGGCTGTTGACGCATGGAAGTCCGGGAGTGTCACACTTGCAAGTCCCGAACGGTCTTGACGAGCTTCCCCGGGCGGGCCATCGCCCCCCGCATGGCCGCTCCTCCGCTTCTCCTTCTCGACAGCATCCGCTTCACGCTGGGCAATACCGCCCTCCTGCAAGGGGCGGGGCTCTCCGTCTCCCCGGGCGAACGCCTGGCGCTGGTGGGCCGCAACGGCAGCGGCAAGTCCACCCTGCTGCGCATCGCCGCCGGCGAGCTGGAGGCCGAGGGCGGCACGCGCTTCGTCCAGCCCGGCTCGACCTTCCGCTACCTGCGGCAGGAGCCCGACCTCTCCGGCCACCGCACCGTGGAGGACTACGTCATGTCCGGCCTCGGCCCGTCGGACGACCCCTACCGCGCCCGTGCGATGCTGGAGGGCCTCGGCCTGACCGGCAACGAGGAGACGGGACGCCTCTCTGGCGGCGAGGCGCGCCGTGCGGCGATCGCCGCCGCCCTGGCGCCCGAGCCCGACATCCTGCTGCTCGACGAGCCGACCAACCACCTCGACCTCCCGGCCATCGAATGGCTGGAGGGCGAGCTCTCCAAGCTGCGCGGCGCTCTGGTGCTGATCAGCCATGACCGGCGGTTCCTCTCCCGCCTCTCCCGCGCCACGCTCTGGCTGGATCGCGGCATCACGCGGCGGCTGGACCGCGGCTTCGCGGAATTCGAGACCTGGCGCGAGGAACAGCTCGAGCAGGAGGAGCAGGCCGCTCACAAGCTCGGCCGGCAGATCGTGCGCGAGGAGCATTGGCTGCGCCACGGCGTCTCCGGCCGGCGCAAGCGCAACGTCCGCCGCGTTGGCGACCTCCTGGCGCTGCGCGCTGCGCGGCGGGACCGGATCAAGCCGACCGGCACCGTGCTGATGCAGGCCGCCGAGGCTTCGTCCTCCGGCCAGCTGGTCATCACCGCCGAGGGCGTGGAGAAGGCCTGGGGCGACACGCCGATCCTGCGCAACTTCTCGACCCGCATCATCAAGGGCGACCGGATCGGCATCGTCGGCGCCAATGGCGCGGGCAAGACGACGATGCTGAACATCCTGATCGGCAAGAACCCGCCGGATTCCGGCACCGTGAAGCTCGGCAGCAACATCGCCATGGCGGCGCTGGACCAGCTGCGCGCCACGCTCGATCCGGCGCGGACGCTGGCCGATACCATGACGGGCGGCAGCGGCGACCAGGTCTGGGTCGGCGGGAAGCCGCGCCACGTCATCGGCTATATGCAGGACTTCCTGTTCATCCCCGAGCAGGCGCGTACCCCTGTGAGCAAGCTCTCCGGCGGCGAACGCGGCCGGCTGCTGCTGGCCTGCGCCCTGGCCGCGCCTTCCAACCTGCTGGTGCTGGACGAACCGACCAACGACCTCGACCTGGAGACGCTCGACCTGCTGGAGGACATGCTGGCCGACTATGCCGGCACCGTCCTGCTGGTCAGCCATGATCGCGACTTTCTGGACCGCGTCTGCACCGGGATCATCATGTCCGAGGGCAATGGCCGCTGGCAGGACTACGCTGGCGGCTATTCCGACATGCTGGCCCAGCGCGGCGAGGGTGTGGCGGCCCGCAGCGCCGCGCCATCCCCACGCGATCGCCAGGGGCCTAGGGGCGTGCCGATCGTCGGCGGCGGCGGCGGCAAGCGCCTGACCTTCAAGGACCAGCACGCGCTCAACACCCTGCCGGCGACCATGGAGAAGCTGCAGAAGGAGATCGACGTGCTGCAGAACTGGCTCGCCGATCCCGGCCTCTATACGCGCGATCCCAAGGGATATGAGCAGCGCACGGCGGCGCTGGCGGAACGGCATGCGGCGCTGGAAGCGGCCGGCGAGGAATGGCTGCGGCTGGAACTGCTCAAGGAAGACGCCAACAGCTGAGGGCCAATCCCGCGAGGCCGCCGTTTAAATTGGTTCCATCCCCCGCGTCCTCGGCACCCCAGTAGACCGCACCACGCAACGCGTTATCCATTCACGAAATCGTCAAACGGCGATACGCTCCCCGAATGGCCAAGCCGCGCGTCGCCCTTTTCGTCACCTGCCTCGTGGATCTCTACCGTCCCACGGTGGGGTTTTCGGCCATCCGCCTGCTGGAGGATGCCGGCTGCGAGGTCGTGGTCCCGCCCCGGCAGACCTGCTGCGGCCAGCCCGCCTTCAATGCCGGCGACCGCCGATCCGCCCAGGAGATCGCGCGCCAGGTGATCGACGCCTTCCTGCCCTACGACTACGTCGTCGTCCCCTCCGGTTCCTGCGGCGGGATGATCGCGCATCACTATCCCAGCCTCTTCGGCGACACCGACCCGCACTACCGCGGCAAGGCCGAGGCCATGGCGTCGAGGACGCATGAGCTCGTCTCCTTCCTCACGGACGTGCTGCATGTCGAGCGAGTGAAGGCGCGCTACGAGGGCACCGTCACCTATCACGACGCTTGTGCCGGCCTGCGCGAGCTCGGCGTCCGCAAGCAGCCGCGCAAGCTGCTGAACACCGTCGAGGGGCTGGACATCACCGAGCTCGCGGAGCCCGACATCTGCTGCGGCTTCGGCGGCACGTTCTGCGTGAAGTACCCCGAGATCTCCACGCGCATGGTGACGGACAAGGTGAGAGACATCGCTGAGACGGGCGCGGACACGGTCCTCGCCGGCGACATGGGCTGCCTGCTGAACCTCGCCGGCCGGCTGCGGCGCGAGGGCAGCCCCGTGCATGTGCGGCATGTGGCGGAGATCCTGGCCGGCATGACCGCCGCCGCCCCGCCGATCGGGGAAGTGTGATGAGCCTTACCGTCCCAAGTCTGGCGGATGAAGTCGCGGAACGGGGCTTCACGCGGCTGCGCCCCGAGGCGGTGCGCGCCCTGATCCCGGCGCCGGACGCCGCCCTTGCCGACTTCGCCGACAGCTGGTCGCGGCTGGAGATGGACGGCTTCATGGCCGATGGCGGCACCTACCGCCGCCGCCGTCTCGCGAATTTCCTCGCCGTCCCGGGCGAGGTTCCACATCGTCGCGGCCTGCACCGCCCGCACTTCCAGGCCTCGGTCCACAACAAGCTCAACGGTGGCGTGGACCGCTGGTTCGCCCCCGTCGAGGACGCCGTGGCGGGCAACCCCTTCTGCCAGGGCCTGCTGGCGCTGGGCCGCGAGGTGGCCGACGGCCTGCACCCCGGCACGACGTGGTTCGTCGAAATGCACCAGTTCCGCGTCGAAGCCGCATCCAACTCCCCCGGCCTGCCGACGCCCGAGGGCGTGCATCACGACGGCGTGGATGTCGTTGTTATCGCCATGCTGGCCCGCACCAACCTCCAGGGCGGCGAGACGCTGGTGACGGATGACGACGGCACCGAGCTGGCGCGCTTCACGCTGGACGGGCTGCTGGACCTCACCATCCTGGACGACCGCCGAGTGATGCATGGCGTGACGCCGGTCGAACCGGCTGATGGTACCAGGCCCTCCAGCCGGGACGTGCTGGTGCTGACCTGGAAGAAGCGGGCCTAACCCTACTCCAGCAATCGCTTCTCCAACGCCCGCAGCCGGTGGCCGAGCTGGGCCTGCGCGGCTTCGATCAGGTCGTTCACATAATCCAGCGACACCGCGGGCGAGAGGTTCGGCGCCGTCGGCACGCGTCCGGCCAAAGTGGCCTCCAGCGCCAGCATCCGCTCACGCATCTCCGAGCGCAGGCTGGCGAAATCAGCGCCCAGCGCCGCGACCTCTCCCGCCAAAGCCGGTGACGCCGTGCTCATGACGCTGGCCTCGCGCAGGCCGGCAATCTCGGCGCGCAGTGCATTGCCGCGCAGGCGGAGTTGGGCGGCCAGCGCCTGCTCCGGCGGCACGGGGGCGGCATCCAGCGAGAGCGGGCGCGGCCTGAGGCGGCCCTCCTCGGAATCGAGAATGCGGCGGAGCACCTCCATCCGGCGTTCCGGCCTTCCCGCGATGAATTGCAGGTGGTGCGCGTGGCCCGCCTCGTCCGGCCAGCGTTCCAGCGCCGCCAGATAGAGGTTCACCACGAAATCCTCGTCCGAGCCGTACAGGATTTCCCCGGCGGTGATCATGCGCGCGCTCCAGGCAAGGTGACGCCCAGCCGGGCGTAAAGCGCCGCCGTTCGCGCGGCGAAGCGTTCGGGGCTGAAGTATTCCGCGCGCTTCGGCCCCTCCACCTCGAGCCTTCCGCGCAGCGCGTCGTCGGCGTCGAGCGT
Source organism: Rubritepida sp. (assembly GCA_028291455.1). Classification (GTDB taxonomy): domain Bacteria; phylum Pseudomonadota; class Alphaproteobacteria; order Acetobacterales; family Acetobacteraceae; genus Roseococcus. The sequence goes on along the minus strand of JAQGHY010000253.1, from coordinate 5,886 downwards.
GGCGATGGCCTCCGCCAAGGCGCGCGTGTCGGTGGGGTCGACCGTAAGCGCGGCATCGCCGACCACCTCGGGCAGCGCCGAATTGTTGGAGGTCAGCACCGGCGTGCCCACCTGCATCGCCTCGATCGCCGGCAGGCCGAAGCCCTCGTAGAGCGAGGGGAAGCACAGCGCGCGGGCGTGGCGCAGCAGGATGTCCACATCCTGCCGGGGCAGGTAGCCCAGGTGCCGGATGCGACCATCGGCCGAGCGCGTGCCGTTCGCCTCCGTCAGCAGCCGCAGCTCCTGCCGCGCATTGGAGCCGGTGCTGCCGACGATGATGAAGGGCCGCTCCACACCGGAGGCGAGATAGGCCTCCAGCAGCCGCGCCAGGTTCTTCCGCGGATCGACCGCGGAGAGGAACAGGAAGTAGCCGCGATCCTCCAGCTGGTAGGTGGAGCGCAGCCGCGCCAGCGACATGCGCGGGTCCAGCCCATGCGCCTGGGGGAAGACCGGCTCGTAGGTGTTGGTGACGCGATCGGCCGGCAGCCCGAGCAGCGAGATCAGGTCCTGCCGGGCGTGTTCGGAGACGGTGACGATGTGCTCCGCCGAGGCGGCCAGCGCCCGCGCCGTACCGAGCCAGCTGGCCTTGTGATCCAGCGTGGCCCAGGGCAGCCGCATCGGGATCGCATCGTGGATGGTGTAGATGTTGCGCGTCCCGGACAGCCGCAGCGCATGCATGTGGGTCCAGTGCATCAGCTCGGGTGGTGGGGCGCCAGCGGCCTTCAGCGCCAGCAGCCGGCGCCGGATGCGGAAATTCACCACGGCACGGCCGAAGATGTCGTTGGCGTTCCACAGCTCGTCCACCGGCGGCAGGTTCGAGGTGGTGAAGTGGGAATACAGCCCGGCCGAGGAGATGCCAGCCGGCACGACGCCCGAAAGCGGCACGCGATGCGCCCGCTGGAACTCGGCCAGCACGCCCTTGATGCGGGTGAACAGCGGGCGGCGCAGCTGGGTCCGCGCATCGAAGAAGCGGACCTCGCGCTCCATCGCATCGCCCTTGCCGGAGACGGGGCGGCCATAGACCACGCCGAGCCTGGCGCCGCTGGCCTGCAGCGTGGTGGCCAGGCCCTTCGCATAAGTCGCGATGCCGGTTCCATTGACGAGCGACAAGGCGAAGCCGTCGATCCATATGCGGGGTGCGTCAGTCATGCCGTAACTTGCCTTTCGGCCACCAAGGCGACAAGTCTTGCCATGAGATCACCCGCATTCGTCGGCATATGCTCTGCCGGTACGACACAGGAAGCCCTTCGATCCATGAGCCCAGCCACGTCTGTAGTTCCGAGTTCCTCCGACATCGTTCCCGTTATCCTCTCCGGCGGAACCGGCAGCCGCCTCTGGCCATTGTCGCGGGAGTCGCACCCCAAGCAGTTCTGGCCGCTGCTCTCCGACAAGACGATGGTGCAGGAGACGGCCTTCCGCGCTTGGGGCCCAGGCTATGCGCCGCCCGTCGTCGTGGTGGGCGAGGCGCATCGCTTCCTCGTCGCCGAGCAGATGCGCGATGCCGGCGTCCTGCGGTCGCAGATCGTGCTGGAGCCGGAGGGCCGCAATTCCGCCCCCGCCGTTGCCACCGCCGCCCTGCTGGTTGCCGAGACCAATGCCGATGCCGTGCTCTGGATCATGGCGGCCGATGCCTCCATCACCGACGTGCCGGCGCTGCATGCGGCGCTGGGCCTCGCCGCCGCCGCCGCGCGCACCGGGCGCATCGTCACCTTCGGCATGCGCCCCGACCAGCCGCAGACCGGCTTTGGCTATATCGAGATGGGCGAGGCGCTGGAGGAGGTGCCTGGCGTGTATGTCGTGCAGCACTTCATCGAAAAGCCCGACCTCGAAACCGCCAAGCGCCTCTCCACCGATGGCAGGCACGTCTGGAACAGCGGCATGTTCGTGGCCACGGCCGCGACGCTGCTGCAGGAGCTGGCGCAGCACGCGCCCCTGGTCCTGGCGGCGGCACGCGCCGCCTTGGCGACCTCGCGCCGCGACCTCGATTTCATCCGCCTCGGTGAGGAAGCGTTCCGTACGGCGCCCTCGGTTTCGATCGACTATGCGGTGATGGAACACACGCGCCACGCCGCGGTGGTGCCGGCCGTCCTCGGTTGGAGCGACGTCGGCAGCTGGGATGCGCTGTGGGAGGCTTCGCCGAAGGATGCCTCTCGGAATGTGCTGCACGGGCCAGTGGAAGCGCTGGACTCGCAGGGCTGCTTCGTGCGGTCCGAGGGGATGCTGACCGCGGTGCTGGGGCTGAAGGACGTGGTGCTGGTGGTGACGGACGACGCCGTGCTGGCCTTGCCGCGGGACCGCGCGCAGGACGTGAAGCAGGTGGTCGAGCGGTTGCGCGCGCGCGGCCGCAAGGAAGCGACGGAGCACCGGCGGATGTACCGGCCCTGGGGGCACTACGAAGGCATGATCATCGGCGACCGCTTCCAGGTGAAGCAGATCGTGGTGCGGCCGGGCGGCAAGCTGTCGCTGCAGAAGCATCATCACCGCGCCGAGCACTGGGTGGTGGTGAAGGGCACGGCGCGGGTGCAACGCGACGAGGAGAGCATCCTGATTTCCGAGAACCAGAGCGTGTACCTGCCGCTGGGCTGCACCCACCGGCTGGAGAATCCGGGCATGATCCCGCTGGCGCTCATCGAGGTGCAGGTGGGGTCCTATCTCGGCGAGGACGACATCGTCCGCCTTGAGGATACCTATGGCCGCAGCTGAGGCGCCTGAGCGCCTGCGGGCCACACCAGTCCCATCCGGCCGCACATCGGCCGGCGCCGCCAGATTGTCCTCCACGCCTGGCGCACCCGTGGCGCGGCGAAGCCAAGCCGGCGGAGCCGGCGCCCGGCGCCTGAGGGCCTAAAAATGCGCGTTATCATCGACTTGACTGACCTGCTCCATTTCATGGAGGTCAACCGCACGCCCATGGGCGTTTCGCGGGTGGAAACGGCCCTGGTCGAAGCCGGCCTGGAGGAGGGTGCGCCGCCGCTCTTCGAATTCGCGGCCTTCGCGCCGGGGCAGGGCTGTTTCGTCGCCTTCCCGGTGCCGATGCTGCAGGCGCTGATCCGGGCCTCTCGCCAGGGCGGGCGGGTGGACGCGCCGGATTGGCAGGAACTGCGCCAGGCGAAGAACGCGGCACTGGCCGCCGCGCCACCTTTCGCCTTCGAGGCGGGCGACAGGATCGTTGCGCTCGGCCTCACCGGCGCCAATCCGCAGCAGCTCCGGCGCCTGCGGGAGCTGCGCCAGCAGGGCGTCGTGGTCTGCGCGCTGATCCACGACACCATCCCCCTCGCCGTGCCCGAGCATTGCGAGGCCTCGCTCACGCACAGCTTCGCCGAGCACTTCCTGGCGATGTGCCTGCAGATCGACCGCGCGATCGCGACCAGCGATTGCTGCGCCCAGGATTTCCGCCTCTGGCAGCGCCGCTTCCTGCCCGCGCTCGATATCCCTGTGGGCACCATGCCGATGAACGCGCGGCTGCCCGCCTCGCCCGCCAGTGAGGCGCCGGAACTGCCCGCAGCCCTGCGCGACGGCCGCCCCTTCGTGCTCTGCGTGTCCACCATCGAGGCGCGCAAGAACCACCTGCTGCTGCTCCATGCCTGGCTGACTCTGCTGCGCCGGCACGGTCATGCCGTCATCCCCGACCTCGTGCTGCTCGGCCGCCCCGGCTTCAACGCCAAGCCGGTGCTGGAATTGATCCAGGCGGCACCGGAACTGCGGGCGCGGGTGACGCATATCGAGCACGCCGGCGATGGGCTGCTGGCGCTGCTCTACGAGCGCAGTCTCTTCACCGTCTTCAACAGCTTCTACGAGGGCTGGGGCCTACCCGTCACCGAGGCGCTGTCCCACGGCAAGCTGGTGCTGGCACCCGACCATACCAGCCTGCGCCAGGCCGGCGGAGCGGCCGCGCTCTACTTCACGCCGCAGAGCGAGCCTGAGTTGGCGGAGCTGGCCTGGGGCCTGATCCGCGATCCCGACCGGCGCCGTCGCCTCGAAGCCGCTATCCCCGAGCGCATGGCGCTACGCCGCTGGCGCGATGTGGCGGAGGGCCTCGTGACGATGCTGCAGGCGCCCGCCCCCCCGCTGCCCGAGCCGCTGGCGCGGCTCTACTTCCCGATCGGCGAGCGCATCGGTTTCGAGCAGCCGCTGGTGCCAGACCTTCCGGAACTGCCCGCGCCCTTCACCCTGCTGCACCAGTTGCTCTGCGAGGGCGAAGGCTGGGGCGAGCAGGAGCGCTGGGGCATCTGGGCCATGTCCGGCCCCGCGCGACTGCGCCTGCCCTTTCCGGCCCCGCCGCATGGCCGGCTGATCCTGATGCTGGAAGTATCCGGGCCGCCGGGCCATGCGTCGACGGTCAGGCTGCGGCCCATCCGGCCGGGCGAACCGCCGGATCCCTGGGTGGAAACGGCGCTCGGCGCCGGGGAGGCGCGGCTGCTGCGCCTCGTCGTCCCACCCTGCGAGCCCGGGGACCTGCTGATCGAGATGGACACCAGCCAGGCCGTGCAGCCCCCCGGCGAGGGCCGTGCGCTGACGCTGCTGCTGACGGGGATGATGATCTGCGCCGAGGCGCAGGAGGCGGTGCAGCTTCGCTACCTGTCCGCCCGCCTCGGCCTCGACGCGCCGGTCAGCGTTTCGGCGGATCCCGCGTAAGGCCCTTGAGCGCCAAGGCTTCCTCGTATTCCGCCCAGCGCTCCGGCTGCTCGCTGCCGAGCCTGTGCAGGATGTCCCAGCTGAAGATGCCGCTGTCGTGCAGGTCGTCGAAGGCGATGCGGACGGCGTAATGCCCAACCGGCTCGATCCGCATGATGCCGACATGCCGGCGCCCCGCCACGATCACCTTCTGGCCGGGACCATGCCCCTGCACCTCGGCCGAGGGGCTTTCGACGCGCAGATATTCCGCCGGCAGCGAGAAGCGGCTGCCGTCGTCGAAGGCGACATCGAGGGTTTTGTCCGCCGAGCGGTAGCGCAGCTCCGTGACGGCGGCGGCCATCAGTCGAGCTTGCGGGCCTGGTCCGGCAGCATGATGGGGATGCCGTCGCGCACGGGATAGGCGAGGCCGGCGGCCTCGCTCACCAGCTCGCCCTTCTCGCGGTCATAGCGGAGCGGCTGCTTCGTCACCGGGCAGACGAGGATTTCGAGGAGCTGCGGGTCCACCGCGCCGGCAGTCGGAATGGGCGTATCGGTCATGGGAAAACTCCTATCGCCTTTTCCGCGTGGATAGAAGCGCTCGCCGGATCTTCGACGGATCGCAGGTGAGGCGCGGCGCTAGCTCGGCAGCCCGCCGGGCGGGAGCTCTCCATCGCCATGCGCTGCCATCTGCAGCAGGGCGATGAGGCTTTCGGCCCGCTCGGCGAGGCCCGGCGCCTCCAGCAGCGCCTGCTTCTCCGCCACCGCGAAGGGGCAGACCATGGAAAGCGTGGTGATCAGCGCCGGGGCGCCCATGGGCTCGATGGCGGACCAGTTGGCGTCGATGCCCTTGACGGCAAAGTAGGGCCGCAGCGCCGCCAGGATACCGTCGCGCGGCAGTCCGTCCTCGGCGGCCGGCTCGAGATCAGCGAGATAGGGCGCGTAATCGGCCCGGACGCGGCGGTAGCCGTGCCGCGAGGCGATCTCCTCCGCCACGCGAAAGCGGACCATGCCGGTGAGGGTAACGAGCAGCCGCCCATCCTCCGTCTCGGAGAAGGAGGTGATCCGGCCGAGGCAGCCGACATGGTAGATGGCGTCGCCGCGCCGGTCCTTCGGAACCGATGAGTCGCCCTGAATCATGCCGAACATGCGCCCCTCGGCCAGGGCGTCCAGGGTCATCGTGAGGTAGCGGGGCTCGAAGATATTGAGCGGCAGCTTCCCGCCCGGCAGGAGCAGCGC
>JAQGHY010000240.1 GCA_028291455.1 Rubritepida sp. | reverse complement strand
TCCGTGAGGGCATCCTGCCCTGGGCCCTGCAGCACCCCTGCGCCCTGGTCTTCGACGAATACGACGCCGGCCGCCCGGACGTGATGTTCGTCATCCAGCGCGTGCTTGAAGTCGAGGGCAAGCTGACGCTGCTCGACCAGAACCGCGTGATCCGCCCGCATCCGATGTTCCGCTTGTTCTCCACGGCGAATACGGTCGGCCTCGGCGACACGACCGGCCTCTATCACGGCACGCAGCAGATCAATCAGGGCCAGATGGACCGCTGGAACATCGTCGCCACGCTCAACTACCTGCCGCATGCGCAGGAGACGGAGATCGTGCTGTCGAAGATCGGCTCGGTCAACGACCCCAAGATGAAGAAGGAGGTCGAGGCCATGGTGGCCCTCGCCGACCTGACGCGCGCCGGTTTCATCGCTGGCGACATCAGCACCGTCATGTCGCCGCGCACGGTTATCACCTGGGCCGACAACGCGCGCATCTTCGGCGATGTGGGCTTCGCCTTCCGCCTGACCTTCCTCAACAAGTGCGACGAGGCCGAGCGTTCGACGGTGGCGGAATACTACCAGCGCTGCTTCAACGCCGAAATCGCCACGGGGCTCTACAAGAAGGCGGGCTGATTTGAGCAAGCAGGACCTCACGCGGCAGGAAGAGTTCAAGCGCGCCACCGCCGGCGCCGTGCGAGCGATCGCGCAGCAGGCGGAGGTGCAGGTTGCCTTCCAGCCCGGGCCGGCCGGTGTTTCCGGCAAGCGCGCGCGCCTTCCCTTGCCCACGCGCGCATTGCCACCCGCCGAGATGGCGAAGCTGCGCGGCGCGGCCGATGCCGTGGCGCTCAAGCTGCGCCACCACAACGAGGCGACCCACGCCGCCCGCTCCCCCTCCCGCAAGGAGGCCCGCGAGGTCTTCGATGCGCTCGAGGATGTGCGCGTCCAATCCGTCGGCTCGCGCCATATGGCCGGCGTCGCCGCCAATCTGCGCGCCCGGCTCTCGGAGGAATGCGAGACCGAGGGCTATGACCGGATGACGCGGAAGGACCAGCTTCCGCTGCACACCGCGCTCGCCCTCATGGCGCGCGAACGCATCTCCGGCGAGCCCTCGCCCCCGGCCGCCAGCCGCGTGCTCGACATGTGGCGCGACAGCCTGGACGAGAAGGCGGCCGCCGCGATGGCGGAGCTGGCCACCTCCACCAACGATCAGGAATCCTTCGCCCGCGCCGCCCGCAAGCTGCTCACCGCACTCGACCTCGCCGAGGCCGAGATGGAGAGCGAGGCCGACCAGGACGAGGAAGGCGACGAGGGCGGCGATCAATCCTCCCAGCAGGACCAGGCCAGCGCCGGCGAGGCGCAGAGCCAGGAGCAGGAATCCATGCAGGGCGCCGAGCCCGAGAGCATGGAGGGCGAGGCCGCCGACGAGGAAGCGCAGGATAGCGAGGAAGAGGGCGCCGCCGCCGAGGGCGACGAGAAGCCCGGCGGACCGCAGGCCCGCAAGGAAGTCCCGCAGACGGACGACAGCTCGCGCTATCGCCCCTTCGCGACGCAGTTCGACGAGGTCGTCAATGCCGACGACCTCTGCGACGCGGACGAGTTGACGCGGCTGCGCCAGCAGCTGGACCAGCAGCTTCAGCATCTTCAGGGCGTGGTTTCCAAGCTCGCGAACCGCCTGCAGCGCCGGTTGATGGCGCAGCAGCAGCGCGCCTGGGATTTCGACCTGGAGGAGGGCATCCTCGACGTGGCGCGGTTGGCACGCGTGGTGGCGAACCCGACCCTCTCGCTCTCCTATAAGCGTGAGCGCGAGGCGGATTTCCGCGACACTGTCGTGACCCTGCTGATCGACAATTCCGGCTCGATGCGTGGGCGGCCCATTACCGTTGCCGCCATGTGCGCGGATATCCTGGCCCGCACGCTGGAGCGCTGCGCGGTGAAGACCGAAATCCTCGGCTTCACCACCCGTGCCTGGAAGGGCGGCCAGTCGCGCGAGAAATGGGTGCAGGAGGGCAAGCCGCGCAATCCCGGCCGCCTGAACGACCTGCGCCACATCATCTACAAGGCCGCCGACGCACCCTGGCGCCGGTCTCGCCGGGCCATCGGCTTGATGCTCCGTGAGGGGCTCCTGAAGGAGAACATCGACGGCGAGGCGCTGAACTGGGCCTATCGCCGCCTGCTCGCTCGCTCCGAGCACCGGCGCATCCTGATGGTCATCAGCGATGGCGCGCCGGTGGACGACAGCACGCTGAGCGTCAATCCCGGCAATTACCTGGAACGGCATCTGCGCGAGGTCATCAAGGAGATCGAGGGCCGCAATCAGGTGGAGCTCATCGCCATCGGCATCGGCCACGATGTCACCCGCTACTACCGCCGCGCCGTGACGATCGTGGACGCCGAGGAGCTGGGCGGCACCATGATGAAGAAGCTGGCGGAGTTGTTCGACGAGGATGCCGCCGAGGCCTGGCAGCGCGCCGCCACCGAGCGGGCGCCGCTGGTGGCGTGAGTCGGTCCAAGGCACGTCTCGCCTGCGTGATCCGTTCTTGATCGGCCGTCGTGCCCTCCTGGCGAGTCTTGCCTGTTTGCCGGCCTGCACGGCCGATGCGACGGATCCCGTCGCGACACCGCTGCCGCTTGGCGCACCCTCCCGTCCCAACTTGCATCCCCTGGGCGGGCTTGTGCTGAACACGGCAGTCTGGGGCTTCGGGGGTCTGTCAGGGCTGCATCTGGCGCCCGATCTCACGCTGACCGCAATCAGCGATCTCGGCCGCTGGTGGCGCGCGCCGCTGCTCCTCGAGGACGAGCGACTGACCGGGCTGGGCCCGGTGAGCCATGGGCCGTTGCTCGATGCCGCCGGCGCTGCCCTGCGGCGCGGTCGTCTCGGCGATGCGGAAAGCCTGGCGCGGCTGCCCGGCGGGGACTGGCTGGTCGGCTTCGAGCGCCTGCACCGCATCCTGCGCTACCGCGATCTATCCGGGCCCGGAATGCCCTTCGACATGCCGCCCGGCCTGGATGCCGCGCCGGGAAATGGCGGGCTGGAGGCGCTGACCGTTCTGGCCGATGGGCGCCTGCTGGCTGTGGCCGAGCAACTCCCCGGCGCCGCCGGTCCCGAAAGCCGCAAGGCCTGGCTCGGCAGTATGCAAGGCAGCCATACGATCTGGCGCGAAACCGCCTATCTGCCCGGCCCGGACCTGAATCCAACAGATGCGGCAGGGCTGCCGGACGGCGGCGCGCTGGTACTGGAGCGGCGCTTCACGCTCTTCAGCGGATTCACCGGGCGGCTCGCCCATCTGCCGGCGGAGATCTTGCGTGGGGCGGCCCCGCTATCCGGGGAAACCTGGCTCGACCTGCCGCCTGACGCCCCAGCCGAGAACTGGGAGGGCGTCGCCGTAGCGCGCCATGGCGGGAGGACACTGGTGGCGCTGGTCTCCGACGACAATCAGAACCCCTTCCAGCAAACCCTGCTGCTGCTTTTCGCCATCGCTTAAGCCACCGCCATCCGTTCCGGTGGCAGCGACAGGAAAGCCCGGGCACCGATGCCGGGCGCGGCTTCGATCACCAGCTCCCCGCCATGCGCCCGCAGCAGCGAGCGCGCCAGCGACAGGCCGAAGCTCAACCCGCGCGTTCGCTCCGGGGCGCCGTCATGGGCCAGGGGCGTCAGATCGTCGATGGCAAGCCCGACACCCTCATCCTCCACGACGATGGATGCGGCATGCGGCCGTAGATCCGCGCGCACATCGATGAAATCGCCATCCCGCGTCGCCCGGGCGGCGCGGCCCAGCACCTGCACAAGCGCCCCGCGCAAGGCTCGCCGGTCGGCGATCACGGTCAGGCTCTCAATGCCGGCTGCGATTCGCCAATGCCGCGTGCCCGGCCCAAGCTGGGCGCCGGCGATGGCCACGGCCTCGTGCAGGATGGGGGTGAGGGCGAACCGCTCCTCCAACAGCTTGCGGGCCGGTGCGGCGCCCGCGCCGTCCTCGGCCGCCGCATCCGCGAGCGCGAGCAACTGCCGCGCCTCACCCTCGAAGGCGCGGCCGAGATCGGTTTCCATAGACTGCGCGCGGCCCAGCAGGGCAAGGCCGAGGCCGTTCATGTCGTGGGAGAGGAGGGCGAAGCTGCGGGCGCGGCCTTGGGCAAGGCTCCGCTGCGTGGCGACTTCCGCCGTGAGACGGGCCGCGCGCGCCGAGGAGGCGATACCGGCCAGAATGCCGGTCGCCGCCAGGACGATCAGAAAGAAGTGAAGGGTATCAAGCGCCATCCCCGGACTGTGCCGAGGATGGGTTAATGCCGGCCTAAGAGGTTAGGCCGCGGCCTTCTTGGCCTGAGCGCGCGTGATGCGGCGCTTCAGGATCAGCGCTTCCGGCGGCAAGTTGCGCGCGGGCGTGCTCAACAGGAAGGAGTCCAGCCCGCCATTGTGCTCGATCGTGCGGATACCGTTCACCGTGAGGCGAAGCTGGATCGACGTCGCGAGGATGTCGGAAAAGAACGAGCTTTCCTGCAGGTTGGGCAGGAAACGCCGGCGCGTCCTGTTGTTCGCGTGGCTGACGTTATTGCCCGTCAGTACGCCCTTGCCGGTGATGCCGCAGCGGCGAGCCATGGTGATAATCCTGCAAACGGGGCGCGCGCGGCACTCCGCGCACGTGTGGAAAAAGGAGCGCGGCGTATGCGGGAGCCCCGGCCAGGAGTCAAGCCTTCAGCCCTTCGGCAGCGACGGCAGCTGCCGCAACTCACCGGATTCGACGCTCTTCAGCGCCTGGCGCAGCACCCCCGCGATCCCGCGATCGTCCATGCTGCGGGCCAGCAGGCCGAGCGATCCGCCCAGCAGGGCCGAGGCCGCCGAGATGGGGTCGATCTTCTGCTCCAGCATGTACTCGATGGCCTTGTCCACGACCGAGCCCGCATGGCTCAGGTCTTCGGGGGCCTCGTCGTCCGCGGCTCCGTGCATCTGCATCTCCATTCTTCATGCCGACATGGGGCGCAAACGCGCGTGAGGGAAGGCCCCCGCAGGCCGGAAAACAGCAAGCGTCTTTACCATTTGGCAATTCGTCGCGGCACATCCTGACGGGGCACAACAGGATGACGAGGCCAGGATGCCACTCGACGGAAGATCCTACCCGATCCATACGCGCGGCCGGCCGGCCACCCTGCTCGGGATGGAAGCGGCGGAGTGGCGCGGCCTCCTCGTCGGCCTCTTCGGGGTTTTCGGAGCGGTGCTGGCCATCGCCGCCGTGCTGTTCGGGCTGGTCTGAGTCCCGGTGCCGGACATCTTGACGCAGCGGGTGCCAAACCACTTATTCAGGGCATG
>JAQGHY010000204.1 GCA_028291455.1 Rubritepida sp. | reverse complement strand
GCTGCGCGCATAGACGATGCCGCCCAGCGAGATCACGGCGACCTCGGTCGTGCCGCCGCCGATGTCCACGACCATGGAGCCCGAGGGCTCGGTCACGGGCAGGCCGGCGCCGATCGCGGCCGCCATGGGCTCCTCGATGAGCAGGACCTTGCGGGCGCCGGCGCTCTCGGCGCTCTCCTGGATCGCGCGGCGCTCGACGGCGGTGGAGCCGGAGGGCACGCAGACGATGATCATCGGCGAGGTGAAGCTGCGGCGGTTGTGCACCTTGCGGATGAAGTGCTTGATCATCTCCTCCGCCACCTCGAAATCGGCGATAACGCCGTCGCGCAGCGGGCGGATGGCGGCGATGTTGCCCGGCGTGCGGCCGAGCATCTGCTTGGCCTCCTCGCCCACGGCGAGGACCTGCTTGCGACCGCGATTGTCGGAGATGGCGACGACGGAAGGCTCGTTCAGCACAATGCCCCGGCCCTTCACGTAAACCAGCGTGTTGGCGGTACCGAGGTCAATGGCCATGTCGGCGGAGAGGAAGCCGAACAGGCGTGAGAACATGCGGGGAAGCCTTCCGGGGCAAGGTGGGATGGCGTGGCGTACCCCTTCGGGTCAACGGGGGCAAGCGGCCTGCCTGGGCAGACCGCCTCAGGCTCGGCCAGCCCGCCCTAAACCCGTCGTCAGGCGTTCGCCACCTCGGGCGGCGCCGTCCGCTCGCGCTTCACAAGCAGCTTGTTCAGCGCATGCACATAGGCGCGGGCGGAGGCGACGATGGTGTCGGTATCCGCCCCCTGCCCATCCACCAGCTTGCCGTCCTCCTCGAGCCGCACCGTCACGCGGGCCTGGGCGTCGGTGCCGCCGGTCACGCTCTGCACGGCGTAGAGCTTGAGATTGCCGCCATGCGGGAAGGCCTGGCGGATGGCGTTGAAGGTGGCGTCGATGGCCCCGTCGCCGCCGGACATGCCGTCGACGCGATCGCCGTCGACATCGAGCGCGACGGTCGCCATCGGCTTGGAGCCCATGCCGGTCGCCACCGTCATGCCGGTCAGCTTGATGCGCTCGTTGGTCCGGCCCACCTCGTCGTCGACCAGGGCCGCGATGTCCTCGTCGTAGACGACCTTCTTGCGGTCGGCCAAATCCTTGAAGCGCTTGAAGGCGTCGTTCAGCTGGTTGTCGCCGATCTCGTAGCCCAGCGTCTTCAGCCGGTCGCGGAAGGCCGCACGGCCCGAATGCTTGCCCAGGATGATGCTGTTGGTCGACCAGCCCACGCTCTCGGGCGTCATGATCTCGTAGGTGTTCGCATCCTTGAGCACGCCATCCTGATGGATGCCGCTCTCATGCGCGAAGGCGTTGCGGCCGACGATGGCCTTGTTCGGCTGCACGTCGAAGCCGGTGATGCTCGCCAGCAGCTTGGACGTCCGCAGGATGCGCTTGGTCTCGATGCCCGTGTGCAGCCCTAGCACGTCATGCCGCGTGCGCAGCGCCATCGCGACCTCTTCAAGGCTCGCATTGCCCGCGCGCTCGCCGATACCGTTGATGGTGCATTCGATCTGGCGAACGCCGGCCTGGACCGCGGCCAGCGTGTTCGCCACCGCGAGGCCGAGATCGTTGTGGTTATGTGCCGAGAAGATGACCTTGTCCGCATCCGGAACCTTGTTCATCAGCGTCGAGAAGATCAGCCCCATATCCGCCGGCAGCGAATATCCGACGGTGTCGGGGATGTTGATGGTGGTGGCACCGGCCTTGATCGCCGTCTCCACGCAGCGGCACAGGAATTCGAGATCCGACCGCGAGCCGTCCTCGGCCGACCATTCCACGTCGGCGGCATGGTTGCGGGCGAGCGTCACGCTCTCGGTGATGCGCTGCAGCACGTCCTCGCGCGTCATGCGCAGCTTCACACGCATATGCAGATCGGAGGTCGCGAGCACGATGTGGATGCGCGGGCGTGCCGCAGGCTTGGTCGCCTCGGCCGAGGCCAGGATGTCGGCGGTGTTCGCGCGGCTGAGGCTGGCGATAACCGGGCCGTCCTTGGAGAAGCGCTTGGCGATGGACTGCACGCTCTGGAAATCGCCGGGGCTGGCGATGGCGAAGCCCGCCTCCAGCACGTCGGCGCCGAGCTCGTGCAGGGCCTCGGCCATGCGGAGCTTCTCGTCGAGGTTCATGGAGAAACCGGGCGATTGCTCGCCGTCACGGAGCGTCGTGTCGAAAATTATGATCCGGCCTGAATCCAGCGTGCCGAAGGAAGGATGGATGATGCTCATGGCGATCTCGTTGGTTCGATTGTTTTTCCGCGTAAACCCCTGGTTATTCAGGGTCCCCTGAGCGGTGCTGGCCGAAAGCGGCCGCGCGTCACACCCAGGGGCGGGAAAGTCGAAGCGAAAGGAGGGCGAGCGGAAGCACCCGGGCGGAAAGCCCGGCAGACAGCGCAGAATTTGCGGTCCGTATCGCCATGTCCGAAGCAATAACCGCTGGGCGGTCCCGCATCAAGTGCGGATATGATGGACGCGGAGGGTTCCGCCCCGCTTTAGTGCCCGAAATAAAATAAAAGGGAGTGGAACATGCGTCGCCTCGCCATAGCGCTCGTCTGCGCGCTGAGCCTGCCTGCCATCGCCCCCGCCGTCGCCCAGGAGTGGCAACCCGACCGTCCCGTCCGCATCATCCTGCCCTTCACGCCCGGCGGCGCCACCGATCTCATCGCCCGGATCCTGGCCGAGCGCGCCAGCCGTGACCTGCCCAACCGCTGGGTCGTCGAGAACCGCTCCGGCGCCAATGGTAATATCGGCATGGCCGCCGCCGCGCAGGCCGCGCCCGACGGCTATACGCTCGGCGCCTGCACCATCGGCAACTGCGCGATCAATGCCGCGATCTATGCGCGCATGCCCTTCGACATCGAGCGCGACCTGGTGCCGGTTTTCTGGAGCGGCAGCGTGATGAACGCCATGGTCGTCCGGCCGGACCATCCGGCGCGGACCTTCCAGGAATTCGTCGATTGGGCGAAGCGGCCGGGGAACCAGGTGAGCTATTCCTCCTCCGGCTTCGGCAGCTCCAATCATCTGCTGCCGGAATTCATCAACGGGCGCCTCGGCTTGCACATGGTCCATGTGCCCTTCCGCGGCGGGGCGCCTGGGATGCAGGCGGTGATCGCCGGCGACACGCAGATGATGTTCGAGAATACGCCGACACTGATCGGCAGCATCCGCGGCGGGCAGTTGCGGGCGCTGGCCGTCAGCGGCTCCGCGCGGGACCCCGCGTTGCCGGAGGTGCCGACACTGGCCGAGTCCGGCATGGCCAACGCGGTGATCGAACCCTGGTTCGGCTATATGGCGCCGCGCGGCACGCCGGCAAACGTGGTCGCGCGGCTCAACGCACTGTTCAACATGGCGCTGGCCGATGAGGTGGTGCTGGCACGCCTGCGGGACCTCGGCGCCCGGCCCGAGGGCGGCCCGCCGGAGCGCTTCGCCGCACATGTCCGCAGCGAACTCGCCCGCTGGCGGGAGGTGGTCGAGGTGAACCGCATCGAGCGAATCATCGATTAGCCGACCGCCGGAGCGCCGGGCCAGCCCCTGAATCCGGCACCCCGCGTTCGGGCCGTGACAGAAAGCAACACACGCGGCAAAAGGATGATGCAGACTCGGCTATTATCCAAGGAGAGAAGCGTGCACCCCATCCTGACCAAAGGCGCGCTCGGCGCTGCCCTGCTGACCCTGGCCGTGGCCTGCGCCGAAGTACCGGCGCCCGCACCCGTCACGGCGCCCGAGCCCGCGCCGGTTGCCGCCGCTGCTCCCGCGCCCGTCGATCCTTCACGCGCTCTGCCGATCTTCTTCGAAGAGTGGTCCGCACGGCTGGACCAGCCGGCCGAGGAGGCGCTGCGCGATGCGGCCCGTCTCGCTGATGCATCGCCCCGCACGCGGCTCCTGGTCGTGGGCTTCGCCGCACCGCGCGGCTCGCGTGAGGCAAACATGATCCTGTCCCGCCTGCGGGCGCGGATCGTGGCCGATACGCTGATCGAGAACGGCGTGCGGGCGAACCGCATCCGTATCCTCTACCGCGGCGCTACGGCCGGCTTCGGAGAGTTGGAGAGCCGCCGCGTCGAGGTCCGGGTGGATCGCGGCCAGCGCTAATTCGACCTGCGGCTTTATTGCCAAGGCCAAGTAACCTTCCAAGCCTTCGAGTGTTGGGGATTTGCAATTCCCACCACCCGAAGGAAACGACAATGAGCCTCAAGCCCCTCTACGGCGCTTTCGCCGCCGCCGTGCTGCTCGCCGCGTGTTCGAGCCCGCCGCCGCCCCGCCCGATGGCGCAGGCGCCC
>JAQGHY010000197.1 GCA_028291455.1 Rubritepida sp. | reverse complement strand
CGCGGCGGAAGCCATCGCCGAGCCCGGCCGGCCCGGCTGGACGCTGGATGCCGTGAACGGTTGCTGGGTGTGGAACCCCAACCCGCAGCAGGAGGAAAGCGTCCGCTGGACCGGCCCCTGCCCCGAGGGCCCGGCCCAGGGTGAGGGCCTGTTGGCCTGGCGCTACACGCTGGAAGGCGTGCAGAGCGGCGAGCGCTACGTCGGCACCGTCGCGCGCGGCCGGATGCACGGGATCGGCACCTTTCTCGATTCCTCCGGCGAGATCTACCAGGGCGAATGGCAAGAGGGGCGCGAGCAAGGCCGCGGCCTGCGGGTCTTTCCGGCAGGGCGCTATGATGGCGAGTGGCGGCAGGGATTGCGTCACGGCCAGGGGGTGATGTTCTGGATCAACGGCAACCTCTTCCGCGGCGAGTTCCGAGAAGGCCTGCCCGAAGGTCCCGGCGAGTATTACAGCGTCGAAGAGGGCTGGTTCCGGGGCGTCTGGCATGAGGGCTGCCTCCGCGAGGGAGACCGCGTGGCGGCGCTGGGCAAGCCGATCGAGGAATGCCGCTGAACGATCAGAGCGGGTCTTGCGCGAGCCGGGCGAAGGTCCGGAAATCGTGAAGCGCGACTTGAAGAAGGCCTTCTGCCGCTGCGTGCCCTCGTAGCGGAAGCCGGCCTTTTCCAGCACGCGGTCGGAGCCGCCGTTGCCCTCCAGCGTCCAGGCGTCGATGCGGTTGAGGCCGAAATGCTGGTGGCCGCATAGGACGACGGAGCGCAGGGCCTCGGTCATCAGCCCGCGGCCCCAATGGGCGGGGTGCAGCTCGTACCCGACCTCGCCGCGCTTCCAGTCCATGACGAAGTAATTGTAGCGAATGGCGCCGATGAGTCGCCCCGACGCGCGGTCCTCGATGGCCCAGCCACAGCCGACCCGCTTCGCAAAAAGTCCCGACATATAGGCAACAAAACGGGCGGCCTTCTCCGCATTCGGCGCATCCGGCCAATTGGTGTGGCGAGTCACCTCCGGCATCGCGAGCAGGGCCTGGAAAGCGGTAGCGTCCTCCGGCGCGAAGGCGCGCAGGATCAGGCTCTCCGTCGCCAGGGCGGGAAATTCGGGCGCGGCCTCGGGCATGTGAATCCCCGGTTCGGCGCCCTCTTCCCGCGTTAGCCCTTAGCCTTCAGCGCGGCCAGCTCGGCCTTCAGCGCCGCATTCTCCGTTTTTACCGCATCCAGTTCGCTGCGGCCCTGGAAGGGCGTGAACAGGCTCATGGCGCGTTCCATCATGGCGATGTTGCGCTGGCTGACCTCCTCCAGGCTGAACGGCTTCAGCGCCTGTTCGACACCCTTTCGCATCTCCTGCTGCTGGCGGGAGAAGCCGGACATCGTCACTTCCAGGTAGCGCGGCAGCACGCCCTGCAGGCTGTCGCCATAGAAGCCGATGAGCTGGCGTAGAAAGCTCTCGGGCAGCAGGCTGCCCTTCGACTCCTCCTCCACGATGATCTGCGTCAGCACCGATCGCGTGATGTCGTCGCCGGATTTCGCGTCGTAGACGACGAAGTCCCGGCCCAGGCGCACCATCTGCGCCAAATCCTCCAAGGTGACGTAACTGCTGCTCTCGGTGTTGTAGAGCCGCCGGTTGGCGTATTTCTTCACGACGACGGGCGGCTTGCCGGCCTTCGTCTCTGCCGATTGATCGGGCATGCGGCGTTCCCCCAGCCTTGGCGTTTGCATATGGCGTTTATTTCCCTGCGAGCGTAGCACGTGCGTCCTGGGAAGCGAGCAACCTTCGCACACCCTATACCGAAGCACAGCCACGGGCATGGATGGACGACCCCGACGACCTCGATCGCCTGGCCGCCGACTGGATAGCCCTTTGGGAAAGCGAGCTCGCCGGGCTCGGCCAGGATGCGGAATTGGCGGAAGCCTGGGCGGCCTCCGTCGGGCTCGTGGCGGCATTCTGGCGCGCGCAATCCGCCCAGCTCGCGGTCATGAAATGGCCCGCGCATGAACCCGAGCCCGCGCCGCGGCCCGCGCCCGCTGAACCTGCACCTGATGCTGGGCGCGGCCCGGGGCATGGCGGCGCTGACGATGCCGCTGCCGGGCTTGCCCTCCGCCTCGCCGAGTTGGAACAGCGGCTGGCCGCGCTCGAAGGCGGGCCAGCAAGAGGCGGCGCGGATCGCGCAAAGCCTCGCAAGCCTCGCCCCCCCCGGAACTAACGCCTTCCGCGCCGCCGTCCTGCGCCGGCTGTGGCGTGAGGATGCGGCACTGCTCGGGGGCATCGCCGCCTATCGCCGCCATCCCCACACACGCAGCCTGCCGGACCCGCCCGTGCTGTGGAGCGAGGGTTCCGCGCGGCTGCTGGATTTCGGTGGCACCGGGCGGCCCGTGCTGTTCGTGCCTTCGCTGATCAACCGCGCCTATGTGCTGGATCTCGACGAGGGCGCTTCGCTCATGCGCTTCCTGGCCGCAAACGGCCTGCGCCCTTTGCTGCTCGACTGGGGTTGGCCGGGTCCGGCCGAGCGCCGCTTCAACCTCACCGACCATATCGCCGGCCGCCTCGAACGCGCGTTGATGGCCGCACCGTCCGGCCTGGTTCTCGCCGGCTATTGCATGGGCGGGCTGCTGGCGCTGGCCGCTGCCTTGCGCCGGCCGGACCGCGTGGGCGCGCTGGCGCTTCTCGCCACCCCCTGGGATTTCTCGTCCGACCCGCAGTCCCACGGCCTCGCCCGCGTGCTGCCCGGCCTGGAGCCGATGATGGAGCATGCCGGTGCGCTGGGCGTGGACACGCTGCAAAGCCTCTTCGCCATGCTGGACCCCTACGGCATCCCGCAGAAGTTCCGCGCCTTCGCCCGGCTCGACCCCGCCAGCCCGCGCGCCCGCCGTTTCGTGGCGCTGGAGGACTGGCTGAACGACGGCATCCCCCTCGCCGCCCCCGTGGCGCGGGAGACGATCGGCGGCTGGTACGGTCACAACACCCCCGCCCGTGGCGAATGGGCCGTCGCCGGAAAGCCGGTTAACCCGGGCGACTGGCGCGGCCCCGCCTTTCTCGCCATTCCCGCCCGGGACCGCATCGTTCCCCCCGGTTCGGCCTTGCCGCTGGCCGCCGCGATCCCAGATGCGACAGTGCACATCGCCCAGGCCGGGCATATCGGCATGGTCGCCGGCCAGGGAGCGGAAGCCGCGCTCTGGCGCCCCATGCTGGAATGGTTGCGCGGCCTCTGACGGCGCGCGAGACTGGCCGCAACAATCCTTTGGAGGGTCTTTCGCCAATGACCGACATCGTCATCGCATCCGCCGCGCGTACCCCGGTGGGCAGCTTCAACGGCGTCTTTGCCACTCTCTCCGCCCATGCCCTCGGCAAGATCGCCATCGAGGCGGCGCTGTCGCGCGCAGGCGTCGCGGCGACCGACGTGGACGAGGTCATCCTCGGCCAGATCCTCACCGCCGCCGCCGGCCAGAACCCCGCCCGCCAAGCCGCCGTCATGGCCGGCATTCCCTACGAGCGGACGGCTTTCGGCATCAACCAGCTCTGCGGTTCGGGCCTGCGTGCGGTGGCCCTGGCGGCCCAGCAGATCTCGTCGGGCGACGCCAATATCGTCATCGCCGGCGGGCAGGAGAGCATGACCCAGGCGCCGCACGCCGCGAACCTTCGCAACGGCCAGAAGATGGGCGGCCTCGAACTGGTCGACACCATGCTGAAGGACGGGCTGTGGGACGCCTTCCACGGCTACCACATGGGCAACACGGCCGAGAACGTCGCACAGAAATACCAGCTCACCCGCGCCGAGCAGGACGAGTTCGCCTTCAACAGCCAGCGCAAGGCCGGCGAGGCCCAGGTGGCCGGCCGCTTCGACGCCGAGATCGTGCCGGTCACCGTGAAGGGCCGCAAGGGCGATGTGATCGTCACCGCCGACGAATACCCCCGCCCCGACACGACCATGGAAGTGCTGGGCAAGCTGCGCGCCGCGTTCTCGAAGGACGGCACCGTCACCGCCGGCAATGCCTCGGGCATTAACGACGGCGCGGCCGCCGTGGTGGTGATGAGCGCCGATGAAGCCAGGCGCCGCGGCATCACGCCGCTCGCCCGCATCGTGAGCTGGGCGACGGCCGGGGTGGACCCCTCGATCATGGGCACCGGCCCGATCCCGGCCAGCCGCAAGGCGCTGGAAAAGGCCGGCTGGTCCGTCGGCGACCTGGACCTTATCGAGGCTAACGAGGCCTTTGCCGCGCAGGCTTGCGCGGTGAACAAGGAGCTCGGCTGGGATACCTCGAAGGTGAATGTGAATGGCGGCGCCATTGCGCTCGGCCATCCGATCGGCGCCTCGGGCGCGCGCGTGCTGACCACGCTGCTGTACGAGATGCAGCGCCGGGATGCGAAGAAGGGTCTGGTGACGCTGTGCATCGGCGGCGGCATGGGCGTGGCGATGTGCGTGCAGCGAGACTGACGCGCCCGGTAGCTTTGCTGTCCCGAGCGTCGAGGCGGCAAATGGTTCTTGCCGACGATAGGGCAGCCTTACCGCTGGAATGAACGAGGCGCGAAAGCGGCCATAAAAAAGGGAGGGCACTGCCCTCCCCCATTTATCCCGCAAAAGGTGCGGAATGCGCGGAGGCCAATACACCCCCGCTCGAATCAACCGGCGCTAAGCGCCATATCGATCTGCCGCATCGCCTCGCGCCGATCACGATGGCGCAGCGCTTCGCGGGCGTCGTTGATGTGGCGCAGACTCCGGCTTTCCATGGCTTCGCCAGCACGCGATGCCTCGGTGCCGCGGCTGAGCATGCGGGTCGCGGCGCGCTCCAGGAACTCGTTCGCACGGCCGAAATTGCCCTGGCGCACGGCCTCCTGCGCTTCCTTCAGCCAATCCTGCACGGCCACGCGCTCGCCACGCATGTTATCGGCGAAGCGGCCGTCGCGGTTCTGGCCCGGCACCCAGGGCCGGTCGGAATTGCCGCCGCGCTCGCGCTCCATCTCACCCATGCTGTCGCCGCCGCGCGGGCGCTCCATGCGGTCCTGGCGATCCTTCATTTCCATCTGCGATTGGGCCAAGGCGGGGCCGGCGATCAGCAGGGAACCAAGGGCGGCGTAGATCAAATTCGTGGTCTTCATCTGGGGGTCTCCTCGTTGATGCCTGTCCGGTCCGAAGCGCCAGCCCCTCTCGTGGGGCGGCGACGACCGTGCGGGCCATGCCACGTGGTGGCCGGCCCCCGCCCCCGGATGGGGCGGACAGGGACAGAACGTCCGGCGGGGCGGCCGGGTTGCAGCGCGCCCCTAGCCTAGCCCAGCTCTGGCCTAGCCCAGCTCTGGCCTACCCCAGCGTCAACGCCACCAGCATCACCACGCCCAGGATGATCCGGTACCAGCCGAAGGGCGTGAAGCCGATCTGCCCGATCACTGCCAGCACAGCCCGCACCGTGATCAACGCCACGACGAAGGCCGTCACGAAGCCGATGCCGATCTGCGTCATCCCATCGAAGGAGAGCTCGTTGCGCGCCTTCAGCAAGGAATAGGCCGTGGCCGCCAGCATGGTCGGGATCGCCAGGATGAAGCTGAACTCCGCCGCCGTCCTGCGGTCCACGCCGCAGAGCAGCGCGGTGATGATCGTAGCGCCCGAGCGCGAGGTGCCCGGGATCATCGCGAAGGCCTGGCCGAAGCCGACCAGCAGCGCCGCCAACGGCCCGATCTCGGCCACGGAATGGATGCTGGCCACCGGCATCGCCCGCTCGATCGCGATGATGGCGATGCCGCCGACGATTAAGGCCACGCAGACGACGTAGGGGTTGAACAGCAGCGCCGTGATGGTGCCATGCAGCGTCCCGCCGATGATCATCGCCGGCAGGAAGGCAAGGATGATGTTGATCGCGAAGTAGCGCTGCGGCGTGCGCGGCCGCCACATGCCCAAGGACACGTCCAGCAGCTTGCGCCAGAACACCACGATCACCGCGAGGATGGCGCCGAGCTGGATGGAGATCTCGAAGACCTTTCCAGGCGGCCCCTCGAAGTCGAGCAGCTGGCCCAGCAGGATCAGGTGCCCGGTGGAGGAGATGGGGAGGAACTCGGTCAGCCCCTCGACCAGGCCCATGAGGAATGCATCGAACATCGGCTATCCTTCCAATTCGCGCGGCCGGTCGGACGCGATCAAGACCAGGTCGTCCCGGTGGATGATCTCGTCGCGCCCACGCCAGCCCAGCAAGTCCTCGATCTCGGCGCTGCGGTGCCCCGCGATGCGTGCCGCATCCGCCGCGTCATAGGCGCAAAGACCACGCGCCAGCTCGCGCCCCGCCTCGTCTCGCACGCTCACGGGATCGCCGCGCGAAAATTCGCCGGAGACGCCGCGCACGCCGGCCGGCAGCAGCGAGCCGCCGCGTAGCAGCGCCCGTCCCGCCCCCGCATCCACCGTCAGCACGCCATGCGGCTGCAGACTGCCGCCGATCCAACGCTTGCGAGCCGTCCGGCCCTCCGGCGAGGCCAGGAACCAGCTGCATCGCTCGCCCGCCTCCATGCGCGCCAGCGGATGCGGCGCATGGCCGAGTGCGATCGCCATGGCGCAGCCAGCGCCGGTTGCAATGCGGGCCGCAATCAGCTTGGTGCGCATGCCGCCGGAGGAATAGCCGGGCGGGGGATCGCCCCCCATGGCCATGATCTCGTCGGTCAGCCGCTCGATCACCGGCAGGTGCACGGCCTGCGGGTCCTTGCGGGGATCGGCCGTGTAGAGGCCGTCGATGTCGGAAAACAGGATCAGCGCGTCGGCCGAGATCATCTCGGCCACGCGCGCGGCCAGCCGGTCGTTGTCGCCGAAGCGGATTTCCGCGGTGGCGACCGTGTCGTTCTCGTTGATCACAGGCACGCAGCCGAGTTCGGCCAGCGTTGCCAGCGTGGCGCGGGCGTTGAGGTAGCGGCGGCGGTCCTCGCTGTCCTCCAGCGTCAGCAGTAGCTGCGCGGCGCGCATGCCGTGGGCGGAGAGCGCCTGCTCCCAGGCACCCGCCAGGCGGATCTGCCCCACCGCGGCGGCGGCCTGCTTCTCCTCAAGCCGCAACACCTTGCGCGTGAGGCCGAGCGTGCCCCGCGCCAGCGCTACCGCCCCGGAGGAGACGACGACGACCTCCACACCCCGCGCCCGCAGGGCCGCGATATCGGCCGCCACGGAATCAAGCCAGGCCAGGCGCGGCTCCGCCGCCTCCACGAGCAGCGCGGAGCCGATCTTCACGACGATTCGCCGAGCCTGGGCGAGCGGGGATATTCCCGCATGGGCGAGGGATGACATGGCCGGGCGTCTCTGCGGGTTTTGGCGCGCGGGGGCAAGCCACCCCTCGTTACATGCCATTCGCGCTTCTAGGCTGCGCCCATGCGCCAGATTTCCATTCTCCTCCTGCTGTCGCTGGGTGCTTGCGGCGGCAACACGCCGATTGCCGAGATCACCCGCCTCTTCGCGCCCGGCGAGCCGGACCGCCTAGCCATCGCCGAGGCCGAAAGCCAGGATGCTGAGGAGAACGGCCCCGAGGTCGTCCGCTTCGCGCTTGGGCGGCGGGCCGCCACGGCGCAGCTGATCCAGCAGCAGGGCAACCGCCGCATGTGGCGAGCGCCGGGCGGCGTGGTGGTCGCGACCGAGGGTGCGCGCGTGGTGGCGACGGCGGGCTTGCCGCAGATGATCATGGCCACCCGCTTCGAAGGCCCCGACCCGCTGGAGGATCCCCGGGCCCTGCTGGAGCGCAGCGCCGAGGCGCGCCGGCTGGTCGATTTCTCCGGCGCCTCGCGCGATCCCGCGACCATGCGCTTCGGCATCGCCTTTGACTGCCGCCTGCGCGCCTACCGCACCGAGGAGGCGCTGATCCTGGTCGAGGAGCGCTGCCGCGTCCCCGGCTTCTCGCCCGTCGTGAACCGTTTCTGGGCGGATGGGGAGACGGGCCAGGTGGGTTACGCCGAGCAATGGGTGGGGCCGAGCCTCGCGGCGATGGCGCTCGATTTCGAGCCGTGATGCGATCCGCCTTTATCGCGCCTCCGCCTTGCGCTAGTCCTTGAGCCTTCGCGCTTCGGGGGAAGCGCTCGGGGGTTTTCCAAGGTGATCGACCGGCGGGGGGTGCTGGGGCTGATCGCGCTGTCGGCGCTTGCCGGCTGCGGTACCACGCGCACGCCCACCATCGCCGGCGTCCCCGATCCCGGCGCCTCGCTCGACCTCTCCTGCGTGCCCTATGCCCGCGCCCGCTCCGGCCTCGAGCTGCGCGGCGACGCCTGGCAATGGTGGGCCGCGGCGGCCGGGCGATACCAGCGCGGGAACCGGCCATCGTCCGGAAGCGTGATGGTGCTCGCCCGCACCTCGCGGCTGCCGTCGGGCCATGTGGCCGTGGTCGCGCGCATCGTTTCGACCAGGGAAATCCGCGTGGACCACGCCAATTGGGCCAGCGGATACGGGCGAGGCCGCGTGGCGCGGGACCAGCCGGTGCTCGACGTCTCCCCCGGCAACGACTGGACCCAGGTGCGCGTCTGGTACCCTCGCGCCGGCGATTACGGGAACACGGTCTTCCCGGCGCAGGGCTTCATCCTGCCCCGGCTCGATTACGCCGGGAGATGAACGGTATAAGCTCCGTCCCAATCCGGAGGACCGCCATGAAAGCCACACGCCGCGCCTTGCTCGCGCTTCCCGCTCTCGCGGCGCCCGCGCTCGCGCAGCCTGTCTGGCCCGATCGGCCCGTCCGCCTTATCGTGAGCTTCCCCGGCGGTTCCACGCCCGATATCGCCGCGCGGGCGGTGGGACAGCATTTCTCGCGGGTGTTCGGCCAGCCTTTCGTCACCGACAATCGCGCCGGCGGCGGCGGCATCATCGGTGCCGAGGCCACGGCCAAGGCGACGGACGCCCATACCTTCGGCGTGACCATCGGCGGCCCCGGCTCCATCGCGAAGATCCTCAACCCACAGCTGGGCTACGATCCCGTCGCCGACCTCCTGCCGATATCGCTGCTGGCGCGCATGCCGCTCGTGCTGGCGGTGAATCCCAGCGTGCCCGTCCATAACGTCGCGGAGTTGGTGGCTTATGCCCGCGCGAACCAGGGCAGGCTGAATTACGGATCGGTCGGCGCCGGCAGCACTGGCCACCTCATGGTGGCCGAGATGGCCGCGCGGCACGGGCTGGAGATGACGCATATCCCGTTCCGCTCCGTGCCCCAAAGCGTGACGGAGATCGTCGCCGGGCGGATCGAGCTCATGGCCGCCGCGGCTGGCTCCGTATTGGCTCAGGTCCAGGCAGGGCAGGTACGCGCGCTGGCCATCTCCGGGGACGCGCGGATGGTGCAGCTTCCCGACGTGCCGCTGATGACCGAGGTCGGTGAGCCCGGGGCCGGCATCTATGCCTGGATCGGCCTCTTCGCGCCTCAGGGGACGCCGGCGGAGCGCATTGAGCGCATCGGCGCCGAAGCCGGGCGGGCACTCGCCGATCCCGCCACGGGGCGTGTTTTGGAAGTGGCTGGCTTCGAGCCGCTGGGCTCGCCGCCCGCCGCCCTGGCCACGCTCATCCGCGATGAGGTGGCTCATT
>JAQGHY010000185.1 GCA_028291455.1 Rubritepida sp. | reverse complement strand
CCGCTGGAGGATGGAGCGGCATTGGGCGGGCAACGCGTCGGCGGCATCTACCGCTTTCCCGGCGGTGAGACGGAGAAGGTGCGGCAGGCCGAGGCAAGCGATCTCGTGGCCCTGGGCCGATTGGATGGCGTCCGCACCGGGGCTACCCTGGGCGGCCCCCCGCTCCCTTTTCCGGAACCGCCACCCCCGGTCTTCGCATTGAGCATCGTCTCTGAGGAGCGCACCGACGAGGTGCGCCTCTCCACCGGCCTGCAGCGGTTGACCGAGGAGGACCCTGCGCTGACGGTGACCCAGGACGCAGAGAGCGGCACGACCATTCTCGGAGGCCAGGGCGAGATACATCTACGCACCGCGCTGGACCGCCTGATCGCGTCGACGGGGGTCAAGCTGCGCACGGCACGCCCCCCGGTCGCCTTTCGGGAGACGATCCGCCATGCCGTCATCCAACAGGCGCGCCTCAAGCGGCAGACCGGCGGACACGGCCAGTTCGCGGATGTGAAGCTGCAAATTGCCCCCCGTCCCCGCGGGGCGGGCTTTCACTTCGACGAGAAGGTCGTGGGCGGTGCCGTCCCGAAGCGCTTCATCCCGGCCATCGCCCAGGCGGCGGAGGAGGCCGCGCGGAAGGGGCCTCTGGGCCATCCAGTGGTGGACGTCGCGGTAATCCTGCTGGATGGCGGCTTCCACGCCGTGGACAGCAGCGACATGGCCTTTGCGACAGCCACCCGCATGGCCATGCAAGAGGGCCTGGCAAAGGCGGACCCGATTCTTCTGGAACCCGTTGAGCAGGTGGTCGTCACGGCCCCTGCGGATTTCACTTCCACGGTCCAACGCCTGCTGACGGGCAGGCGAGGGCAGATTCTCGGCTTCGCTGCGAAAGCTGGTTGGGAAGGCTGGGACGAAGTACAGGCGCTGGTGCCCGCTCCGGAGCTAACCGATTTCATCATCGAACTGCGATCGCAGACCCAGGGTTTGGGCAATTATGTGCATCACTTCGATCATCTGGCGGAGGTACGAAGCCGCTAGGCCCAGGGTGAAACTCATGCCTCGTCGGCTTGTCTGCCACATCGCGGAGGATCGGTGTGGCAGGCCATGGCGGCAGCTGCAGCGCGAAGGTCACGGGATGTCTGTCACACGCCGCGCACTGCGGCTCTCGTGAGCACGACCCCCGCAGTGGGAATGACCCAGCAAAGGGGCGGCGTTTCGCTTTTGTGAGCCAATCGCTTTCGCGTCCGTTCTTCCGCTCGATCGCTGGCGAGGGCGATCGTCGAACGTGTTAGTTCACCTTGCTGCCGCGGCCGAACCCGATCTGTTTGGCGAGCGCAGACCTGCGAGCGGCATAGCTGGGCACGACCATCGGGTCGTCCTTCGCCAAGCCCCACTTCGCCCGGTACTGGTCGGGGTCATGCCATACGACGTGCTGAGGCGCTGGCGCGAGACCCAGCCATACCGAACCCAGTCAGTTATCTCGACATCGTCCAGCGCGGCGTGGGTATGGTACGGCCTGAAGGCTTCCAGGCCCGGTTCACCGAGCGGGTCTGCGAGCTGGGCGAGGCTTGGTTCGCTCGCCTGCGCGCCCAGCGGAGGATGACCGTAGCCCTTGCACCGCTGGCCCCCGGGCGAGAGGGCTCAAAGCCTTCTGGGACAAGCTCTGAGACCGTTGCATCCGCGGTGGGGGCGCGTGGCTGAGCAGAAGATAATTTTACGGCTTCGCCCGCTGCGGATCGGACAGCTGCCTTCACGCCGCGGGGAAGTCGTAGAGCACCGCCGGGTTGTCGACCAACACTTTGTGCCGCGCGCGCTCGTCCGGGATCCAGTTGCTCAAAAGGTCGAAGAGGGTGGCGCCGTTCGGCTTGTTGTCGGCGCGCTCGGTCGGGTGCGGCCAGTCGCTACCCCAGACCATCCGCTCCGGTGCGGCGACGGCGAAGGCACGGGCCACTGCGCTGCTGTCTGCGTAGGCCGGCGCACCGGTCTTGGTATCGGCATAGGCGCCGGAGAGCTTCACCCAGGTATTGCCTTGGTCCAGCATGCGGCGGAGCAGCTTGTAGGTCTCGCTATCGACGCCGGCCGGGTACGGCACATGCGCCAGGTGGTCGAATACCAATTTGCCGCGGACCCGCAGGAAGGTCGCGCTGGCCTCCACGATCTTGTCGCCTGGCATATTGATCTGGCAGTGCCAGCCCAGCGCGTTCACCCGGGCCGAGAGTGGCTCCAGCATCTCGAGCGTGGTGGCACCCGCCTGCGCCAGATTGAACCGGATGCCGCGCACACCGAGGCCGTGCATCCGCTGGAGTTCAGCATCGGTGACGGAGGTATTGACCACCGCGACTGCCCGGAAATTCCGGCCAAGTGCGGCCAGGCCGGTCAATGTCGGTTCATTGTTCACCCCGTAGAGCGAGGGCTGCACCACCACGCCTCGGGTCGTGCCGATGCGTGCCTGCAGCTTCCGGTAGTCTTCTGGGGAGGCGTTGGGTGCGGGCAACCCGCCCGGAGCGGGCGGGAAGCGGTCGTCATAGATGTGGAAATGGCAATCGCAGGAATTGGGCGGAGCGCGCAGCGCGGGGGCATTCGTGCCGGTGGAGAATGGCACGTTGTGGGTAGTGGCCGGCTGCGCGAAAACGGGGCCGGCGGCCAATGCCATAGTCGTGCCGAGCA
Organism: Rubritepida sp.; assembly: GCA_028291455.1. Taxonomy (GTDB): domain Bacteria; phylum Pseudomonadota; class Alphaproteobacteria; order Acetobacterales; family Acetobacteraceae; genus Roseococcus. Next base: position 26,565 of record JAQGHY010000185.1, on the reverse strand, counting down.
AGGTGCGGCGATCGGGATGGGTCATGACGGTTTCCTCTGCCGCCTCTCCGGGCAGCGTCGTCAGAGGCTAGAGCGCCTTGGCTGATCTGCCAAGGCGGAAAGGTTTCGCCACGCTGCATAGGGACCGCTTGTTAAGCACCGGCCAACGCATAGAGCTCAGCGGTCTAACTGGTGAGGGCCCTTCGCCTTCCGATCTGCTCATCGTTCCCCGACATCCCAGTCCGGAGTTCCCCGCTTAAACGCACCCGGCGGAAACCCTCGGCCCAAGTGGCGGCGCGGACGCTCGATCCCAGTATCCGCCGCGCCACCGGCACCGAAGTTCACGATGAGGCGGACCAGCGCGTGGGATAATTGCCCTGTGCGCGAACCACGGGAGCGGGCAGGGACGCGCCAATCCCAGCAGCGCCGTGCGCCGCGAAACCATGATGTTCGTTGGGCGTCCTCCCTAATCCTTACCTGTTCAGCGCGTGGCTTCGAAGGCCGCGATCTTGTCCTCGAAGCTCATCGTAAAATCGATCTCGTCCACGCCCTCCAGTAGAAGGCGCTTGCGGAACGGATCGATCTCGAAGTGCCGCGCCACGCCATCCACACCGGTTACGGTTTGAGCCGCGAGGTCGATCGCGAAAGGCGTGCCCTGCATGGTGCCGGCCTGGGCGCGAAGTGCCGCGACCTCGGCCTCCGGCAGGACGATCGGCAGCAGACCGTTCTTGAAGCAGTTGTTGTGGAAAATATCGCCGAAGCTCGGCGCAATCACGCATCGGATCCCGTAGTCATAGAGCGCGAAGACGGCGGATTCCCGAGAGGAACCGCAGCCGAAATTCTCGTTCGCTACGATCACCTTGGCTTCACGGAAGGCCGGCTGGTTGAGGACGAATGCGTCGTTCTCGCTACCGTCCTCGTGGAAACGCAAGTCACGGAAGAGGCAATCGCCGAAGCCTTCTTCGCGTTTGCGGCGCAGGAAGCGCCCAGGGATCACGGCGTCGGTATTGATATCGCGCTGCTCCAGCGGAGCGGCGGTCGCGACGAGGGTCTCGAACTTCGCCATCTCAGTCTCCCAACGTGCGAGGATCGGCGAAGCGGCCGGCGATGGCGGTCGCCGCCGCTGTGGCCGGGCTCACCAGATGGGTGCGCGCCTCGGGCCCCTGCCGCCCTACGAAGTTGCGGTTGGAGGTGGAGGCGCTGCGCTTGCCCGGAGGCACGTTGTCCCCGTTCACCGCCAGGCACATGGAGCAACCCGAATAACGCCATTCGAAACCGGCCTCGGTGAAGATGCGGTCGAGCCCCTCGGCCTCCGCCTGGAGCCGCACCAGACCGGAGCCCGGCACCGCGATGGCCGTTACACCTGATGCTACGCGGCGGCCGCGTAGGACGCCGGCGGCGGCACGAAAGTCCTCGATGCGGCCATTGGTACAGGAGCCGATGAAGACATAGTCCACCGCCACGTCGGCGAGCCGCATGCCGGATTTGAGACCCATATAATCGAGCGCGGCCTGCAACACACGGCGCTGCGCCGGGTCCTCGACGGAGGTGACATCCGGGACCATTGCGGTCACCGGGACTGCCTCCGAAGGCCGGTTGCCCCAGGTGACCATGGGCTCGATCGTCGCCGCGTCGAGGAAGATCTCACGATCAAAGATCGCGCCGGGATCGGTCGCGAGCTCGCGCCATCGCGCCACTGCCGCCTCCCATTCCTCGCCCTTCGGCGAATGCGGCTTGGTCTTGAGATAGACGAAGGTTGCCTCATCCGGCGCTATCATCCCGGCCCGCGCGCCCGCCTCGATGGACATGTTGCAGATGGTCAGCCGCCCTTCGACGGAGAGCGCCTCCATGGTCGAGCCCGCATATTCGATGACATGGCCGGTTGCCCCGTTGACTCCGATCTGCGCGATCAGCGCCAGCACCACGTCCTTGCCCGAAACGCCGTCGGCCAGCTCACCCTCGATCATGACGCGCATGGTTTTCGGCTTGCGCTGCCATAGCGTCTGCGTCGCCAATACATGCGCGACTTCCGAGGCGCCGACGCCGAAGGCCAGCGCTCCAAGCGCGCCATGGGTGGAGGTGTGGCTATCGCCGCAGAGGATCAGCATCCCCGGTAGGCTCAGCCCCTGTTCCGGCCCCATCACATGCACGATACCGTGCCGGGCATCGGTCAGCCCGTATTCCGTCACGCCCGAGGCCTGGGTGTTGCGCGTAAGCGAGGCCACCATGTCCTTGCGGTCCTCGCCGTCCACATCGGCGAAGTCGCGGCTGGTGGTGGGTACGTAATGGTCAGGGCTCGCGAAGGTCAGATCCGGGCGGCGCACGCCAAGGCCTCGATCCGCAAGCAGCTTGTAGGGTGTACGCGAGCCGTCGTGGATGAAGTGCCGGTCGACGTAGAGCAGGCTCTGCCCATCCGCGTCGCGATGCACCTCGTGCGGCGCCCAGATCTTCTCGAAGAGGGTTAGAGGTCGAGCCATGAGCGTCACGCCGCGGCGGCGATGGCCTGGGCCACCGCCTCGCCCATTTCCTGCGTGCCCACGCGCGTGGCGCCCTTCTCCATGATGTCGCCAGTGCGTAGTCCGTCGGATAGCACCTTGCGCACGCCGGCCTCGATGCGCTGCGCCTCCTCCTCAAGGTCGAAGCCGTAGCGGAACATCAGTGCGGCGGAGAGGATCGCTGCGATCGGGTTCGCGATATCCTTGCCGGCGATGTCGGGTGCCGAGCCGTGGCACGGCTCGAACAATCCCTTGGAGCCGATGCCGATCGAAGCGGAGGGGAGCATGCCGAGCGAGCCGGTCAGCATCGCCGCCTCGTCGGAGAGGATATCGCCGAACATGTTGCCGGTGACGATCACGTCGAATTGCGTGGGGCGCCGCACCAGCTCCATCGCCGCCGCATCCACGAAGAGGTGGGTGAGCTCCACGTCAGGATACTCGCGGCCGACCTCGGTCATGACATCGCGCCAGAGGCCCATCGTCTCCAGCACGTTCGCCTTGTCGACCGAACAGAGTCGATTCCGGCGCCGCCGCGCCGCCTTGAAGCCGGCATGCGCAACCTGGCGGATCTGCGCCTCAGTGTAGCGCATGGTGTTGATGGATTCCCGCTCGCCTGGAACCTCGGAAACCAGCCCGCGCGGCTCGCCGAAATAGATGTCGCCGTTCAGCTCGCGGATTATGAGGAGGTCGAGCCCGCGGATCACCTCCGGCTTGAGCGTCGAGGCGTCCTCCAGTTCGGGGAAGAGCTTGATCGGCCGGTAGTTCGCGAAGAGCTTCATGTCCTGCCGCAGCTGCAGCAGCGGCGAGCCGCGCGGATTCGTGCGCTTCCAGGCCTCGTATTCCGGTCCGCCGATGGCCCCGAAAAGGATCGCATCGGAATTCCCGATGATGTCGAGCGTTGCCTGGGGCAAGGCTTCGCCAGTCTTCACGACGGAGCTCCAGCCGATCTCGCCATGTGCCATCTCGATCGCCAGCCGGCCGCTGACGGCATTCACGGCCTTCACTGCCTGCGGGATGATTTCCTGGCCGATACCGTCACCGGGCAAGACGGCGAGCTTGATCCTGCGGTTGCTGAGCGACACCCGACGATTTCCTCCGAATTTGTTGGGGGCAGGTTGGGCTCCGGTCTTCGCGATGGCAAATGCTTTCCGGACAAGGTGGCTTCTCCATACGAGAAACCCAGGGGACGTTCATGATGCTTCTGGCGTCAGCCAGCACGAGTTCCGCTTTTCGGTCGTACCGAGGTACCTGACGGAGGTCGCTCGGCAAGCAGGTTCCAAAGCACGTCCAAGACCTACTGGTGGATTGAGGTGCGACTCCCTCTGAACACCTCTTGCAGCTTTCGCTCGGCTTCCATGGCCGGAGGGTTCCACAGAGAGGCAGAGCGAAAACGCGAGTAGCTCTGAGAAGCACGGCGCATTTGAGAGCGCGATAGGAACCGAGGAACGGCTCCTGCAGATCAACGTCCTAAGAGGTCGTTCAGTGCCTTGGGCTCAGAGTGAGAACGAAGCGCCCAAGCATCGCCACCACATACTACCAAGCAGCGAGAAGTCCCTTAATAATTCCCAGACGAAGGAAGGCCATCGAGGAAGACCTTCGCTTCATGTCGATAAGCTTGCATCTTGGCCGCATCCATCTCGTCGAGTGCCTGCACAGTCCGCCAGGCGCGGGCATTGGCGGCCAGCCGATCCCGATTACGCGCGACGAAATCCCAATAGAGGTAATTGAAGGGACAGGCATCCGCGCCCTGGCGCTGCTTCACGTCGTAGCGGCAGTGTTCGCAGTAGTTAGACATGCGATGAATGTAGTTGCCTGATGCCGCATAGGGCTTGGTCGCGAACAGGCCCCCATCGGCAAAGAGGATCATGCCGACCACGTTCGGCATTTCCACCCACTCATAAGCGTCGTGGTAGACGATGAGGTACCATTCCTGCACCGCTTTGGGATCGATCCCGGCGATGAGACAGAAGTTGCCCAGCACCATCAGCCTCTGAATATGGTGGGCGTAGGCATTATCCCGCGTTTCCGAGATCGCCTGGCGAAGGCAGTTGAGGTCGGTCTCGGCGGTCCAGAAGAAGTCCGGCAAAGGACGATCGGCGCTCAATGCGTTGTTCTCGCCATAGCCTGGCATCTCGCGCCAGTAGATGCCGCGAATGAACTCCCGCCAGCCGATGATCTGGCGCACGAAGCCCTCGGCCGCGTTTAGCGGCGCGTTGCCAGCATGGTAGGCGGCCACCGCCGCCTCGCAACATTCGGCGGCGGTCAGCAGGCCGCAGTTGATCAGCGCCGACAAATGGGAATGGAACAGCAGCGGCTCGCCCTGGCGCATGGCGTCCTGAAAAGTTCCGAAGCCCGGTAGCGCCGCACGGATGAACCAGTCGAGGTAAGCCCGCGCGTCGCCCCGGGTGACAGGATAGTCGAACCCGTCCAGGCGGCCGAAATGGTTGCTGAAGCGGCTCCGGACGAGGGCAAGAACCTCATTCGTCGTCTCGTCCGGCGCGAAGGACGGGCGCTCTGGCGGTGTTACGCTTTTAGGCAGGCGAGCGCGGTTCTCTGCGTCGAGGTTCCACTGTCCGCCTTCCGGCTCGCCGGCCCCGTCCATCAGGTAGCCGGTGCGGCGGCGCATCTTGCGATAGAAGTTTTCCATCAGCAGTTTGCGGCCTCGTCCGGCAATCAGGCTGAACTCCGAACGCGGGCAGAGGAAGCGGTCGTCATCACGAATCTCTGTCGCTACGCCCAACGTGCTTTCCCATTCCCCCATCGCCTGGAGCACGCGCCATTCGGCGGCCTCGGTCGCCACGACGCCCGCCGGTGCGTGTCGTACCAAAGCGCGACGCAATTCGCCGGTGAAACTGCCGGTGTTGTCCGGATCGTCGAGCGCCACGTAGTCTACGGCGATCCCCTGCGCCTTGAGGTCGGCCGCGAAGTGCCGCATGGCGGAGAAGAGAAATGCGATCTTGCGCTGATGATGACGGACGTAAGTGGCCTCCTCATCGACCTCGACCATCAGCACCACATCCCCGTCTTCCAAGTCGCGCAGGCTGGACAGGTTTCGGGTCAGCTGATCGCCAAGGACAAAGCGAAGACGTGCCATGGAAGGTCCTCCACTCGCACTGCTGCTCCGAATGAACGGCGGCGCTTGCTCGTATGTGCCTTTGGCCGCCAGCGTTACAAGCGGCCCTGCTTCCAATGCGTCCGACGAGGGGGGCGGGGATTGCGTTTCGCAACTGGCCCGCCACCCCGCGGCAGATGGCCGTAGGTTGTTCCGCGCGTGAACTCGGGGTTGACTGCGGTGGCGCGTCGCCGCGCATCCTTCCTGATCGAGGTGAATCTGCCATGACTGAAACCCTGGCCAGCCCAATCGACGTCGAAGCCGGTGCCTCGCATCGCTCCACCTGGACCGGCACCGTCGCGCATCTCCATGTCACCGCGCGCGCTTTCCTGCCGATGCGCTCACAGGAGAGCGTCGAGCTGGTCGCGGGGTGCGGGATCGTCGGCGATCGCTACATGCTCGGGATCGAGCAAGGCTTCTATTCGGAGAAGCCCGAGGAGGGCCGCCAGGTCACGCTGTTCGAGAGCGAGGTGCTGGAGGCGATCGGCAGGGACTACAAGATGGAGCTATTGCCCGAGGAGCACCGGCGCAACATCACGACCACGGGTGTTCCGCTCAACTGGCTGGTCGGCAAGCGTTTCCGCATCGGGTCATGCCTCGTCGAGGCGACCCGGCTGTCGATACCCTGCCGCCACATCGAGGAGATCCTCCAGAAGCAGGTCTTCGATGCGATGGTCCATCGCTCCGGGCTCAACTGCCGCATCCTCGTCGGCGGCACGGTTCGGCTGGGCGACGAGATCCGCCCGGAGTAGGTCAGGCATGGCGCGGCACATCATGCTGGCGGTTCGCCGGATCATCCCAGACGGGCCGGACACAAATCGCCTCGTGCTGCAGGACCCCGACGGATGGCCGCTTCCCAAGTGGAAGCCTGGTGCACATCTCGATCTGCAGGTGCCCGGCATCGGCCCCCGTGCCTACAGCCTCTGCGGTGACCCCGCGACGCAGGAAAGCTGGGAGATTGCCGTCCGGTGCGAGGTGAATTCGCGCGGCGGGAGCAGCTGGGTGCACGACGTCCTGCGGCAGGGCGATGTGGTTGCCGTCACTATGCCGCGCTGCACCTTCCCGATCGCTGCCGAGGCGTCGCGCCATGTCATGATCGCCGGCGGGATCGGGGTGACGCCCTTCCTCGCCATGGCGCATGAGTTCGAGCGCCGCGGCGTTGCCTGGACGCTGCACCTTCTCGCCCGCGGAGGCCCGCCCTGCGGATTGGCGCTGGCGGGGCTGGCGCAAAGCGGAAGGATCCGGACGCACGATACCGCACGGCAGGCTCGCCCCCGGTGGGACGAACTGCTCGATGGCGGGCCGACGGTGGGTCTTCACGCCTATTGCTGCGGGCCGCAGGCAATGCTCGATGGCTTTGCCGAGGCGACACGCGATTGGCCTCGCGGGACGACATCCATCGAGCACTTCGTGCCGCCGCCACTCCCAGCCGCGGAAGGCGCGATGCAATACACGCTGCGCCGGTCGGTGACCGGCGCCGAGATGGAGGTGGAAGCCGGCGGCAGCATGCTCAAGGCATTGCGGATGCTAGGCGCTCAGGTTGATGCCTCCTGCGAGGGTGGGATCTGCGGTGCCTGCGAAGTGCGCTGGCTCGAGGGTGAGCCGATCCACCGTGACCGCGTGCTGTCGCCGGAGCGGCGCCGGACGCACCTTCTTGCCTGCGTTGCGCAGTGCGCCTCGGACCGGCTGGTTGTCGAGGCTTGATCGGAGGGGGGAATTGATCCTCAGCGGCTGGCCCCTCAGCACCCACCTCGGTTGCTGACTTCCGGAATGTGGAGGTCCAGCGTCGCACCTTCCAACAATGGTCCGCGGCGGTAGCCGACCTGACCCACACCGTTCTGGGTGCTTGAGGCGGCCCTGCTGTTCGCCGCCAGATCTGGCCGGGCATCTCCTACGTCGCCGCGCGCACGCTGTCAGGCGGCCGTGGAAAGCGACGCCTCCAGCTTCGGCACCGGCCAGGACGGCATCATCCATGTCATCGCGGCAACCATTCGGGTTGGTCTCCACCAAGCTCAGGCGTCGGCAGCGCCCATCGGCAGGGCGTCTCCGACATGCGCACCACCGGGCCGAGCGTCAGCAGGTCGCCGTAGGAGGAGTCCTCGCGCACATACAGCGGTTCGAGCTCGGCCTCCGTCAGTTGCTCGGGCGCATCGCCGAAGCCGCTGACCAATCCCTGGCGCTGGTAGAACATGGCGGATTGGCAGAGCGAAACCTGCACGTGGTAGCTGCCGCCCTCACGGGCCCGGCGGCCCAGGGCCAGCATCGCGCCGAAGGCCGCGAGGTAGCCCGTCAGATAGTCGCACATCGGGGCCGGGGCGAGCTTCGGCCGCCCGGCGCCCGTCATCTCCCCCTGGGTATGCGCGATGCCTGTTACGGACTGCGCGACCTGCTCCCATCCACCCTTTGTTGCGAACGGGCCGCCGGACCCAAAGCAATTGATCGAGACGACGATTAGGCCCGGACGGAGGCGGACCAGCTCCTCCAGGCCGAAGCCGCGTTCGTCCAATCGTCCTGGGCGGTAGCCGTTGACGAACACGTCGGCCTCCCGCGTCAGCGCGGCAAGGCGCTCGGCTTCCTCGGCGCGTCCGAGATCGAGGAAGCAGCTGCGTTTGCCGTGGCTCAGGTCACGGACGAATTCAGGCACCTGCGGAAGGTGCTGCGACGCGACCATCAGGACATCGGCGCCGTGTTCCGCCAGAGTCCTACCCGCGGTGGGACCGGCGAGGATGCGGGTCAGGTCGAGGACGCGCACCCCCGATAGAGGGCGGTCACCGGGAGGAAGCGGCTCGGGCTCGCCGTCAGCGACCTTGGTGATCTCCACTACGGGCCGAGTGGCGAGATAAGCGCCTTGCGGGTGTGCCAGCCACTCCTCTGCGGTCCGGACCTTGCCGCCGCAGGCGTGCGCGTCGGCGATCGCCGTCTCGAGCGCGTCGGCGTTCCAGCGACCGACGGCGGCGCCGACGGAGGCCGGCGTGCTTTCGCATTCCAGCACGCCCAGCACCCGGCGCTCGAGATGCGGAAGGTTGAAGTGCGGCAGGAACCAGCGCCCGTCCGCGGTCGGCCAGGGCTGGGTCACCGTGACCATGTGCTTCATGCTGTCGGATATCGGGGGGCGGCGATACTGCCCATCCTCATCCCGACGCATGGTGTAGTCGACCACACGCAAGGTTGCCGCCGCTTCAGGCACCGTGACTTCGATGGCCTGCCGGCGGCCGGCGCGTAGCTCCCAGAGGTCGCTGGCCGCGACGCCGGTGGCGGCGAGAACGGCGGCTGTCGTTTCACCGATACGAAAGGGCGTCCGGTAGAACGGATCGGACCCGGTGATCGTGACTTCACCGGCCTCCGGCTCCTGCAGGGATCGGATGGCCATCAGCTCGGAGAAGGCGCCGGATCGATCTGCCTGCGTCATTCTGTGTTCCTTCCTATGGCCGGGGGATATGCCGAAGCCGTGCTGCGCGTTCTCGGCATGAGGAAAAGCACGCAGACGCTGCCGCGCTAGGTCAAGCCGGCAGCGCGGCCGTCTTGTGCGACAACCCGGCCGGCATGGAAGACATTGCGCCGTGGCGGGTGGCCACCGATGGCCTCTGGCACATTCTCTACCGGCAGGCTGAACAGGTTCGCCACGTTGCCTTCGGCGATGCCGTAGTGGGCGATGCCCAGCGCCGCGGCTCCCTCGGCGGAAACCATGTCGAACAGCTCCTCGAGCAACGGATCGGTCCGCAAATCCTCGCGCCAGCCGATGATGGAGGCGCGTTCCAGCATGTCCGCGTTGCCATAGGGGCTCCAGGTATCGCGGACATCGTCGTTGCCGCAGAACACGCGCACGCCCGCGCGCCGCAGCAGCAACAGCGGCGGCAAGGTGGCGCCGCCGGCGCCATGCGTGACGAGCGAGACGCCCGTCTCCGCCATCAGTGCGGCCGCCGCCTTCTGCTGGGATTCGCCAATGCCGCCGAGGCAGAAGCCGTGGCTGATGGTGACGCGGCCCTGCATGCCGCCCGCCTTGGTGCGTGCGCAGATCTCCTGCAGGCTGAACAGGCCCAGCTGCCCTGGCTCGTGCAGGTGGATGTCGATGCCGACGCCGCGCCGTGCGGCGATGGCAAAGATGCCGTCGAGCTGGCCCGATGGGTTGCGGTCCACCTCGCAGGGGTCGATGCCGCCGACCAGATCGGCCCCTTCCACGATCGCGGCATCGAGCAGCTCCAGCATAGGAGCGCCGCCCTGGCACATGACGCCCGCCTGCGGAAAGGCGACGACCTGCACCGTCACTGCATGGGCATGGTCCTGCTTGGCAGCCAGCACGCCGTGAAGCGCCGCCAGGCCGAAGGCGGGGGTGATGTCGGCATGGGTGCGGATATGCGCGGTGCCAAAGCCAACGCAGCGACGGATCAGCTCACCGGCTCGGTCGGCGGTGGGCAGGGGCAGGCTTGGCAGCAGGCGCTGGTCGGTGTCGATGCGGCTCTGCCGGAACGGCTCCGCCGCGTGTGGCTGCCAGGGCAGGCCAAAGAGGGTCTTGTCCAGGTGCATATGGCCATCGACCAGCGCCGGCAGGAGCAGGTCCCCTCCGAGGTCCATCACCTGGGCGACCGCCGGGTCCGGTGCGCCGGGCGGCAGGATGGCGGCAATCCGGCCGGCCGCGATGGCAATTCGCGGCCTGCTGCCATCGGCAAGGCGGAGATTGGTAAGCAGCAGGTCGGCCATGGCGGCACCTCCAGAATAAGCGCCTGAACGCCAGGCCGGGGTATGTGAGAGAGGGCGTAGCATGCCGATGCGGCCGACGAAGCGCTAGGCGCCTAGGGCGTGGCTGACGGTTATCGGCCATCCGGTCGGCGTCCGAACCGGAATAGCGGCCATGCGAATGCCCCGACCAGACGGGCTGCCGCTAGACGGGCCAAGCAAATTGTTAGGCGGAAAAAATTCGCGGCGAAATCAAAGGTTAAAGCTCGAGAGTAGAATCGTCCAACCCTGAAGGTTCGGAGAGTCTCCGCGGCTCGGAGAGCAAATCTTCCCGCGTTCGGCATGCAGACTATTAAGGTAGTGCCGCGAACCTCGGCCGAAGCTGGGCCTTAATGCAGCGCCGACCGATGGCGATAGGAACTGAGACGACCGGTTCTCTGGACGACAGCGCCCGCTGACCGATCATTCCGATCGGCAGGTTGGCACAGCGCCACGGCCACGTCGCGCGAGACTGATAGAGCACCCGTAGCGCCCTTGTTGTCGTAACAGACCGCTTATTTAGGAAGCCTAAGCGACTGACCCGCCTGAGTGATCGCCGCGTCATAAGCCGGACGAGCGAATACCTCACGAACCAGCGGTGCGAAGCTCTCCATCGGATCGCTCTGAAAAGCGGGGTCGAAGCAACACTGATCCCAGCGTTCGCAGAAATCCACGCAAGCCTGGAAGTGAGGGCTGTCGCGGTACTTGTCGCGCTCGTCTTGGTTCCATCCGAGATGATGCGCATAGTAGGTCATCTGGAAGGCCCCGTGATGGGCAACAACCCAGGCGCATTCCTCGCGCACGAAGGGCCGCAGCATCTCGGCGGCGAACCTGTCGTGGTTCTGCGGCGCGAGCCCGTCACCGATATCGTGCAGCAGCGCGCAGACGATCCAGTCGGTGTCGGCACCCTCCCGCCGCGCGCGGGTCGCCGATTGCAAAGCGTGCTCCAGCCGCGTGATCCGGTAGCCCTCGATCGTCTCCTCCGCCTGACGTTCGAGCTCACGGAGGACGCGCTCGGCGGTGCCGGTAAAGTGCCGCTTCTCCATCTCGTGCAGCATCAGGTACTCGTCACGCGTGCCGTGCTTCATCTCGGTGAAGGACACGGTGGACGCGGTGGAATCGCCGCTCATCGCATCACCAGCGGAAACATCTGGCAGTCGTCCCAGGTGATGCTGTCGCCCTCCTTGTAGATCGTCGGGAAATGCCCGGGGATGATGACGTCGGCCATGCGCATGATGGTGTCGATGCTCTTCGCCGCGACCTCGGGCGTGTCGAAGGAATGATCCACCCGCCGGCGCAGCGCCTCCTTGGGGAACTTGATCGCGTCGCCTGCCAACACCGTGGTCCTCCCGTCCGCGCCCGAGAGCGCCAGCGCCTGGCAGCCCGGCGTATGTCCCGGCGCCTGGAAGTAGCGCACGCCGTTGGACAGGTCGCCCGAACCCTCCAGCAGCGTCAGGTCGTATTTGGAGAACTGCTCCTTGATCATCCACGGCATCCAGTCGTCCTCGGGATGGGGATTGTCGACGTAGTCCCACTCCGCCCGGCTCACGAATACCTTCGTGCTGGTAGGGAACATATCGATGTTGAGCGCGTGGTCGTGATGCAGGTGCGACATGTAGATCCGCGTGATGGCGGAGGGCTTGAGCCCGCGCCGCTTCAGCCCGACGCGGATCATCTCGCGCGCCACGGTGCCGCCGACATCGAAGAGCACCGGGCCCTCGGCGGTATGGACCAGCGTGCAGTTGGAGATGGCGATGTAGCCCAGCTCCAGCTTGGCGCTGCTGCCCGTCACGATCACGTCATAGGTGGGGAACTGGCTCATGCGACCTGCTTTCTGGCTTCTTCACTCTCGTCGATTTCGTCGTCCCGGATGAGGCCGAACACCTGGCTCATCATGTCGAGGAAGGGCCGGCTCGCTCGGTCGCGCGGCCGTGGCATGCCGACTTCCAGGATAGCGCGGATGCGGCCCGGGCGCGGCGTCATGATGACGATGCGGTCGGCGAGATAGACGGCCTCCTCCACGCTGTGCGTCACGAAGAGCATCGCCCGCTCGCCGCCCGAGATCGCCTTGACGAAAAGCTCCTGCATGGCACGGCGGGTGTACTCGTCCAGCGCGGCGAAGGGCTCGTCGGCCAGGATCACGCGCGGGTCGTTCATCAGCACGCGGGCGATCGCCACGCGCTGCTGCATGCCGCCCGAGAGCTGCAGGGGCTGGAAGCCCTCGAAGCCCGAAAGCCCCACGGCGCGCAGCAGCTCCGCCGCACGCCGCCGCTCGGGCTCGCCAATCTTGCCGCGGCAGCGCGGCCCGTAGAGCACGTTGTCCAGGACGCAGAGCCAAGGGAAGAGCGTGGGCGCCTGGAAGATCGTGCCCCTGTCCGGCCCCGGCTCGCGGATGGCCGCGCCGTCCAGCTGGACCTCGCCCGTGCTCGGCACGTCGAAGCCGCCGAGCATCTTGAGCATGGTGGTCTTGCCGCAGCCCGAGGGGCCCAGCAGCACCACGAACTCGCCGGTGGCGATGTCGAGGTCGATGCTGTCCAGCGCCAGGACGGGCGCGCCGCCGCCCCGGGCCGCGAAGCGGCGGGAGACGTTGCGGAAGGTGACGCTCATTGCTCGCGCTTCCTCATCGGGCGTTCAAACATTGGCCTGCGCGATGTCCACCGCCCAGGAGAGGTGCCGGCGCATGATGGCGACGATGGCGAGGTCCATGAGGAAGCCGCAAACGCCGATGGTGAGCATCGCGGCCACCACCACGTCCATCCGCATGAACTCGTAGGCGTGCCAGAGCACGTAGCCGAAGCCCTCCTGCACCGCGAGCATCTCGGCCAGGATCAGGATGAGCCAGGCATAGGAGGCTCCGATCCGGATGCCGCCGCAGATGCCCGGCAGCGCCGCTGGCAGCACGACGCTGGTCAGCACCTTGCGGCGGGAGGCGCCCAGCATGCGCGAGGCGTTGCGAAGGTCCGCCGGCACGAGCTTGATGCTCATCACCACCTGCACATAGACGATCAGGAACACGCCATAGGTCGTGATGAAGAGCGCCGGGCCATTGCCCAGGCCGAAGAGCAGGATGGCGAAGGGCAGGAAGGCGGTCTTGGGGATCGGCCGCAGCATCTGGATGATGGGGTCGGTCAGCTTGTCGATCAGCGGAACCCAGAGGGCCAGCAGGCCCAGCGCCACCGCCAGCGCGGAGCCGAGCAGCAGCCCGCCCAGCACGCGGGCCATGCTCGCGATGAAATCGATCCACAAGGTACCGGAGTAGAAGAACTGCCCGCCCGAGGTGTTGAACACCCAGTCGAGCCAGCACGACACCACGCCCTGGAGCGTGGGGTACATGGAGAAGCCGTCGGTCCGCGACAGGTCCGCGAGCTGCCAAGCCAGGATCAGCGCAGCCGGCACAAGGATGGCATAGGGGTTGGACGGGAGCCGCAGGAAGCGGCGGGTCGGTGGCGCCGCTTCCGCCGCCTGGACCGCCGCGCTCATTGGATGGCCGCCCGCTTGCCCGCCTTGTAGTCGTCGTAGGAGACGAAGCCGAGCTGCTCGGGCGTGCGTCCCGTGATCTCGGAAAGGATGGTGTAGTTCACGCTGTCCTGCAGGTCGCGGGCGACGTCATTGCGGACCATGCCGAGCTCCCGCATCTCCTCGGCCATGCGGTAGAACATCGTCGTGTCCATCTCGATGCGCGGATCGCAGTTGTCGATCGCCGCGTTCAGGACGTCGGGGGGCTGGCCCGCGCGGCGCGTCGCGATCTGCAGGTACTTGGCACGGTCCTCCTTGCAGGCGCGCACGGCCAGGATGTTCGCGGCCACGAGGTCCCGCACCACCTGCGGCTCCTCGTCGATCAGCTTCTGCGCGACGAAGAGGGATCTGTGGGTGCGCCAGGTCAGGTCGAAGAAACGATCCAGCTCCAGCTTGCGGATGTTGGGGCGGGATGCGGCGATGGAGGCGAACGGCTCCCAGATCTGTCCCGCATCCGAATCGCGCTCCATGGCTAGCGTGAAGCCCACCGGCTGCCCGCAATCGGTGATCGTGACGTCGCGCTTGGGATCGATGCCGACGGCCCGCAGCGCGATCTGCATCATGACGTGCGAGCTGGTCATGCTGCGGGTAACCAGCTTCTTGCCGCGGAGGTCCTCGAAACGGGAGATGCCGCGATCGGTCCGGGCCAGGATGGCCTGCCCCTTGCCGGCGACCCCGCAGACGCAGACCAGCTTCGCGCCCTCCGAGCGCGCGTTGACGAGGTAGCTGTTCGCGTTGCTCATCGCATCGCACATGCCGTTCATCATGGCGGCAACGATGCTGGTGCCCGAGGCACCGAAGTTGAATTGCCGGCTGGTATACTGCGGGCCCAGGAATTCCGGGATCGCGTAGGCCGACATCTCGTGCAGGGCTGAGGTATCCGCGATGCGGATCTGTCGCGTCTGCTGCGCCGAAGCCGCGCGCCCGATCGCAAAGACGGGAAGGGTCGAGGCGGCAGTCAGGAACCGACGCCGGCCTCCAGGCCCCATGAAGTCGAACATCGGCAAACTCCCTGGCCCCTAAACGAGGGCCGCGGTGTGATAAGCCGGCGAAAGTCGTCGATCCCTTTTGGGCAATTGTCCAGAGCCTCGCGACGCTGAGTTTGCCTGCCCTGAATGTTTGGGCTTGAGGGAAACGATGGGCGAGGCGAAGCTCAGCGTCAAGTGAGATTTTCTTAAAGGAAAACCTGTTTGTCGACGGCATTCGACCCGCGCGACCAGCTTCGCGCCAACGAGTTGGGACAGCGCCTGCGGCAGCTACGGGTGGAACGCGGGTTGACGCTCGTCGAACTGAGCCGGCGCTGCGAAGTCGCGATCTCGACCCTCTCCAAGATCGAGAATGGGCAGGTGTCCCCGGTTTACGGCACCCTGCGAAAGATCGCGGTGGGCCTTCGAATCGCGTTCGAGCGCTTGGTCGCACAACCGCAATCGAGCAGCGACGGTGAGTGCCGCGCACTGACTTTGCAGGGCCAGACTTCAGATTTTTCAACTGGCCGCTACGACTACCAAATGCATGCTGGCAGTCTCGCCTCCAAAGCCATGCTGCCAATCATCATGACGATCCGCGCGAGGAGCGCCCCTGTCGAAGCCGACATGAGCAGCCACGAAGGAGAGGAGTTCCTTTTCCTCCTGGAGGGCCAGGTGGAGATTTATCTGGAGCGCGAGGATCCGGTGCGGCTTAGACCCGGCGAGAGCCTCTATATCAACAGCCGACAGCGACACGGCTTCGTGAGCGTCGGGGTCGGCGACGCACGGCTCCTGACGGTGACCTACGACCCTGAACAGCGGGTGAATGAACGTGAGATACTACCTCCCAATATGGAGGATGCTTAAGAAATGGGGCCGGGGCTGTTGAAGCGTGGCGCAAGGCCGCGGGTGTCGGACGGGTTGGTAGGAAGCCCATCTGACGCATTTAAAACCCAGCGCTCAGGCGGCTCCGCTGCGATCGCTGGCGGCGGGATGCCGGCCTGCTCGAACATCGGTGTACTCAATTCGGAATAAGTCCCGCGCACGCAGTTCTGGCAGGATGAGTTCCACCGCACCGCCCTCTACCCGATCTTGCATGTCGTCCGAAGAGGCCGAGCCAGACCAGCATCTGCAGGGCGGGATAGCCCGCTTCCGCCATGTCATAACCTGAGGCAGACGCGGGGACCGCTCGGGCGAGGTGACCGCCAGCGCCTGGACACTGCCCGCATCGATGCGCGGCAGGCAGGGCGGCAGGTTGTCGAATATCACCTGGACGCGGCCGGCCTACATGTCCTGGGCGGCTCCGGCGGAACTGCGAGCCGCCTGATGGTCACAGGTCCCTCAGCGCGCCGGCGATGGGATGTGCGCTCGGCGATGGTGCGATGATGTTCATGTCGGCCTCATCCGTGGGAGGGCGAGCCTAGGATCAGGCGGCATCCGCCAGCCAATCCAATCCGGCGATAGGAGTTATGCAGGGATCGCACCGCCACCTTTCGCAGCTTGCCGACAGGGCGCTTAGATGATCGCCATGGAAATTCGGCAGCTCAAGACCTTCCTGCACGTGGCGGAGCTTGGCAGCGTCAGCAAGGCGTCGCAGCGGTTGCGCATCACCCAGCCCGCCTTGAGCCGCCAACTCCGCCTGCTGGAGGAGGAGCTGAGCGTTGCGCTCTTCACCCGTGACGGCCGGGGCATGGTGCTCACCCACGCCGGCGAAACGCTGCGCGGGCGGGTCAGCGGCATCCTGCGCCAGCTCGAGGAGACGAAGCTGGAGTTGACCTTGGGAAGCAAAGTCGTGCGCGGCCGGGTGGCCTTCGGCCTGCCGCCTTCCGTGGCGGAGGCGCTGGCCGGGCGCCTGATCGAGGGCTTTCTCTTGCAGCATCCCAAGGTGTCGCTGCGCTTCGTCACCGCCTCCAGCGGCTACCTGCTGGACTGGCTGCACAGCGGCGAGATCGACGTGGCCATCCTCCACGCCGGCGAGGTGACGGCCAACATCGAGGTCTCGCCGCTACTGGTCGAGGATCTCTTTCTGATCACCGCCGCCGATGATCCCGGTGCCGCACAACCCAGCACCGATTTCGCAGAGGTGGCACAGCGCCGGCTCCTGCTTTCGGGCCCTCATCAGGGGCTGCGCCTCTTGCTGGAAAAGGAGGCGCAGCGGCAGGGGTTCGATCTGGACGTCCTGCTCGAAGCCGACGCCCTGCCGGTGCTGAAGCGGCTAGTGGCCAAGGGAACAGGCGCCACGATCCTTCCCATGGCGGCGGTCCGGCAGGAGGTGGAAGCCGGCATCCTGGCCGCCATTCCGTTCATGCCACGCCTATCCCGCGGCCTGGTGATGGCGCAGGCTCTGGGCCGGCCCGTCTCGGACGCCACGAAGCGCTTCTGCGCGCGGATGCAGCGAGAGGTCACCGAGATGGTCAATGCGCAGCTATGGTGATCTTTCGACAGGGGCGAATGTTTGCGATTGCTGAATTTTTGGTCGCACTGCTGAACCAGCTTTGATAACGCCACCTGGGCGCGGTCGGTCGCAGGCGGGCACCACTGCTGAGCGGCCGCCATAACACCAGCTTATGCGGCACACTGATTTTGCATTGGCCAAGCTCTCTCCGTCTGCCATGCTTGACGTAGTGGCCTCGGAAGAAAGAGGCACAGAGCTACACGGCGATAAGTGTGGCTCTGTAATTGATACCATAAGAATAGGCCTCAACGCCAAAATCGGGATGTGTGACCCCAGTCCCAGATTTGGGAGTGGCCGATGAGTGCACTACAGCGTGGTGAAGTGGTCGTTCGGAACTTGGCGAAGCGGTACGGTAGCTACACCGCGGTGGCCGACGTTTCCCTGCGTGCCGCGCCTGGCGAGTTCATCAGCCTTATCGGGCCAAGTGGGTCCGGCAAGACCACCACGCTGATGATGATTGCCGGGTTCTCCAATCCTGACGCCGGGGCGATTTGGCTCGACGGTCAGGACATTACGGATCTGTCGCCGCAAAAACGTCAGCTGGGGATGGTGTTCCAGAACTACGCTATCTTTCCTCACATGACGGTCGCGGAGAACATCGCATTTCCGCTGCGCGTTCGTCGGTGGTCAAAATCCAAAATCACCGCAGCCGTCAACGAGGTGCTGCGCCTCGTCAACCTGCAGGCCTATGCGGATCGGCTTCCGCGCCAGCTTTCCGGCGGCCAGCAGCAACGGGTGGCCCTTGCTCGAGCTATCGTGTTTCGTCCGCAGGTCATCCTCATGGATGAACCTCTGGGCGCGCTTGATAAAAACCTGCGCTACCAGATGCAGTCCGAAATCAAGGACCTGCAACGCAAACTTGGCACCACGGTGATCTATGTCACCCACGACCAGGAAGAAGCGCTGAACATGTCTGATCGCCTGATCGTCATGGATCACGGCAAGATCGAGCAGGCAGGCCGCCCTTCGGAGATCTACGACAAGCCAGCGACGGCCTTCGTCGCGCGATTCCTTGGTGAGGCAAATCTACTGCCGATCCGCGCAGTGGGTGCGGATGGAGACGCGATAATGGTGACCACGCCAGGCGGCAAAACACTGCGCGTCCGTAACGCGGATACCGTTGTAGCCGAGCCAGCGTCCCTCCTCTTCGTTCGGCCCGAAAAAGTTCGAATGACGAGTGGTTGTACGCCGGCCGAAGCAGCGCTCAACACCTTCCCCGGCAGCATTCGCGGCGTGTCGTTTCTGGGAAGCATGGTCCGCTACACCGTGGACATCCAGGAAGCGGAGCCTGTCTTGGTCGATGTCGCGAACGACACCGGCGCCACGTTACCCGGCGAGGGTGAGGCCGTTACGCTGGAGTTTTCCGAGGCCGTCACTCGGGTCATCTCGGCATGAGTACGACCTCCGTCCTCGTCACGGATCCGGCTCGCGAGTTGCCACTGGCAAAGCGCCGACGGCCGCGCACGGCGGGTGACTGGTTGTTGGCCGTCCCCGGACTGGCGTTGCTGCTCATCGCCATGATCGCGCCGCTCATCTGGTTCTTGTGGGACAGCATCGCGGACATCGGGACGAGCGCCGACATTTTCGCCAACGTGATCGAAACCGTCAGCGACATCATCATTTTAGATGCAGCTTACTACACAGCCGCCACATCCCTCGTCGTCACCTTGATATGCGTCGTCCTCGCCTACCCGATGGCAGCCGCGCTTACCCTCGCGCGAGGCATGTTCTTCAACCTCCTGATCGGCGCGATCATCGTGCCGTACTTCACCAGCACCATCGTGCGCACCTATGCATGGATGGTGCTGCTGGGTCGTGGCGGCATTATCAATCAAGCAATGCTTGATCTCGGCGCGATCGATGCGCCGATGCAGCTTCTCTACACGCACGGCGCCGTCATCCTTGGCATGACTTATGTGCTGCTACCCTACATGGTCCTGACGATATTCACCGCGATGAAAGCTATCGATCCGCGGCTCCTGCAGGCGGCACAGAGCATGGGGTCGCCCGGCTGGTATACGTTCCTGCGAGTATACGCGCCCTTGACCATGCCTGGCGTGATGTCGGGAAGCATCATCGTTTTCATTCTCTCGACGGGCTTCTTCGTCACACCAGCACTCATGGGCGGCAAGGACGATGTTATGATTGGGAACCTCATTCAGAGCGAAGTCGAGATCAACCTGAACTGGGGATTGGCGTCGATCATTTCCATATTCGCACTCGTATTCATCCTGGCCTTGTACTGGACCTATTACCGCATCGCCAACATTGGTGCGCTCATCGACCAGGAGGATTCGCGATAATGGACAGATCGTGGCGAGCGGCGCTCTTAGCGTTCAGCATCTTGCTTGCATGCGTCTTCATGGCACCCATTGCCGTGGTTGCGATCCTGTCCTTCGGCGAAGGATCTTACCTCAAGTTTCCGCCCAGCGGCTTTTCTCTCCAGTGGTACGCTCGCCTTATCGAAGACGAGCGATGGCTGGCCTCATTTTACCGCAGCGTCCAAATCGGGGTGTTGGCGAGTGCACTGGCGACCGTTACCGGATTTTTCCTCGCCTATTCGCTGGCGCGCGGCACGTACAGCGGCAAGCGCTTGATCCTTTCGCTCACGCTATTGCCCATGATTGTGCCCGGCGTGATCACCGCAATCGGCCTTTACTACGTGTCCAGTCAGCTGCGCTTGACTGGGAACATTGTGTGGATAGCGACCTGTCACGCTGTGACTACTCTGCCCATCGTCGTGATGATCCTTCTGGGTGGCCTCAAGACCATCGACTTCAATCTGGAGCGCGCCGCTTTCAGCATGGGGGCGGGCCGTTTGATGACGTTCCGGTACATCCTCTTGCCGCTGCTCTTCCCAGCGTTGCTGTCGTCAACTCTGTTTTCGTTCCTCGGATCATTCGACGAGCTCGTCATCTCGATGTTCCTGTCCGGCACCACCACAGTCACGCTGCCGGTACGTATTTGGAATAGCCTCACCCTTCAGGTCGAACCGACGATTGCTGCCGTGAGTACCTTTCTCGTGGCCATTACGGTCCTCCTGCTTCTGATCGACGGAGCTTCCAAGCGACGACGACGGGCTTAGCGAGCTCAGCGCATTTGCCGACCAGATTTCATTCGAACTGCAATCCCACAGCGCTCCGCCGCATCGCGGCTGGGGCAAGGAGACACACGGCTATGATGACGCTCATGACGAGCCTAATCCCGCTCGGCAGCCACCTTGGAGGATGGCGCCACCCCCAGGCGTGGGGACACACCGCCATGAACCTTGATCACGCGATCCGGATCGCGAAGACCGCCGAGCGCGGCAAGTTCGATATGTTGTTTCTGGCGGACGGCAACGCGGTCCGACACATGGATCATCCCGACCTATTCGCGGCGGTGAGCCGTTCCAGCAGGCCGACTGCCTTCGAGCCGCTCACACTCCTTGCTGCCCTCTCGCAGCACACCCAACACATCGGCCTCTTCGCGACGGCGACGACGACCTATGAGGAGCCTTATCTGCTGGCGAGGCGCTTCGCGTCGCTCGATCATCTCAGCGGCGGCCGCGCCGTATGGAATGTGGTCACCAGTGGTTATGAGGGTGATGCGGAGAATTTCAGTCGTACGGTCCACGTGCCGCGTAGCGAGCGCTACGAGCGCTGCCGTGAAGTCATCGACATCTGCAGGGGGCTTTGGGACAGCTGGGCGGAAGATGCCTTCATCGAGGACAAGGCAAGCGGCCGGTACCTCGATCCAACTAAGGTCCAGCGGCTCGATCACTCCGGCAAAGACTTCGGTGTCCGCGGCCCCCTCAACATCACGCGACCACCGCAGGGACACCCGATCCTGTGCACTGCAGGTCAGTCGGAAGAGGGTCTCGAATTGGCCGCTGAAGTGGCCGACACGATGTTCGCAGTCGCATCCGAAAAGACCGCCGCGCAAGCGTTCTACGCCGACGTTAAGGGACGCATGGCGAAATATGGACGCGAACCCAACCAGTTACGTATCATACCGGGCGTAACGATCTTTCTCGGGCGCACCGAAAGTGAAGCGAAGGCCCTCTTCGAAGAGCTGCAGGAGCTAATCAGCCCAGCCTTGGGGCTCGCGTTCCTTTCCAGCTTCTTCAAAATGGATTTTTCCGGATACTCGATCAACGATCCGATGCCGGAAGTTTCCCTGGAGCGCGGGATTGGCACCTCCTCCTATCGCATCATGGCGGGCCAGACTCTCCGGCGGGAGAACATGACGATACGCGAAGCTTACATGCGCTTCGCTCCCACGCAGGGTTCATTCTGCGTGATCGGAACTCCAAGCAAGGTCGCCGATGAACTCGAGGATTGGTACCGGAGCGGCGCGTGCGACGGCTTCAACATCGGAACACCCGTCATGCCTCGGTGCCTGGATATGTTCGTGGATCTCGTTGTGCCGGAACTGCAGCGTCGCGGGGTCTTCCGAACCGAATACACCGGCAGGACGCTGCGCGAGAACATGGGTTTGCCGCGACCGGCACGCCAGCTCAACCGCAAGGCCGAACTCGTCTAGCGGCGTGCATGACACTGGAGGACGGCCCCGTCAGCCTGCCTTTGCACCCTACCCCAACCTAAATTCATGGAGGCAAACATGACCACGATTCTGAAGGCCCCAGCCTACGGCTTTTCTCGTCGGTCGGCACTCGTGGCAGGTCTCGCCACTCCCGCGTTGATTGCGCGTCGGTCCGGGGCAGCCGGTGGGCAGCTCATCGTTCGTTCGCCAGGGGGCGCACCGGAAGAAAGCACGCGGCGTCACGTTTGGCAGCCCTTCGAAGCAGAAACTGGAATTCGTGTCACTCCGGTTGCGGCGACCGGAGCCCGCGTCTTTGCGATGTTTCGATCAAACAATCACGAGCTCGACGTCATTGATATCGGCACGGCCACGCTGCTCACGCTGCAGCGTCAGGGAGGCCTTGCTTCTATCGGGTTCGGGGATTGGCGACGCACTGACCCGAAGGACATCCCGGAGGCATACCGCACGTCGCACTACATCGGCTTTAGTCTCTACGGCACCGTCCTCGGCGTAAACACGACCATGTCCGGCGCCGAAGGGCCGCCACGTACCTGGCAGGAGTTCTGGGACGTGTCGAAATTTCCCGGGCCGCGCTCGCTGCCGGACATGGCAACTGGCTTAGCCCCGCTCGAAATCGCGCTGATGGCCGACGGCGTGCCGCTAGACCAGATATACCCGATCGATCTGGACCGTGCATTTGCATCATTGTCCCGCATCAAGCGGAGCATATCGAAATTCTGGGATACGGGCGCTCTGTCGGTCCAGATGTTGGCTGACCGTGAAGTTGCCGCAAGCGCTGTTTGGAGCACTCGCATCATTCCAGCCATCGCCGGCGGCGCGCCACTGGCGTCGAGCTGGGAGGGACACATCATTATGACCCAGGCGCTGGGCATTTTTCGCAATGCAGCCAATATGGAGAACGCGCAGCGCTACGTTGAATTCGCTCTTCGTCCGGACATCCAGGCAAACCTTGTGCAGTCCAGTCGGAGCGGCCCGGCGAACCAGAAGGCCTATGAGCATCTCCCAGCCGGCTACGGCAATGATGTTGCGGGTGGTCCCGGATTAGCGGGAAAGGGTGTGCTCCTCAACGAGGAGTGGTGGGGGGACAATCGGGAAGTGATAAACCGCCGCTGGGCACGTTGGGTGCGGTCGTAATAGCTGACCGCATCGGATGCGCGATCCCTGTACGCTTTCTTCGGGCCACCGGCTTCTCCGAGGCAGCTTCACGGTTGGTCCGTTCGCTGCGTAAGCAGGCCTAGGGACCCTGTTCGCTATCGATCAACGGTCAATGGTCGTGGTGAACATGCTCCGATGTGCGTGGCGTGTGACTATGGCTTGCCCCTATTGCCGCATCGGCGACGCCGCGTTGTCTCACGGCGGGTGACGCACGAGGTCCTCAAACGACGAAAAAGGGCGCGCGAAACACGCGCCCCCTTCGCCTCATCTAACCTGTTGCACTCAATCCAACGGAGAGCGGACTAGCCGCTTCTGCCGACGCCTGACGCCCGGGACACGCCAGCGCGTCAGCCTCTCCGCTCTTCGCCTGCCGGCGTCTCATCCTTCGCCAACCGGCCTTTCACCTCGCCCACGAGACCCGTGGCGGCGTCCCCCGCGGCCTTTGCAGTCGTGCTCAAGGCGTCGCCGAGAGCTTCGCCCGCACCCGAGAGGCTGCCTTCGTCCAACCGCTCCTTCACCTTGGCATAGCCCTCCGCAACGGCGTCCGTCGCGCCCTGCAGATGCTCACCCGCCATCGCGCGCACCTGCTCGGCTGCGTCGCGGCCAAACTGGCTCACACGTTTGGTCGCTGTGTCGGCGGCCTCGCCCAGCAGCTCGTCCTCTGCCTTCGTGCGCGGCAGCATGGCGCCCAACGCGGCGCCGACCGCGGCGCCGAGCAGTCCGAGCAGCACGGGCTGCGCCTCCAAAAGCCCGGACGCCGAGGACCAGCCGCCCTTCACGGCGGAGGTCACCTGCTCCGCGGCGGTGCCGACGCCATCGCGCAAGGACGTCGCAGCAAGCGCCCCGCCCTCCATAGCGCCGCTGGCGAGGTTCGATCCGGCTTCGGCCACGCGCGACACGGTCCCGCTGACATAGGAGCCGGCGCGCGACGCCGTGTCGCCGGCCACGCTGGCCGCCTTGCCGACCCGATCCAGGGTATCGCTCACCATCGACGACTGCTCACCCGTCTCATGGGGCAGGCGGCGCGGAGGCGGCAGGCGGGGCGGATCGCGCTCCAACACATGGCTGCCGGAACTGCCTCCAGACATCATCAGCCATCCGATACCCGCTCCGATCAGCAGGAGCGGCAGCGGATTGTCGCGCACCGCGCTGCCGAGATTGCGCGCGAATTCCGCACCGCCGCTGCCACGCGCGTAGTCCGTTACGCGATCGAGGACCTCGTCGACGATCTGGCTTGGCGCCAGCTTCTCCCGCAGCGCATCGAGCGTGCCGGAGACGTTGGCCCGGCTGCGCTCGACATCGCCCTCGATGTCGGCCGGGGACCTGTTGCCTGGGTCAATGGTGGTGCTGCTCATGGGATCTGTTCCTTGATGACCTCGGCATCGCGCGAGAACTGCGCGGCGGTCCGATGCGGCGTGAGGCTGGCGGTTTTCAACTTGGTCATCGCGCCATGCAGCGCGATGTAGCCCACCACAGCCACGACCACGCCCACGATGAGCGCGGCGATGGTAGCGCGCAGGCCGCCATATTCGACGAGCGCGGCGACGGCGGCCTGCAGCAGGATGATCAACGCCGCCAGCAGCAGGATGCCGCCAACGGCCATGGCCCCGATCGCGGCGCCGACGGAGGAGACCTTTTCGCCGATCTCGGCGCGGGCGAGCTGGACCTCCTGGCGCATGAGCGTCGTCGCCTGGGTGACCAGGTCGCTCAACAGATCAGGGACGGAGCGCTGAGAGTCCTGGCTCATAGCGGCGACTCCGACTTCTCATTGGGGACCGTGCCGACCTGGCCTGCCCCTGTTGCCAGATTTGGGGTTGCCAGATTTGGGGTTGCCAGATTCGGCGTCGTGAGAGGTGGCGTCGTGACCGGTGGTGTCGCGAAGCGCGGCGTCGGCATCGCGCCCGGCTCGGCGTCGCCCTGGCGGTGCGCCGCGGCACCGCCGAGGGTCGCGCCGGCCATCGTCACGGGTCGCGGGGTTTCGTCCGGGCCATTCCGGGTCCAGCCTGGGGCGGTACGGGCGCTCGGCCGGGAAGATGGCGCGTGCTTGCCGCCGGCGGTGCTCTTCGCAAAGCGGACCAGGGCGAAGCCGGCGATGGCGGCGGCGCCGAAGAAGAGCCCGGGTTGGCGGCGCCCGAAATCCGTCACGTCTTCCAGGAGCTGGCCCGCGCTCCGCTCGCGCAAGGCGTGAGAAATGCCGTTCAGGGACTCCGCCGCCGCGCGCACGTGCCGGGCGATATCCGGCGAGGTGCCTTCCAACTCGTCGGCCGCGTGATGAATGGCCTTGGCGAAGCCGGAAGCCTGCTCGGCCCCTGCCGCCTTACCATCCTCCACCAAATCCTCCGCCCGTTCCTGGGCGTGGCCAAGCAGCTCGGCTCCTTGTGCCTTGGCTTCCTCCGCCACCTTTGCCGCGCTCTCTTTTGCGGTGTTCAACGCGTCCGAAGCCTGGGCCTGAACTTGGCCAGCCATGGCGCCGGTCTGTCTTCTGACGTTCTCGATCGAGTCTCGAGGGGTTGCTGAGGATTCCGATCTCTCGCTCATGGCGAATCTCCGATGGGGCGGCGATGACTGTGTGTGCTCCCCTCTCCAACCCGGCAGCGAACCGTAGGTTCCGACTTAGAAATAGATTTTTCTAAATCATAATTATTGATCTCCAACCTTCTTGTTGCCGAATAACATTTGTGAGTCTTATTTGTGGAAAGTTGATATATGTTATGTTCTTCATTCCGGAGATTTTTACTGCAGATAGAGGCGCCTATGCTGTTCGTGCTTTGCAGAATGGCAGAGGGGCGGCAGTGACGAACGGACACGCAAGGCCTGATCGCACCAGCTGCGCCAACGGACCGGTTCTTCAGAACGGCACCTGGGCACATCCCGACATTACATAGACGAATTCCACATCGGGTGATGCATGCGCGACCACGCGTGCCGGCTACCGTCCCACTGTCCCCGGAGCTTCACAGATGTGCGGCATCCCTGACATGAATCGCTCGTACCCACCGGCCGCCAGGTCGGAGTTGATGAGCAAATGTCAGGTGTGGCCCTTCGCGGTATCCACAAGAAGTTTGGCGCGACGGACGTGCTGCGCGGCGTAACGCTTGAAGCCAAGCAGGGCGAATTTCTTGCCATCCTGGGCGCGTCAGGCTGCGGCAAATCGACGCTGCTGCGCATCCTCGCCGGCCTCGAAAGTGCCGATGCGGGTGAGGTCTGGGTCGACGGCAAGCGCATGGACGCGCTGCCGCCCAAGCGCCGCAACCTCGCCATGGTGTTCCAGAGCTACGCGCTCTACCCCTACATGACCGTCGCGCAGAATATCGGCCTGCCGCTGGAGATGCGCCGCCTTTCGGCGCTCCAGCGCGTGCCGCTGCTGGGCCGGCTGATGCCGGGATCCGCCGCCGCCCGCCGCGCCATCAAGGACGAGGTCGAGGGTGTCGCCAAGCCGCTTGGCCTGCTGCCGCTGCTGGCGCGCAAGCCCGCGCAGCTCTCCGGCGGGCAGCGCCAGCGCGTGGCGCTCGGCCGCGCCATGGTGCGCCGCCCCGCCGCCTTCCTGATGGACGAGCCGCTTTCGAACCTCGATGCACGCATGCGCGGCGAGGCGCGGGCGGAGATCGTCGCGCTCACGCAGCGGCTGGG
>JAQGHY010000161.1 GCA_028291455.1 Rubritepida sp. | reverse complement strand
CGCGGAATGGCGATGTGCCCGGTATCCGGATCCACCTCCACCTCGGCCACATGGCAGCCGTTGGGGAAGGTGTGCGAGTCGATATTGGCGATCTCCAGCGCGTCCAGCAGGATCGCATCCTCGCCGGCCGCGATGCGTTTCCGCTGATGCGCCGCCAAAGTGAGGATATCCACGCCGCGATCGGTGCCGACCACGTCGAAGCGGCCCTTGGTGAACTCGATATCGATGACCGCCGTTTCCAGCATCTCCGCCGCCGCCTGCTTGCCCTTCTCGATCACCGAAGCCGTGGTGACGAGGATGGCCTGCCCCTCGGAATAGAGGCTGCGCGCGCCGCCCGTGCCGCCGCCCGAGGGCAGCGTTTCGCTGTCGCCCTGGCGCACGCGGATCTTGTCCATGGGGATTCCGAGCTCGTGCGAGGTCAGCATGGCATAGGCCGTCTCGTGCCCCTGCCCCGTGCTTTGCGTGCCGACATAGACGTCGACAAGCCCATCCTCGGCGAACTTCACCGAGGCGTTCTCCGTCGCCGCGCCGCCGGTCGCCTCGAGGTAATAGGCCAGGCCGATGCCGCGCTTCTTGCCGCGCGTCGCCGCTTCGGCCTTGCGTGCGGGGAAGCCGGCCCAGTCGATCTTCGCCAGCGCCGCATCCATCACCAGCACGAAATCGCCGCTGTCGTAGCGCTGCTTCATAGCGGAGGTGTAGGGCATGGCCGACTGGCTCACCATGTTGCGGCGGCGCAGCTCGATCCGGTCGATCCCGAGGTCGCGCGCGGCCTGGTCGATCAGCCGCTCGACGAGGTAGTTGCTCTCCGGCCGGCCGGCGCCGCGATAGGCATCGACCGAGACGGTGTTGGTCGCCATGCCGATCACCCGCGCATGGATGGCCTGGAAATCGTAGACGCTCGCCAGCACCTTGGTGCCCGCGCCGGTCGGGATGAAGGGCGCGAAGTTGGAGAGGTAGGCGCCCATATTCGCGACGTTGCGGGTGCGCATCGCCAGGAACTTGCCGTCCGCATCCACCGCGAGCTCGCCGAGCGTGATGTTGTCGCGGCCATGCGTGTCGGACTGGAAGCCCTCGCTGCGGTCGGATGTCCATTTCACGGGACGGCCGAGCTCGCGCGCGGCGACGGCGCAGAGCGCGTATTCGGCGTAGAGGAAGATCTTCATGCCGAAGCCGCCGCCGACATCCGGCGTCACGACGCGGATCAGGTCGGGACTGATCTTCAGCACGGATGACGCCAGAAGGTTCTTGATCAGCCAGGAGCCCTGGGTGCCGGCATAGACCGTGTATTTGCCGGTGGCCGGGTCGTACTGGGCGGCACAGGCGCGGCCTTCCATCGAGTTCGCGACGACGCGGTTGTTCACCACGGTGAGCCGCGTCACATGTGCGGCGCCGGCGATGAGGCTTTCCACCTTCGCCACGTCGCCGGTTTGCCAGTCGAAGATCGTGTTGTTGGCGGCCTCGGGCCAGATCTGAGGCTGGCCCGGCTCGCCCGCGGTGGCGAGGTCGGTAGCGGAGGGCAGCACGTCGTAGTCCACCAGGATCGCCTCGCTGGCGTCGCGCGCCTGCTCCAGCGTCTCGGCGACGATGAAGGCAACGGGGTCGCCGACATGGCGCGCGACATCGCTGGTCAGGAGCCAGTGCGGCGTGTTCGCGCGATCGGTGCCGTTGATGTTCTTCATCGGAATGGCGCAGGGCACCTCGCCGAGGCCCATCGCGGCGAGGTCCTGCCCGATATAAACAGCGAGAACGCCCGGCATGGTCTTCGCGTCGGCCGTGTCGATGGACAGGATGGTCGCATGCGCGTGCGGGCTGCGCAGCACGTAACCGTGCGCCTGACCGTCCAGCGCGATGTCATCCGTGTAGCGTCCGCGGCCGACAAGCAGCCGGGGATCCTCGACGCGCCGTACCGATTGGCTCAAGCCGAACTTCGCCATGGTCTTCTCCCTAACTCGCTCTGCCCATCATCTGACGATGATGGCCCAAAGGGAAAGGGGGGAGGAGTCTTTCTTCCTGGCTCAGAGGCGCAGGGGCGGCCCCAGGAACTCGACGCCCCAACGTTTCCCGAAGGCGTTCAATGCCTCCCGGTCCGGCACGCCGTCCCGCATCACCGCGCCGAGGCCGGTAAAGAAGGCCGCCGCGTCCAGCCCGGGCAGGATGGTGACGCTCTGGCGCGCCGGCGCCTCAGTCGCGTTGATGAAGGCATGGGCGGCACCGCCGGGGACGCTGACCACATCGCCGGGCTCAGCGAAGAAACGCTGACCGTCCACTTCGAAGAGGTACCGGCCCTCCAGCACGCGGAACAGCTCGGTCTCGGCATGCCGGTGCAGCGGCGGACCGAAGCCGGGCGCGTTGACCGTGTCGATGACCGTCACCGCGCCGCCGGTGGCCTCCGGCGGCAGGCGCACGCGCAGCTCCAGCCCGATCGCCGGGATCAGGATGGGCGGCTCGCCGGCCTGGGAGTGCCAGCTCATGCGCGGGGCCGCTGGCACCACAGCAAGGCGAGGCCGAAGATCGGGATGAGGATGTCGGTGTAGAAGATCACGCCCGCATTGCCCGGCGCGAAGTTGTGCGCGGTCACCATCTGGTCGATGTGCCCGGCCGCCGCGCCCAGGCTGAAGATGGACGGCCCAAGGATCGCCGCCAGCCGCAGGTCGAAGCTCCGGAACGCCGCCAGGAACCCTACGGCCGCGAAGCCCAGGCTCGCCGTGCCGACCTCGACCTGGAAGGGGCTGTCGGCCCAGCCGATGAAGGCGGCCGACATGCCGCCGAAGAAGACATGCATGACGAAGTTGTAGAAATACGCCACGCCGACGGCGAAAAAGACGTGCCAGGCGAGCAGCTTCTCCACGACCAGGGCCGTCCCCACCGGCTTGCGCGCCCGGGCGATCGCAACGGCCGAGACGACCAGCCCGATCACGAAGAAGCTCAGCGCATAGTTGGACAGAACGAAGACGATCACCGCCTTGATGGTCCCCGCCATCAAGCCGCCGCCCTGGTGCGCCCAGGGTACCAGCCGGTGAATTTGACGGCGCCCACCAGCGCCAGGATCGTTGCGATGATGCTCGCCCTCGGCGGGATTTCAGGCATGTAGAGCAGGACGAGGTCGGCCGCGACCAACACGGCGAAGGCCAGCGCCCAAATCCCGGTGATGACGTAGTTGGTGCGGCGGAACTCCGGGCTGTCCCAGAATTCCGGCGCCACCTCCTCGCGGGCGTATTGCATCGTGAAGGGCCGGCCGATCGCCATCGAGAGCAGGACGATCGCCAGCAGCCCCGCATCCACCCGCAGCCGCACGCCGACGATGGACCAGTTCGCCCCGCCGAGGAGGGCGTAGAGCGCCAGCCCACCGAAGAGCAGCACCGTGCCGATTTCCAGCACCTTGGGCGACCGGCCGGGGGTCAGCCAGTCGCGCAGGAGCAGCGCGGCCGAGACGACTGCACCTGCGACCAGCCCCTCGGTGGAGCCGACAAGCCGGTCGACAATGGCGAAGACGATGAACGGCGCGAAAGCCAGCATGATTCCCATAGCTGCAATCCTACTTCAGCAAGGGAAAACGCTCGACATGGGAATCATCCCTATGTGCGGAATATCGCTCGCTTGCGGGTAATGAGCGCCTCCGCAGCATGACAGCGCCACCCAAGCAGCCATCCCCACCTCGGCCATCGGGTAGCGCAGGAGGGTCAGCCACGCCTCGCCTTACGTTTACATATTGGTGACGAAGCCGGCGCAGCCGCGTTCTGTAAGCTCCCGCCGCACGGGCGCGCCTCCCGCAGTTATGTGTTGACCTTGCATCAGGCATGCGGTGCGCATAGATGCGGCTCTAGCTTGAGGTTGGATATCCATGCGGTTTTCGGTTGCGCCCCTGGTTCTTGGCATGGCCTGCCTTGCTTTCTCCGCCCAGGCGCAGATGGGCGGCGGCCCGCCCGCCGTCGGCGTCATCGAAGCCACCCGGCAACCCGTTACCGAAAGCACCGAGTTCATTGGCCGCGTCGAATCCATTGGCCGCGTCGAGCTGCGTGCCCGCATCACAGGCTTCCTGGAGCAGCGGCTGTTCCAGGAGGGCAGCGAGGTCGAGGAGGGCAAGCCGCTCTTTCGCATCGAGCGCGCGCCTTATCAGGCGCAGCTCGATCAGGCCCGCGGCAACGTCGCCTCGGCCGAGGCGCAGCTCGCCAATGCCCGCACCAGCCTGACCCGGGCGCGAGAACTGCGCACCACCGGCGCCGGAACCCAGGTGGCGCTGGACAACGCCGTCGCGCAGGAACGTACCTCGGCCGCCACGCTGATCAGCGCCCAGGCCGCGGTTCGAATCGCCGAGATCAGCCTTGCCTATACCGATATCGCCGCGCCGCTCTCGGGCGCTATCGGGCGCAACACCTACACGCCGGGCAATGTCGTCTCGCCTGCGAGCGAACCGCTGGCCACCATCGTGACCCAGGACCCGATGCGCATCGCCTTCACCATTCCGCAGCGCACCGCGCTCGAGCTGCGGAACCGCTACCAGAGCCGTGGCGGCACGGCGGCCGTGGTCGTCCGCATCCGCCAGGTCGACGGCTCGGTCTATCCGCAGCCCGGCCGGATCGACTTCATCGACACCCAGATCAGCCCGGACACGGACTCGCTGCTGATCCGCGCCACCATCGCCAATCCGGTGCGTGAAGGCGTCGCGCCCGGCTCCCCTGGGGCGCGTCCGCTCACCGACGGGCAGTTCGTGACCGTGCTGCTGGAAGGCGCCACGCCCGTCGAGGCCGTGGTGATCCCGCGCGCGGCCGTCGCACAGGACCAGCAGGGCTTCTTCGTCTTCATCGTGGACGCAGAAGGCAAGGCCCAGCGCCGCAACATTCGCATGGGCCGCAGCACACCCGAGACCGCAGTGATCGAGGAGGGCGTCCAAGCCGGCGACCGCGTGATCACCGAGGGCATCCAGCGCGTGCGCGCCGGCCAGCCCGTGAACGCAGCCCCCGCCGGCGCCCCGCCGAGGCCCACGACCACCCCCGCCGGCCGGGCGGGCTAACCCCGCATGTTTTCCGCGATCTTCGTCGCGCGGCCGCGCTTCGCCATTGTCATCTCGATCGTGATGACCCTGGCGGGCGGGCTCGCCATGCTCAACATTCCCGTCGCGCAGTTCCCCGACATCGTGCCGCCGGTGGTGCAGGTCACCGGGCGCTACCCGGGAGCCTCGGCTGCCGTGGTCGAGCAAACTGTGGCGCAGCCGCTGGAAAGCGCGGTCAACGGCGCCGACCGCATGCTTTATATGCGTTCCAACAGCGCCAATGACGGCACCTACTCCCTCGCCGTCACCTTCGCCCTGGGCACGAACCCCGACATCAACACGGTGAACGTCAACAACCGCGTGCAGGGCATCCTGGCGCGGTTGCCGCTTGAAGTGCAGCGCAGCGGCGTGACGGTGCGCAAGCAATCCTCGGCGGTGCTCCAGTTCCTCGCCGTCACCTCCGATTCGGGTGAGCAGGATCCTGTATTCCTGTCGAACTACGTCACCATCAACATGCTCGACGTGCTGCGCCGCCTGCCCGGCGTGGGCGACGTGCAGATGTTCGGCGCCATGGATTACTCCATGCGCGTCTGGTTCGAGGTCGACCGGCTCAACAATCTCAACGTCTCGCCCACCGAGATCATCACCGCGATCCAGGCGCAGAACATCCAGGCGGCGGCAGGACGCATCGGCGCCCGTCCCGTCTCGGACGACCAGCAATTCCAGTTCAACATCCAGACCCAGGGCCGCCTGGTCTCCCCCGAGCAGTTCGGCGAGATCGTCATCCGGGCAAATTCCGACGGCTCGGTGCTGCGCGTGCGGGACGTGGCGCGCGTGGAACTCGGCGCCGCCAGCCTCGATACCGAGAGCCGGCTGAACGGCAAGCCCACCGTGACCATGGGTGTGTACCTCTCGCCCGGCGCCAATGCCGTGCAGGTGGCGGCGCTGGTGACGGCCACCATGGACCGGCTGGCAACCCGCTTCCCGCAGGGGATGTCCAAGACGATCGTCTACGACACCTCCACCTTCGTGCTCGACACCATGCATGAGGTGATCAAGACGCTGATCGAGGCCTTTCTGCTCGTCGTGATCGTCGTCTACCTCTTCCTCGGCTCCTTCCGGGCCACCATCATCCCGGTGGTCGCGGTGCCGGTCAGCCTCATCGGCACCTTCGCCGTGCTCTTCGCCATCGGCTATTCGGCCAATACCATCTCGCTGCTCGCCCTGGAGCTCGCCATCGGCATTGTCGTCGACGACGCCATCGTCTTGGTCGAGAACGTCGAACGCGTGCTGGAGGAGCATCACGAGCTCACTCCCGCCGAGGCCACCAACAAGGCCATGGGCGAGATCACCGGGCCCATCATCGCAATTACCCTGGTGCTGCTCTCGGTCTTCGTGCCGATCGGCCTGATTTCTGGCGTGGCGGGACAGTTGTTCAAGCAGTTCGCGGTGACGATCAGCGTGGCCATGCTGATCTCGGCCATGAACGCCCTGACGCTCTCGCCGGCCCTTTGCGCGCTGTTCCTGCGACATGAGGGCGAGAAGCGCGGCCCGATCAAGTATGTGCTCCGCGCCATCGACAAGGTGCGCGACGGCTATGCCTGGATCGTGGTGCGCCTCGTGCGCGTCGCGTTCCTTTCGCTGGTGCTGACCGCCCTCATCGGCTTCGGCATCTACACGCTGGGTGCCAGGACGCCTTCGGGCTTCCTCCCTTCCGAGGACCAGGGCGCCTTCTTCGTGCAGCTCCAGCTGCCGCAGGGTTCGTCGGTCACGCGGACCCGCGACGCGACCATCCTGGTCGAGCAGATGCTGCGCCAGAACACCGCGCTCGAGAACATCCTCTCCATCGTCGGCTTCTCGCTGATCGACGGCGGCGCGCAGTCCAATTCGGCCTTCATCGTGGCCCGCATGAAGCCTTTCGCAGACCGTACGGCAGTGGGCGACAGCGTCTTCGCCGGCATCGGCCGCGTCTTCGGGCAGGCGCAGGGCATCCGGGTCGCGAATGTCTTCGCCTTCAACATTCCGCCCATCATCGGTCTCGGCACCGGCGGCGGCTTCGAATACCAGCTCCAGGACTTCGAGGGCCGCGACCCGGTCGAACTCGGCGGCGTCATGCTCGGCATGATGGCGGCGGCCAATGCGGATCCGCGCCTGGTCGGCGTATTCTCCACCTTCTCGCCGACCACGCCCTCGCTGTACCTCGATGTGGACCGCGACAAGGCGCAGGCGTTGGGCGTGCGGATCAGCGACATCTTCACGACGCTGCAGGCCTCGCTCGGCGGCTATTACGTGAACGACTTCAACCTCTTCGGCCGGACCTGGCAGGTGAACATCCAGGCCGTCGCCGAGGATCGCGACGACATGCCGGATATCTGGCGCCTCCAGGTCCGCAATTCGCGCGGGTTGATGGTGCCGCTGCGCGCCTTTGCGGATGTCCGCGTGGTGCTCGGCCCGCAGACCATCCAGCGCTACAACAACACGCGCAGCCTGACGCTGAACGGCCAGGGCCGGCCGGGCATTTCCTCGGGCGCGGCGCTGGCGGCGATGGAGGAGATCTCCGACCGGGTGCTGCCCTCGGGCTACAGCTACGACTGGACCGGTACCGCCTTCCAGGAGAAGCAGGCCTCGGGCCAGACTGGCGTGCTGATCGCGCTCGCGCTGCTCTTCGCCTACCTCTTCCTCGTGGCGCTCTATGAGAGCTGGACCATCCCGGTGCCGGTGCTGATGTCCGTCGCGGTGGGCGGGCTCGGCTCCTTCGCGGCGCTGTTCATCGCGGGGCTGCCGCTGAACGTCTATGCGCAGATCGGGCTGGTGGTGCTGATCGCGCTCGCGGCAAAGAACGGCATCCTGATCATCGAGTTCGCGAAGGAGCAGCGCGAGCTCTACGGGCACTCCATCCGCGAGGCGGCGGTGCTTGGTTCGCGCATGCGGTTTCGCGCGGTGATGATGACCAGCTTCGCCTTCATCCTCGGCCTGGTGCCGCTGATCACGGCGACCGGTGCTGCCGCTCTATCGCGCCAGGCGGTGGGCCTGCCGGTGTTCGGCGGCATGCTGGCAGCTTCGGTCTTCGGCATCTTCATGATCCCGATGCTCTATGTGGTGTTCCAGTCCACCCGCGAGTGGCTGAAGGCCAAGCTCGGCTTCGGCCCGAAGGAAGCCGCGAAGGCGCACTAGCCGGCGCGCTTCCAAACCCAATAGAACGGCTTCCGCCCGGCCGCGATGGCCTTGGCCTCATAGCGCGTCGGGGGCCAGCCCTCCGGCCGCTCCTCCGCCGGCGCCGCGCCGCTGAAGAGGGCGCTGGGGCGTAGCGTCTCCTCGACCCAATGCTGATAGGTCGGATCGTCCGAGGCGATGCGCCACTCGGTCCCCGGCTTCAGCGCACGGGCTAAGATCGGCAGCATCTCCGGATGCACGAAGCGGCGCTTGGCATGGCGCGACTTCGGCCATGGATCGGGGAACATGAGGAAGAGCCGGTCGAGGCTCCCCTCCGGCAGCGCCAGCAGCAATTCGCGGGCATCGGCCGGCCAGAGGCGCAGGCGTGGCGGAAGCGGAAACGTCGTTTCCTCGCCGTCCGGCACGATCTCGGTCAGCAGCGAGCAGAGCCCGTGCTCATAGACCTCGCTGGCAATGATGGCTGTGTCCGGGTGTTCGCGCAGCAGGGCCAGCGTGTGCTCGCCCCCGCCGAAG
Organism: Rubritepida sp.; assembly: GCA_028291455.1. Lineage (GTDB taxonomy): Bacteria > Pseudomonadota > Alphaproteobacteria > Acetobacterales > Acetobacteraceae > Roseococcus. The sequence goes on along the minus strand of JAQGHY010000161.1, from coordinate 4,685 downwards.
CCGACCTCGAGCCAGAGCCCGGTGGCATCGGCCGCGAAGCCGGTATCGGTGAAGCGCAGGCGCGGCACGGCGTCGGCCAGCAGGCGCTCCTGGCGGGGGCGCAGCTTGTGGCCGCGGCGGCGGCCGTAGAGGCGATGCGGAACGCCCTCGGGCCAATCCGCGTGAGTATCTTCGGACATGCGGCACCCATGAACGAAAAAGGGCGGCACCGATACCGGCGCCGCCCCAAGTTCGTCGTCAGAAAAGCCTTAGCGGTTGAAGGCGCGCTTCAGCTCGGCGACCAGGTCGGTCTTTTCCCAGGTGAAGGTGCCCTTCTCCTCATCCGGCGTGCGGCCGAAATGGCCGTAGCTGGAGGTCGGCACATAGATCGCGCGGTTGAGGTGCAGATGCTCGCGGATGCCGCGGGGCGAGAGGTTCATCAGTTCCTGAACCACCTTGGCCAGCTTGTCCTCGTCCACATCCTTGCCCGTGCCGGCCAGGTCGAAATACACCGAGAGCGGCTTCGCCACGCCGATCGCGTAGCTGACCTGGATGGTGCACTTGTCGGCCAGCCCGGCGGCCACGACGTTCTTCGCCACATAGCGCGCGGCGTAAGCGGCAGAGCGGTCGACCTTCGTCGGATCCTTGCCCGAGAACGCGCCGCCGCCATGCGGAGCCGCGCCGCCGTACGTGTCCACGATGATCTTGCGGCCCGTGAGGCCGCAATCGCCATCGGGTCCGCCGATCACGAAGGTGCCGGTCGGGTTCACGTAGAGCTCGCTGTCCGAACACATCCAGCCGGCGGGCAGGCTCGATTCGATGATGGGCTTCACCATCGCCTTGATCTGCGCCGAATCCATGCCTTCTTCGTGCTGCGTGCTGACCACCACGGAGGTGGCACCGACGGGCTTGCCGTCGACGTAGCGCAGCGTGACCTGGCTCTTCGCGTCGGGCAGCAGGCCCTTCACGGCCACGTCGCCGACCCGGCGCATCTCGCTGATGCGGCGCAGGATCAGGTGCGCGTAGTAGAGCGGCGCGGGCATGAGGTCGGGCGTTTCGGTGCAGGCGTAACCGAACATGATGCCCTGGTCGCCGGCGCCTTCGTCCTTGTTGCCGGCGGCGTCCACGCCCTGCGCGATATGCGCGGACTGGGCGTGCAGATGGCATTCGACATGGGCCTTGGCCCAATGGAAGCCTTCCTGCTCGTAGCCGATGTCATGCACCGCGAGGCGGGCCCGGTGGATCAGCAGCTCGGGCGTGATGGTGCCCGGGCCACGCGTCTCACCGGCGATGATGATGCGGTTGGTCGTGACCAGCGTTTCGCAGGCCACGCGGGCATACGGGTCTTGTTCGAGGAATGTGTCCAGCACGGTGTCGCTGATGCGATCCGCAACCTTGTCGGGGTGGCCTTCGGAGACGCTCTCCGAAGTGAAAAGGTACTCGCCCTTATCGCGCATGGCTTGGTTCGGCCTCTTGTCGCTGGTGGAATGATTCGTGAATGAATCGTCCGGTGGGCGACCGGACACCCCGGTCAGGCTAGCTCGCATCGCGCGGGCGTGGATTGTTTGGCAGTGGCACGGGGAGGGGTCAACCCGTGCTGCAGTGCGTCATAAATGCGATCAGAGGCATGTAATTGCCTTTCATGGCCGAATGGCGAGGCTTTGAATCCTCTGCTATGGAATGATCATGGACCAGCCGAAGACATCCCTTAGCTACGACGAGTTGCTGGCCCGGATGCAGCAGATCCACTGGTTCCACTCCATCGCGCTGCGGCCCGGCCTCACCACCTTCGGCCCCAAGACCGAGCTGATCCTGGCCCATGAGGAGCAGGCCCTGCTGGGCTGCCTGGACCTGCACGGGCGCACGGTTCTCGATATCGGCGCCTGGAACGGGCACTTCAGCTTTGCCGCCAAGCGCCGCGGCGCGGCCCGCGTGCTGGCGACGGACAGCTACACCTGGACCCATCCGCATTTCAAAGGGCAGGAGAGCTTCGAACTGGCCCGCGCGGAGCTGGGCCTTGAGATCGACACCCAGTTGATCGACCCCACCGAGATCACCGGCGACCTTGGATTGTTCGACGTGGTGCTCTTCCTGGGCGTCTTCTATCACCTCTTCGACCCGATCGACGTGATCCAGCGCCTGCGCTCGGTCACGGGACAGGTGCTGATGATCGAGACGCACCAGGACGCGCTGGAAAAGACGCGGCCTGGCATGGTGTTCTACCCGGGCACCACGCTGGGCGGCGATGCGACGAACTGGTGGGGGCCCAACCCCCCGCTGATGCTGAGCCTGCTGAAGCAGATCGGCTTCGCCCGGGTCATGTACCGGGAATATCCGGGTGAGGTGATGTATCGCGGTCTCTACGCCGCCTTCACGCCTGAAGCCGATCCTGCCATCGCAGCAGGCTTCGGCGTGGAATGGCGCGACCTCGAAGCTCCCGGCGTTCTGGATTCGCTCGTGGTCGCGGCATGACGCGCGCCCAGGACGCACTGCCCAAGGCAGTCGCCGCGCATCGCTGGCTGCAAAGCCTGCGCCTGCGGCCCAATCTCGTGACGCCTGGCGTCGTCGGCGAGGCGCATCTCCTGGCTGAGGAGGAGGCGATCTTCGGCCCGCTGAACCTTTCCGGCGCGCATGTCCTCGAAGTGGGCGCAGCGAACGGGTATCTCAGCTTCGCCGCTCTCCGCCGCGGCGCGACCCGCGTCCTTGCCACCGACCACCTAGCCTGGACCCTCCCCGGCGCCGATGCCCAGGCCGCGACGGAACTCGCCGCACGCGAGATGGGCCTTGGAATCGAGACGATGGCGCTCGACCCACGCGCGCTCACGGCCGAGTTCGGCAAGTTCGACGTCGTCGTGGCCACGGCCTTCTTCGAGCAGCTTTTCAACCCGATCGCGGCCCTTCGCGGCCTGCGCGCCGTCACGACCCGCCTGCTCCTGATCGAGACGCTGCAGGACGCACAGGATGACGGCCGGCCGGTGATGATGGCGCAGACCCTGCCCATGCCCTTCGGCGGTCCATCAGGCGCGATGGTGCCGGGCTGGGCGCCCAATCCGCCGGCGGTGCTGCACCTGCTCCACACCCTGGGATTCAGCCGGATTCTCTACCGAAATCACCCGACGCTCGGTAGCCAGCGCGGCATCTTCGCGGCGCTGCTGCCCGCCGCGCCGGAGGGGGTGCTGGAGGGCTTCGGCGAGCCCTGGATCAACCTCACCCATCCCAAGGGTTGACCTGAGGCAAGGCGGGCTTTGCCATGCGCAGGGGTACGGCGTTTGACTTCCGTGTCGCGAATAGGCGACACCTCCCCTATGTCCTTGTCCCGCCACCTTTCGCGCGCAAGTCTCGTCGCGTGGCGGGACTGGGTAGCGCTGCTCGAACCCGATCCATGCGGGCGGAAACGCGGCTAGCGCCGCGTCCTTTCCCACCGTCACACCAGATCGAGGGGGCGCATTCCGGCGCCCATGATTCCATGTCCGCCATCGATGTAGTTCAGCTGCCGTCAACAAACGGAAGCCTGGATGCCCAGTTCCCCATTTTCGTCGCCGCCGCCACCTGTGCCTTCGCCGGCGTCTGGATGAGCGTGCCGCTCGCGGCCGTGCTGCTGACCGAGCGCGGCGCCTCGCCCGCGCAGGTCGGGCTCTATGCCGCCGCTGTCTGGGTCGCGGCGCTGCTGACGGCGCCCTTCTCTCCCTGGCTGGCCGGCTGGGCGGGCGGAGCCCTGCGCCTGCACCAGGCGGCCGCCGCGATTTCGGCCCTCGCACTCCTTGGCCTCGCGACCAATCCCGCGCTTCCGATGTGGTTCGTCTTCGGGCCGCTGCTGGGCGTCGCCTCCTGCCTCACCTGGACGACGGCCGATGCCATCGCCGGCGCCATGGCGCCACCGGGGCGTGAGGGCCAGTTCCTCGGCATCTACCAGACCTTCGTTTCCGCCGCGATCGGCGGCGGCCCTGCGACGCTGTGGTTCTTCGGCGTCCAGCCGAGCGCCTTCATGGGTTCGGCCGCTATCATGGGCCTCGGCATGCTCCTGACCCTGGCCTTGCGCGAGCCCATGGGCGCCGTGCCGCGCCGCATGCGCCTCACCGTGTTCCGCCTGAAGCCGGTGGCCCTGATGATGCTGGCCCCTGCGGGTGCGGCAATGCTTTGCGGTGCGCTGGAAGGCACGGCGGGCGCGGTGTTCCCGGTGCAGGGGCTGGCGCTCGGTCTCGGCGCCGCGGCGGCGGCCTCGATCGTGGTGGCGACGGGCTTCGGCAATATGCTGGCCCAATACCCCGTTGGCGCGGCGGCGGACCGCTTCGGCACGCATCGCGCGGTGCTCGGCTGCGCCGTAGCCGTGGCGGTGGGCTCGCTGATCTGGCCGGTCCTCGCCCCGGGCTGGGGAATCTGGCCCGTGCTCGCGGTCTGGGGCGGCGCGGCCGGGGCGATCTATACGCTCGGCATGGTGCGCGCCGTGCAACGCTTCGCCGGGCCGGCGCGGGCGCTCGGCATGGCCGGGCTGAACACCGCCTATCTGCTGGGCGGCGCCCTGGGCGCGCCGCTCGGCGGCCTGCTGCTGGAGGCGGCGCCCAGCTGGGGTCTGCCGGTGGCGCTCGCCGTGGTAGCGCTCGGCGGCGGATTGGGGCTCAGTGTAGCGGCGCTGCGGCGCGCTGGATGATGGGGATTTGTGCGATGCGTTGGTTCCTTCTTGTTCTTGTTCTGGCCCTGGCGGGTCC
>JAQGHY010000139.1 GCA_028291455.1 Rubritepida sp. | reverse complement strand
CGGAATGCTTTCCGCATCCTGTACCCGGCAATCCTCCAGCAGTTCGATCAGCTGCGCCTGATCCAGCGCGGCCAGTTCGCGTCCGGAGAACGCGCCGCGTCGCACGAGGCCGGACATGGCGCCGCTGGCGAGGTCCAGCCGCATCTCAAGCGTCGCCGTTTCCACGCCGCTGGCATCGCCCCCGCTCGGTCCGGCCGGGCGGCTGAAGGTGTGGCGGGCGCGCCAGCCGCGCCATGCCTGCCGCAAGGCCGGGCCGAACATGACCAGAGCCCAGAGTGCATTCGCCCCCCGCCCGGTGAAGAGCATCAGCGCGAGCGAGACCGCCCCCAGCGTTCCCAGCCCCCAGACCACCGAGGATTTCACCGCCGCCGGCTTTGCGTTCGCAAAGCCGTAGAGCAGCGCGAGCGCGCCGAGCAGCACGGCGCCACCGATAATGATGGATACCATGGCTCAGGCTTTTTTCGGCGCGGGAAGCTGCCCCGCGATGCGTGCCGCGCTCGATCCCGGCAGCCGGGTCAAGGCCGCGCGACCGCCGGCCGCGAAGACGGCGACAGCGCGCAACAGGTCGCGCAGCGCATCCGCGCTCGATGCGTCGAAGGGCGCCCAGGCGCCGCAGGAGAGCTTGGCAATCTGCCGGAATCCGGCCTCCGCCTTGCGATCCGCGCCCTCCTGGAAGCAGAAGACCGGCGCGCCGTGCATACCGAGTTGCCCGGCGAGGTGGCAGATCGGGTCCACCGCCTCCTCCAGCGCATCGCCCACCAGCACCACGGCGTTGACCCGCTCGGCCTTGGTCTCGCGCAGCGCGTGTTCCAGCACGCGGAGCACCTGCGTCTGCCCGCCCAGCACCGTGACGCCAGACATGCGCCGCGCCAGCTCGGCGGTATCGGTCAGGAAGGGCGTCGCCGCGAATTCCATGTAGCCGCGCCAATAGGCGAGCTGCACCGCCAGCCCGCCAAGGTCACGCGTCGCCGAGAACATCTCGGATTGGAGATGGCAGGCGCGGTCCCAGGCATGCTGGCGGGAGGCGGTGGCGTCCACGGCGAAGATCAGCCTTCCGCCGCCCGCGCGCGTCGGCCGCACGGCCGGCATGGCCGCCACCTTCGCGAGGAAGGCGGCAACCGCCGCATTGCCGGGTTTGGCCGGGAGCTGGGTCATTGGCACAGAGATGGGCCATGCGGGCCGGGAATGCGAGAGGCCGGTTATCACGGAGGTGGCGCTCCGGCGCTCCCCGGGGTTAGCCTGCCGCATGCGCTCGATGATCCTCGCCGTCACCCTCGCCCTGCTGGCCATGCCGGCTTCCGCTCAACCCACGGAACCCGCGGCCGCCGCCCAGCTCCGCCGCCTGCTGGGCTCCGACGTAACCCTGAGCTTCGCCACCGCCACCGCGACGGATGTGCAAGGCAGCGCCGCCTTCACCGCCATGGTGCTGACCAAGGGCACCGAGATCGTCCGCGTCGCAGAGGCGCGGCTCGATGGGTTGCGCGATGACGGGATCGCCCGCCTCTCGCTGCGCGGCATCACCATCGAGGGCGCACCCATGCCCATCGCGCTCGACCGGCTGGACCTGGAGGGCCTGACGGTCCGCCGTCCCGGCCCCGGCCAGAAGCCGGTGCCCGACTCCTTCACGGCCGACCTCCTGCGGCTGGAGAACTGGCGCAGCGGCGGGGATTCGCCCGTCAATGTCGGCGCTATCAACATCGAGAATTACGGCACCGGCCGGACCGGCCAGGCCACCATGACCGCGCTGGAGGTCGGCCTGCAGGGCGCCGGCCCGGTGGACCGGGTGACCATCGCGCGCGTCGCCTATTCGGGGCTGGATGCGGCGGAACTGCTGACGGCGCTGGTCGCCCAGCGCCCGCCCGTCACCGCGCCCGGTCGGTCGAGCCTCGATATCGAGGGGGTCACGGTGAGCCAGGGCGGGACGGCGGTGGCGCGGCTCGGCGCCTTCGCCATGCGGGGCGAGATCACGCCCGGGCGCCCGCATAGCGGTTCGGTTGCGCTGCGCGGGCTGGAAGTGAACCCATCGCCGCCGCATGCCGAATGGATGCAGCGGCTCGGCTATGCCAGCCTGCGCGCCGAGGCCCGGCTCGACGCGACGCATGACGTCCCGGCGCGGGTTTTCGACCTCTCGGAATTCAGCTTCGAGCTGCGGGAGGCGGGCGAGCTTCACTTCTCGCTGCGGGCCGACAACGTGCCGGAGGGCATGTCCGAGCAGCAGCGGCAGAGCATGCGACTGGTCTCGGCCCGGCTGCGCTATGCCGATCTTTCGCTCTTCCAGCGCTGGGTGCGCGCCCAGGCGGCGCAGCAGCGCATCGCGGAGCCCGCGTTGCGGCAGAGCCTGATCCAGCAATCCGACGCGATGCTGCCCGGCCCCACTTTGGCCGATGCCCGCAATGCGATGCAGCGCTTCCTGCGCGGCGAAGCCACGGTGCTGGAGCTTTCCGCCAGCCCCAGCGCGCCGCTAAGCCTATCCCAGATCACCGGCAAGCCGCAGAGCAGCCTCGCCGGGTGGCAGCGGATGCTGGGGCTGACACTGACGGCGCGCTGAGGCGGCTACTGCAGGCTGGCGCCGGAGAACCGCACCAGCTCGGCATGCCGCCGCAATTCGCTGGCGAGCAGCGTCGTCAGCCGCTCCGGCGGGCCGCCGATGATGTCGAGGCCCTGTGCCTCCAGCCGCTGCCGGCTATCGGGATCCTCCAGGATTTCGTTCACCACGGCGTTGATGGCCTGGGCGATCGGCGCCGGCGTGCCCTTGGGCAGCATCAGGCAGAACCAGCTGCCGAATTCCAGGCCGGGCATGCCGAGCTCCGCCGTGGTCGGCACGTCGGGCAGTACGGTCGAGCGGCGGTCGCTCAGCACGGCGATGGCGCGCACCTGGCCGGCGCGGACCTGCGGCTGTGCCCCGGTGACCAGGTTGAACATCAGCTGAATGCGGCCCGCGAACAGATCGGTGAAGCCCTGCGCGATGCCGTTATAGGGGACGTGCACCATCTCGGTGCCCGTGGCCTGCCGGTACAGCTCGCCCGCCAGGTGCATGGAGCTGCCGTTGCCGGAGGAGCCGAAGGAAAGCTGGCCTGGATGAGCGCGCAGATAGGCCGTCAGATCCGCCAGCGAATGCACGTCCAGCGAATTGGTGACGACCAGAATATTCGGCACATTGCCCAGCAGCATCACCGGCTCGAAATCGCGCTGCGGATCGAAGGAGAGGTCGCGGTAGAGCGCCGGGCTCGTTGCCATCGTGCCCGCCCAGGTGAAGAGGATCGTGTGCCCGTCGGGTGCCGAGCGGGCTGCCGCCGTGGCGCCGACATTGCCGTTGGCGCCGGGCCGGTTGTCCACCAGGGTCCGCTGCGGCAGGCGCTTGTCCATCTCCTGCGCGAGGATGCGGGCCAACGTATCGGCGGTGCCGGCGCCGCCGGCCGCGGGGAGGATGATGCGGATCGGCCGGTCGGGCCAGCCGGGTGGCAGGGCCACGGCCCGCGCTGTCGCCGGCAGTCCAGCGAGCCCCGCGATCATCAACCGGCGCGAAGGGAAGGGCATGTCCATGGAAGTCCCTGAAGATCGGCCATTGTGCGCCGCATGAAGGATTTTGGAAGGGCTTTCCAGCCTTCGCATGGACAGCATGTGATGCGGATGACACCATGATTTTCGCATCGCAACAAAGCCCGTCGCATGATTCCGAGCCTATGAACCAGACCACGCGGATCGCATCGACGGCCCCGGATCAGGCGCGGCTGCAAGCCCTCGAGGCGCAGGTCGCGCGCGATCTGGAGTTGCTGAACCTGCCGCCGCGCAATTGGGTTCCGGCCATCGAGCGCGATGGCGTGGCCGTGCGCGATGTCGTGGTGATCGGCGCGGGCATGAACGGCATCGCGGCGGCGGGCGCGCTCATCTTCAAGGGCATCGGCAACATCGCCATGCTCGACGCCAATCCGCCCGGCCAGGAAGGCCCCTGGTGCACCACCGCGCGGATGGACACGCTGCGCTCGCCCAAGACGCTGCCGGGGCCCTGCTTCGGCATTCCCTCGCTGACCTTCCGCGCCTGGTACGAGGCGAGCTTCGGCACCGAGGCTTGGGAAGGGCTGTACAAGATCTTCAACCGGAGCTGGCAGGACTACCTCGGCTGGCTGCAGCGCGTGCTCGCCTTGCCGCTGACGCATGAGGCGCGGGTGACGCGGATCAGTCCCGCCCAGGGGCTGCTGCGCCTGACCGTCGAGCGGCCCGAAGGCGTCCAAACCCTGCTCGCGCGGCGCGTGGTGATGGCCACCGGGCGCGCCGGCGCCGGGGGGCTGGACTTGCCGGGCTTCGTGGATCCCATGCTGTTTCCCGATCTCGCCGCGCTGGCGCCCTTGCCGATCGACTTCGCGCGGCTGAAGGGCCGCAGCATCGGGCTGATCGGCGGTGGCGCCTCGGCCTTCGACAATGCCGCGATGGCGCTGGAGCAGGGCGCGGCGCGGGCGGATATGTATGTGCGCCGCTCGGTGCTGCCGCAGATCAACAAGGGGCGCGGAAGCTCCGGCCCCGCGTATTATTTCGGCTGGGAGGCGCTGCCGGTCGAGGAGCGCTGGAACCTCGTCGCCTATATGTACGACGCCCAGGCGCCAGTGCCGCACGAGACGGTGAAGCGCGCGCTGCGGCAGCCCGATTTCCACATCCACCTCGGCACGCCCACGCATTCGGCACGTCGCGAGGGGGGCCAGGTGGTCCTGCGTCTCGGCAACGATGGCGCGCGCGAGGTGCGGCACGATTTCCTGATCGTCGGCACCGGCTTCGTGGTGAACCTGGACCGCGTGGCTGAGCTGGCGGAATTCGCACAGCATATCGCCCGCTGGCAGGACCGCTACACCCCGCCGCCGGAGTTGCGGCGCCCGGACATGGCGGCCTTCCCCTTCCTCGGTCCCGGCTTCGAACTGCTGCCGCGCGACGGTTCCGCGCCACCGGAGCTCGGGCTGATCCACCTCATGAACTACGGCGCGCATGCGAGCCATGGCGGTATCGCCAGCGACATCCCCGGCGTGGCCGTGGCGGGGGACCGCGTGGCGACGGCGGTGCTGCGCCACCTCTTCCTGGACGAAGCCGGCGCGCTGCGGCGCGAGCTGGAAGCCTTCGACGAGCCGGAACTGGAAGGCACGCCTTTCTTCGTGCCGCGCGATGATGGAGAGTTTTGATGCGTGACGTGATCGATGACCTGGCCGGCATCATGCCCGGCTCCCCGCTGGATGTGCTGCGCGCGCTGCGGCCGGATGTCCGCGCCTCGATCCAGGGTAGCGAGGTCGCCATCTTCAAGGGCGAGAGCGGGCTTACGATGGCCGAGCGCCACGCAGTTGCACTGCATGTGGCGGAGCTCAACAACGATGCGGCGCTGATCGCGCATCACCGCGGCAAGGCTGGGGATTCCGCGCGGCTTCCCGCGATGCTCGCCCATGCGACCATGCTGACGGAAACGCCGGACCAGGCGACGCCCGAGGCGATCGCTGCGCTGCTGGAATCGGGCCTCGCCCCGCGCGACGTGGTGATGCTCTCGCAGCTCATCGCGCATGTGAATTTCGAGGCCCGTCTGCTCGCCGGTCTTCGCCTGTTGGAGGCTGCATGATGCCCAGCACCCACGACTTCGGCTTCACCATGGACACGCTCGAATGGAAGTCCTGGGCGCCGGTCCTCGACCTGGAGAAGGCCACGCCGGCCGAGATCAAGGTGCTGGAGGAGAGCCACCCCAAGGCCAAGGTGAACCCCTACTACCTGCTCCTCGTGCAGGAGGCCGAGGTGCTGCGCCAGCGCTCCAAGCTGTTCAACACCATCATGTACGGCCCGCGCGGCGCCTCGCGGGCCGAGCGGGAGCTGGCCGCGACAGCGGAATCCAAGCTGAACGGCTGCCCGTACTGCGCCAGCGTCCATGCGCAGCGCTACGTCCAGATGAAGGGCGATGCCGATCTCATGCAGCACCTGCTGGATGACGGGGTGCAGACGCCGATGCCCGCGCGCGCCCGTGCCATCGTGGACTACTCCGTGCGCCTCGCCGCCACGCCTTCCGCCGCCACGGGCGCCGACATCAAGCGCCTCCGCGACGAGGGGATGAGCGATGCCGAAATCCTCGACATCACTCTGTCCGTCGCGATGTTCGCCAATGCCAACCGACTGATGCAGACCCTTGGGGAGGCCGTCCGGCCATGAACGATATCGCCACGTCCGAAACCCTCGTCGAGACCGCGCACCGGGTCTTGCCTGCCGGCAACTTCGGCAACCTGCCGAGCGACCTCGCCATCGTCGAGGGCCGCGCCGCGCATGTGTGGGACAGCGAGGGCAACGAATACATCGACTACCTGCTCGGCTCCGGCCCGATGTTCATCGGCCATGCGCATCCGGAAGTGACGGCGGCGGTGATGGCCCAGGTGCCCAAGGGCACCACCTTCTTCGCCAACAACCCGCACGGC
>JAQGHY010000119.1 GCA_028291455.1 Rubritepida sp. | reverse complement strand
CTGCGCGGCAGCGGCCTCGGCTTCGCGGTCGGGCTGGTGCCGGGCGGGGGGCCGGTGACCGCCTCCTTCCTCTCCTATGCGGCGGAGCGGAGGCTCGCCGACGATCCCTCGAGCTTCGGCAAGGGGCGCATCGAGGGCGTGGCGGGGCCCGAGGCAGCGAACAACGCCGCCGTCTCCAGCGGCATGATTCCCCTGCTGTCGCTCGGCATTCCGGGCAATGCGGTGACCGCGCTGCTCATGGGCGCGCTCATCATCAACGGCGTGCAGCCGGGGCCGATGCTGATCGTGGAGCATCCGGAGATCTTCTGGGGCGTGATCGCGAGCCTCTACGTGGGCAACGTCATCCTGCTGATCCTGAACCTGCCGCTGGTGGGGCTCTGGGTCCAGCTGCTACGCGTGCCCTATTCGATCCTCTTCCCGACCATCGTGCTACTGGCGATGGTCGGCACCTATTCGGCCAACCGCAACATCTTCGACCTATGGATGATGCTTGGCTTCGGCGTGCTGGGCTGGCTGCTGCGCAAATTCGGCTACGAGCTGGCGCCGCTCGTGCTCGCCTTCGTTCTCTCTCCGCTGCTGGAGCAGTCGCTTCGGCAGTCGCTCGTAATGTCGCCCGACGGCGCGATGATCTTCCTCCAGCGCCCCGTGGCCGCGGTGCTGCTCGGGGCCTGCGCCATCGTCCTGCTTCTCGTCGCCGTCCGGCGCCGCGCCCTTCCCCTCCCAGGAGAACCGACATGAGCATGACCCGCCGAACCCTCGCCGCCGCGGGCGCGCTGATGCCCTTCGCCGCGGGCCTGCCGGGCGCCCGGGCGCAGGAGGCCGCCACGCGCCAGCGCCTCGCCGCGATGAAGCCCCCCGGCTATCCGCGCGAGCCGATCGAGCTGATGGTCGCCTATCCGCCGGGCGGCGGGATGGACATCACCACCCGCGTCCTGCAGCGCCTCTTCGACGCCACCACGGGCGAGCGCAGCATGGTGAACAACCGCACCGGCGGCGCGGGGCTGATCGGCCATACCTGGCTCTACACCCAGGCGCCGGCGGACGGGCAGGTTGTCGGCGTCATCGCCGGCCTCGTCTTCTCCGATTCGGCGCGCTCCGGCGGGCGATGGAACTGGACCGACCTCGACCACCTCGCCCATATCAACTCCGAGCCGCTGAACGTCGTGGTGAACACGGAAGGGCGCTTCAAGGACGCGACGCTGGCGGAGATTCTCGCCGAGGTGCGGGCCAGGCCCGGCACAGTGCGCATCGGCACCATCCCGGGCGGCTACTACGACTATCTCGTGGACCAGCTCGAATGGGCGACCGGTTCACGCTTCCTGCGCGTGCCCTTCCAGGGCGGCGGGCCGGGCATGACGGCGCTGCTGGGCAACAACCTCGACATCTTCTTCGCCTTCTACGGCGAGGTGCGCGGGCATTTCGCGGCTAACCGGCTGAAGGGCATCGGCGTCACGGGCGATCGGGAGAGCGTCTTTCTGCCCGGCCAGCCCACGGTGAACAGCGTCACCGGGCGCACCGACATCAACTGGGGCGTGACGCGCTGGGTCGCCGCGCCGAAGGCGGTGCCAGCCGACCGCAAGGTCTGGCTGACCGCGGCCTTCCGCGCCGCCGTGACCTCGCCGGCGGCCGAGGCGGAGTTCCGAAACCTGGGCGCAATGCCCGACCCCACGGTCGATACGCCGGAGAAGCTGATGGACATCCTCCAGCGCGAATCCCGCGCCGAGACCGACTTCGTTGCCGCCCGTGCGGCGCGCCGCTGATGGCGACGCATGAGGAGCGCCTGGCCGCGCTCGGCCTCACCTTGCCGCCGCCCTTCCGGGACGAGGCCAACCGCGTCCGCGCCCTGCGCTCGGGCAACCACGTCTACATGTCCGGCCACGGGCCGCTGGGCGCCGGCAACGTGCCGATGATGGTGGGCAAGCTGGGCGGCGCGCTTTCCATTCCGGAGGGGCGCGAGGCCGCGCGGCTGGCGGGGCTCTGCACGCTCTCCACGCTGCGGACCTATCTGGGCACGCTCAACCCCGTGGTGCGCGTCGTGCGCGTCATCGGCTTCATCAACTGCGCGCCCGGCTTCAACACGCCGTCGGACGTGCTGCATGGCTTCTCCGACCTCATGATCGACGTCTTCGGCGAGGCGGGGCGGCACACCCGCTCGGCCATCGGCGTGGCCGAGCTCTACGCCGACATGCCCATCGAGGTCGAAGCGCTGTTCGAACTGGGGAACGGATCATGACCGATATGCCAAGCGCGGCCGAGGTGGAGCGTCGCCTTGCGGAGGTGCGCGCCAAGCGCGGCTACTTGCTGCCGCACCACGGGATGCTCGCCATCGCCGCGCCCGGGCTGCTCGCGGGCTACGACGCCGCCTACACGGCCCTGGCGCTCACGCCGCGCTTCCTGGACGAGCGGCCGAAGGAGTTCATCTGGCTCGCGGTGCTTACCGCCTGCGACGAGGCGATCGCGACGCATCACATCGCCAAGTTCCGCAAGGCCGGAGGAACCGATGCGGAGATCGAGATGGCCGTGCGGCTGGCAGCCTTCGCCGAGGGCGCGCCCCGCTTTGCCTTCGCCGCCGAGAAATGGGGCCACCACCTGCCGGGTTACGACCGCGGGACCGCCTATCGGGCGTCGCTGGATGCGCTGCATGCGGGGAGCGGCCTGTCACGCGGCCTCGTGGAGGTGACGCTGGCCGCCGTCCATACGACGCGCAAAGGCTGGTGGGAGCTCGCATTGCACATAAAGGGTGCCTACGCAGAAGGCGTGCCGGAGATGGAACTTGCCGAGGGCATTTCCTACGCGATGTTCCCCGGCAGCATCCCCAATTTCGTGGATGCGTGCGGCGTCTGGCAGGGGTTGATCGCGAGCGGCGAGGTACCGGCCTCGGAGGTCTTCCGACTATGGGGCGCGGATGCGGCGGCTCAGGCCGGCTTCGGCTGATGCGCTTCATCATTCCGGCGGGAATGGAGCATTTCCCGGTTGAATCTGGCTATGCGCCAGCGGTGGCGGCGGGCGGCTTCATCTTCCTCGCTGGCCAGCTAGGCCGCGATGACCAGCGTCAGGTCATTGCCGACCCGGAGGCGCAGTTTATCCGGGCCTGGAACAATGTCGTGACCATACTCAACGAGGCCGGCGCCGGGGTCGCTGACCTCGTGGATGTTGTCACCTTCCACGTCGGTATGAGCGAGCATATCGCGCTGTTCAAGTCGGTGCGAGATCGCTTCCTCCTGGGCCACACGCCGCCCTGGACTGCCATCGGCGTCAGCGAACTGACACGGCCGGGCCTGTTGGTAGAGATCAAATGCATCGCGAGATTGCCTGGTTAAGAGTTCATTAGGTCCAATGACCGGACGAAGCCCATTGACCGATTTAGATGGCACCTGCTTTTGCGAAAGTGCTCCTTCAGGCTGCGCGAGCCGACCACTGCCTACCAGTCGAATGCATCGTCAATGGAGGTTGGCCCAAGCCGCCTGACAGTCATCCACCGGCGCTTCTCACGAGCTCGTAGCAACGGCATCATTGGCATGCGTCCTCTCGATGCCATGCGGCGGTAGACCAGCTCGTCCGTCAGATGGCCGACACTACCAGTTCCACCTGAGCCGAACGTCATCGGGGAGCCCTTGGCTCTGGCCGCCGCGATGAAATCAGCGAGCGTCCGGCAGGGCGATTGAGCGTTAACCATGAAGGCGCCGCCTGCGGTGCAAAGATCGACACTGAGACAATGGATGCGGCCGCGCCGACCAGGACCGCCATCTCTATCGCCATTGTGTTTCAGACCCTACCGTGAGGGGAGACAACGCTGCTCGGCATCCTGGTTGGTGCCCGGCAACGTGGTGCAATGGCGACCTGAAGAAATAGCCTGGCGCTAGGAATGATGCGCGCTTCTGTCGCCTGCATTCGTCGGGCCTAGGAAAGACCCTGCGGCTCGAGAGCCACTGTCTCGATTAAGCTACGCTGCAGCTCGCGGTTAGAACGTCGGGCCGCAAGCGTCCGTATTGAGGAAGCGGGAACACGGCCAGGCAACGAGATCATGTGCAAGGCAAGCGCGTATTCCATTCAGGCGGAGCCCGACCGGCAGACCAGGGGACGAGCGCCTTTATCGACGATGACCGTGGTTTGCACGGCCTAGACAGGTCCAGCGTTGAGGGACCACGCGATGGCTGTGTGTGAGCGGCGCCCCGACAATCCACCAAATGAGGCGGGGACCGCGCGGTACCCTCCGGTAACTACGACCCCCTATAAACGTTGCTTGTGTCATGGCTCAGGTATTCATCAATCGGATTGCGTGCGCCGTTCCAAAGAACCAAGTGCATCAGGCCTTCACCCTTTTCGCGGGTCGGCATGCCCTGGAAGGCCGTGACGCCACCAGCTTCGCGCGCATGGCGGTGCGCAGCCAGATCGAGCGCCGGTGGTCTGTTCTGGAACCATCGGAGCCGCTCGGCAGCGGTACGACCTGCGGCTTCTATGACCACGACACGCCCTACCCAACCACCAAAGCTCGCATGCAACGCTATGAGGCCGCCGCCCCTGCCCTCGCAGAAGCAGCACTCGAATCGCTCGGCCTCGGTGACGAGGCGCCACGCGTCACGCACCTGATCTTCGCGAGTTGCACGGGCTTCGTAGCACCCGGCCTCGACCATTGGGTTATCGGCCGCTACGGCATACGTGGCAGCGTCGAGCGCAGCGTTGTCGGCTTCATGGGGTGCCAGGCGGCCATCAACGCGATGAAGCTTGCTTGGCATATCGTCCGCAGCGATCCCGCTGCGCGCGTAGTGGTGATCTGCCTGGAACTCTGCACGCTTCACCTGCAGGGAACCTCCGTGATCGAGCAATTGCTGTCCTTCATGATCTTCGCCGATGGTTGTGCCGCGGCGCTTGTCACATCTGAGCCCGGCGGAATTCGTGTGGACGGATTCAACGCCCGCCTGATTCCGCAGGCCGCCGACCAGATTACCTGGCGCATCGGCAATGAAGGCTTCGACATGACGCTCTCCGGCCTCGTGCCCTTCACGGTGGCCCATGCCCTATCGGACTGGAAGGATGAGGCCATGGGGGGCATGAACCCGGCCGACATCGATCTATGGGCAGTGCACCCCGGTGGGCGGAGCATCCTGGACGCCGTGGCCCACGGGTTGGACCTGCCGGCCGAGGCGCTGGCGGACAGCCGCAACGTGCTGCGCGACCACGGCAACATGTCCTCCGCCACCGTGATGTTCGTGCTGCGCGACATGATGGCGCGCAACCAGCCAGGACAACGCGGCTGCGCCCTGGCCTTCGGCCCGGGCCTCTCGGCGGAGTCCATGCGCTTCGTGACGGTCTGATGGCCGGCATCTGGCTCTCCGCCCGCAGTGCCGAAGCGGAGTGGATGGACGACGCGGGACAAACCGAATCTGCATTCCGCGCCGTGCTGCGGGACCTGGAATTCCTCAACCGCGTGACCTTCGGCTACCGGCCGACCCTGAATTGGCTGGATGCGCTGGTGGCGCGTACCGGCGCCACCACGCTTTCGGTCCTCGATGTCGGGGCGGGCGGCGGCGATACGCTGCGCGCCATCGCGCGCTGGGGTGCCAGGCGCGGCGTCGCTCTCGAGCTCACCGGCCTCGATCGCAGCCCAGCTGCCTTGGCGGCGGCGCGGCACATGGGCACGCCAGGGCAATGGATCACGACGGATGTGTTCGATCTGCCACCAGAGGCGCGGTTTGACTTGGTGATCTCCTCGCTCTTCGCCCACCACCTGAATGATGCCGAGTTGGTCCGCTTCCTACGCTGGATGCAAACCCATGCAACACAGGGCTGGATGATCAACGACATCCACCGCCACGCGATCTCCTGGTGCGGGCTATGGGCCGGCACAAGGCTGTTGCGGCTCGATCCCATAGTTGTGCATGATTCGACCGTCTCCGTCGCGCGAGCCTTCAAACGCGACGATTGGCGGCGCCTGGCGCGTGAGGCCGGGGTCGCGGCACGGGTGGAATGGCAGATGCCGTTCCGCTGGGCGGTGTCGTCGGAACGCGCGAATTGAGCACGTCGGTGGGGAAGGCTCGAATTCAGGACGCGGATGTGCTGATCGCGGGGGGCGGTCCGGCCGGCGCAGCGGCTGCCATCGTTCTGGCGCGCGCCGGTTGCCGCGTCCTACTGGTGGAACGTGAGGCGGCACCCCGCGAGAAAGTCTGCGGCGAGTTCCTCGGCGCAGACGCACATGCATGCCTGATGGCACTTGGGATCGACCTTGCGGCGCTCGGCGCGGTGCCGATGACCGAGGCCCACATCGCTCGCCAGAAAGGGCGTGTCGACGCGGTCGCCCTGACGCTACCCTTCACCGCCTGGGGCCTGCCGCGTGCCATCCTGGATGGGGCTCTGCTGGACGCCGCGGCAGAGGCCGGTGCCACGCTGGTGCGCGGGCAGGCTGTGCGCGACGCCTCGCGTGGGGCTGATGGCTGGTGCCTGCGCTTGGCCAATGGCAAGCATCTCACTGCGCCACGCCTCGTACTCGCCACCGGTAAGCATGCGCTACGCGGCTTCCCACGCGCCGGTGCAGTGGATGGATGGATCGGCGTTAAGCTCCACTTGTGGCTCCGCGCGCCGCTCCACGCCGTCACGCTGCTTCCGTTTGGTAGTGGCTATGCCGGGCTGCAACCGAGCACCGATGGTGAGGCCAATCTTTGCGCGGCGCTGGCGCCGGGGCTCGGTGCCGCCGGGCGAAATTCGGAGGCGTTCCTAGCGATGGTCAGTGCCGGATCCGCTCTCGGGGCAACCATCCTGGAGGGCGCACGGCCGGCGGCGCCGCGCCCGCTGGCCGTGGGTGGCGTACCGTACGGCCTATTGCATCGCGACGGGACAGGAGCCGATCCGGCGCTGTGGCGCGTGGGTGACCAATTTGCGGTCATCCCTTCATTCCTCGGGGACGGCATCGCGATGGCGTTGGTTGGGGGGATGGTCGCGGGAGCGGCAATCCTCAATGGTGAGCCGGCGCAAGCCTTCCATTCGGCGTGGCGCCGACGGCTGGCGGCACCGATGCGGATGGCAGCGGTTGCGGGCTTCGTGCTGAGGCGGTCGCCAGGATTTTTTGCGGAAATTGTTGCCAATGCGCCGGATGTGGCGCGCTTCATCATCAAGCGCACGCGGGTGGCGGGCCCAGGGAGAAGTGACTTTATGTCCCTCGATCGGGGGCGCCCGGATCCACGCTGATGGAAATGCGATGAACAGCAGACCGGGGGCGGCTACCCTCGCCGCAACGCCGTTGCCGGCGTCATGCGCGTGACCGCTGGACGCCCTTAGATCTCATCGGCGGTCCGTGGCTGAACCGCCCTCCGGAACACGCTCGCCCGCGGGCATGATCGCGAAGGAACTGCCGGCGCGCCGGCGGCCAGCAGCATCTTCGCGATCGGGGGAGAAGGCAATTTCTTGATCGTAGACATCGCTTGGCTTTCCCTTGCGACAGAGCGAATGCTTACCCACGCGCAGTATTTCGCGCGGTCTCGCTGAACCTGCGGGGCTCGGGCTCGTAGCACCCGGATGGTCGGGTGAGCAGACGGAGCCCGCGCATGGCCAAGATTTCCGACACGCAGCCCATCATCCTCAGCCAAGCAAGCCAGCACGAGGCGCTTCTTGCCGCAGCGCCCGCGAACCTTCCAGCCGCAGCACGCCAGACGGTAATCCGCAGCATGCTCAAGAACCTGTTGCTGGACGAGTTGCCCACACCGACCGAGTATCGCGACCTGGGCTGGCGGCAGGACGAAGACGGCGCCTGGATCGCGCTTCGCATCACCAGCGACGGCCTGCGCGCCATCGGCGTCGAGCCTGAGACGCCAAGCGACATCAGCACCGATCCCCACGCGCTAACCTCGGACGAAGAAGCCGCCGAACTCAAGCTGCAGCAAGAGGCGCTGGACGCAGAGAACGCGGCTGAGGTGGCACTGGAAGAAGGAGCCCTAGTTGCTGCGGCCCAACAGCCCCCGTGTGGGCCTGCGTGAGGCCGTAGAGGCGACGGTAGCGGCCTAGGCGCGCAGGACGGCCTGGAGGCGGCTCTAACGGTGCTCAAGGCGGCACTGGGCAGCCGAGCCACCGCTCGCCCCCCTGGCGCTCTCCCCAAGCCCCGCGAGGGCACGAAGCAGGAAGCGGTGCTGAATCTGCTGCGCCGAGACGGGGGCGCCACCATCG
>JAQGHY010000115.1 GCA_028291455.1 Rubritepida sp. | reverse complement strand
CCCGTGCTGCGGCACGACGGCAGCGTCGGCGGCTTTCCGGTGCGGGTGCCGACGGCGGATGTGCTGGCCATTGCGGCCGGCGGCGGCAGCGTAGCCTGGCTCGATGCGGCGGGCGGCCTGCATGTCGGCCCGCGCTCGGCCGGCGCCGATCCCGGGCCGGCCTGCTACCGCCGTGGCGGCGCCGAGCCGACGGTGCTGGACGCCTCGGTGGTTCTCGGCCTTGTCGATCCCGCGGCCTTCGCCGGCGGTACCATGCCGCTCGACCCCATTGCTTCCGAGGAGGCCATCCAGCGGGTCATCGCCGGACCGCTCGGCCTGGGCGTGCGAGAGGCTGCGGTGGCCATCCACCGCATCACCAACGCCGCGCTGGCCGAGGCGGTGCGGCGCATGACGGTGGGGCGCGGCAATGACCCGCGCTCGTTGCCGCTGGTTCCCGCCGGCGGCGGCGGCGGGCTGCATGCGGCCGCCATCGCCGAGGAGCTCGGCATGACCCGGCTAGTGGTGCCCATCGCGCCCGGGGTGCTGGCCGCGACCGGGTTGCTGGAAGCGCCGCTGGAGCACGACACGCGGCAGGGCTTCTTCCGCGCCACCGATGCCATCAGCGAGGCCGAGCTGCGGGAGGCCATCGACGCGCTCACCGCCCGCTGCGCCGCTGCCATGGCAGCCGACGGCGCGACGGCGAACGAGACCGAGATCTCCGCCGCCGCCAGCTTCGTCGGACAGGGCCATACGCTGGACGTGGATGTCCCGCTGGACAGCGTGGCGCCAGGTGCCACGATACGCGCCGCCTTAATCGAGGCGCATCGCCTCGCCTATGGGCACACGCGCGACGCGCCGGTCCGGCTGGTGGAACTGCGCGTCGTGCAGCGCGCCCGCCCCCCCGGCGTCTCGCTCATCCAGGCGGCGGGCGAAAGCCATGTCGCGCGGACCACGCGCCGTGCCTGGATCGACGGAGTGCCGGTCGAGGCCGCGGTGGTGCCGCGCGCCGCCTTGGCGTCGGGCGAGGCGCTGGCCGGCCCGGCTATCCTGGAACAGGCCGACAGCACGCTGGTGATCCCGGCGGGCTGGCGCGTCACCGCCCAGGCCACGCATCTGCTGATGGAGCGCATCACGCCATGAACGCAGCCCGTCTTGACCCCGCAAGCATCGAGATCATCCGCCGGCGCATCGAGGCGATCGCCGAGGAAATGCAGGGCATCATGCTCCGCAGCGCCGTCTCGCCCATCGTGCGCGAGGCGAACGACGCCTCCGCCAGCCTCTTCCTGCCGGACGGAACGGTGCTGGCGCAATCGGTCTCGCTGCCGCTGCTGCTCGGCTGCCTGGTTCCGGCGGTCGAGCGGCTGAGCCGCGCCTTCCCGGTCGAGACGATGCGCCCAGGCGACATCTACCTGATGAACGATCCCTATGATGGCGGCACGCACATCCCCGACGTCTCGCTGCTGGCGCCGGTCTTCGCCGATGGCCAGGTGATCGCGCTCTCCGCCACCATCCTGCATCACCAGGACATGGGCGGGCTGAGCCCCGGCTCGGTGCCCACCAACGCGACCGAGATTTATCAGGAGGGGCTGCGCCTGCCGCCCCTGCAATGGGCGCGGGAGGGCGTGGTCGACCCGCAGCTCATGCGCATCGTCGCCTGCAACATCCGCACGGCCGACGCTTTCGAGTGGGACCTCAACGCGCAGATATCCGCTTGCCGCACTGGTGCGGCACGCATGGAGGAACTGGCCGGCAAGCACGGCGCCCCGGCGCTGACGGCGATGCTGCGGGAGCTCGTGCGCCTCGCCGAGGCGGCGACGCGTGCGGCCATCCGCGCCATTCCCGACGGTACCTGGCACTATGCGGATGTGGTGGACAATGACGGCGTCGACCTCGACCGGCCGGTGCCCATCAAGGTCGCCGTCACCATCGCCGACGACACGCTGACCATCGACTTCACCGGCAGCTCGCCACAGGTGCGCGGTCCCGTGAACGCCGCGCCGGCCGGCGTCATGGCCGGGGCCTTCTTCGCCCTGCGAGCGGTGACGGGACCGGATATTCCAAACAACGGCGGCTGCTTCCGGCCGCTGCGGCTGGTGCTGCCGGAAGGCAGCGTGGTGAATCCGCGCCCGCCCGCCGCCGTCAACGCCCGCACCGCCACCGTGAAGGTGCTGACCAACGCCATCCTCGGCGCGCTGGCCCAGGCCTTGCCGGATCGCATCCCGGCGGCGAATTCCGGTGTCTCCTGCATCGTCTCCATCGGCGGCCGCCGGCCGGACGGCAGCAGCTATGTCGTGACCGAGGTGGTAGCGGGCGGCAGCGGCGGCTCGGTCTTCGGGCCCGGCGTAAACGGCATCTCCACCGATGTCAGCAACACCATGAACCAGCCGGCCGAGGTGCTGGAATGCGACGCGCCACTGCGCGTGCATCGTGTCGGCGTTCGGCGCGGTTCGGGCGGGGCAGGGCGGAACCCCGGCGGTTGCGGCATCCAGCGCGAGTATGAAGTCCTGCACGGTCCGCTGACGCTGAGCTTCCGGGGCGAGCGCCATCTCAACGCTCCACGCGGCAGCCAGGGCGGCGCGCCGGGGCAGGTTGCGGAGGCTTATATCCTCCGCCACAACGGAAGCCGCGAGGAAATACGGTCGAAAATAAGCACGGTTCTGCAAACAGGCGATCGGTTGGTCATGGGGACCGCCGGTGCCGGTGGTTGGGGAGAATTACCGTGATCCGTGCCCTCGCATCCCTTCTTCTGCTGCTTGCGGCGGGCATCACGCCCGCATTCGCGCAGCTCGAATCCGGACGGCCGATCCGGCTCGTCGTCGGCTATGGCGCCGGCGGCTCGCTAGACCTCGTGGCTCGCGTCATGGCGGAGCTGGTGCGGGAGCGGCTGGGCAATCCGGTCGTGGTCGAGAACCGCTCCGGCGCCAGCGGCGTGATCGGCAGCGACTTCGTCGCCAAAGCCGCGCCCGACGGCTACACCCTGGTGATGGGCGGCGGCGGCTCCCACGGCGTCACGCCGGCGGTGCGGCGCAACCTGCCCTTCGACCCCGACCGAGATTTCACTGCCATTGCCCGCGTCGCCGATTTCCCGAATGTGATGGTGGTGAGCGCGGCCAATCCCGCCCGCACCGTGCAGGAGTTCGTCGCCGCCGCGCGCACTCATCCGGGCGGCGTCAACTTCGGCTCCACCGGCGTCGGCACCTCCATCCATCTGACCGGGGAACTGTTCAAGCTGCGCACGGGACTGGAGATGACGCATGTGCCCTATCGCGGCGCCGGGAATTCCTCGACGGACCTACGATCTGGGCAGATCCAGGTAATCTTCGACAACCTGCCCTCCGTCATGGGGCAGATCTCGGACGGTGCGCTGCGGGCGCTGGCCGTCACCTCCGCAACCCGCGCGCCCACGCTTCCTGACGTGCCCACCATGGCCGAGGCCGGCATCGCGGATTTCGCCGTGGTGAGCTGGGTAGGGCCCTTCGGCCCAGCCCATATGCCCCCCGCCGTGGTCGCGCAGCTCTCGCGCGCCTTCACCGAGGCGGCGATGTCGCCGCGCGGCCAGGAGCGGCTGCGGGCGCTCGGCGCCGTGCCGAATGGCGAGGATGCCGCGGCGTTCGACGTCTCCTGGCGGCGCGATATGGCGCGCTGGCGTCAGGTCGTTGCCGATGCCCAGGTGCCCATCGAGGAATAGCCGCGCAGCCGCCGTTCCCTGACGGCGTGGATCGGCGGTAGATTGCCGCCGTGAAGACCTGAGCGCGAATGCGCCGGGACCAGGGAAGGACGACAAGGATGGCTTTTCATCGACGCGGCCTGTTGGCGGTGCCGGCGCTGCTCGCAATGCCGGGCATCGCGCGGGCGCAAGCGACCTGGCCGGATCGCCCCGTTCGCATCCTGATGGGTTTCCCGCCGGGCGGTCCCACCGATTTCGTCGGCCGTCTCGTCGCCAACGGGCTGCAGGAGCAGCTCGGCCAGACCATGGTTTTCGAGAACCGGCCGGGCGCCAATTCGGTCCTGGCGGCGGAGGTCGTCGCGCGGGCGGCGCCGGACGGCCAGACGCTGCTCTTCGCGTCCAATTCGCTGGTCATGAATGCGAGCGTCTATGCGCGCCTGCCCTATGATCCCGTGGCGAGCTTCGCGCCGATCGCGCAGGTCGCCACCTCGCCCAACGTGCTGTGGTGCGGCACCAGCCAGCCCTGGCGCAGCCTGGACGAGTTCGTGGCGGCGGCGAAGGCGCAACCCGGCGCGCTCGGCTATGCCAGCACCGGCAATGGCGGCAACGGGCATTTCGGAGGCGAGACGCTGCGCCAGGCGCTCGGCATCGACATCATCCACGTGCCCTATCGCGGCACCGCGCCGGCCCTGCAGGATGTGATTGCCGGCCGCGTGCCGCTGATGCTGCAAACCCTGGTGGGCGCCATCGGCCCATATCGCGGCGACCAGTTGCGGCCGCTCGTCGTCTTCGGCCCGAACCGCGCGCCGGAACTCCCCGATGTCCCGACGCTGGCCGAGCTGGGCCATGACGTCGCGGATTCCGGCGTCTGGTTCGGCGTGCTGGCGCCGGCGGGAACGCCGAGCCCGATCGTCCTGCGTGCGACGGCAGCCCTGTCCACCTTCCTGGACCGCTCCGATACCAAGGAACGGCTGGCAACCCAGGCCTCGGTACCGGCCTTCGCAGGGCCGGAGGATTTCGCTACGCGCATCCGCTCCGACGTGGGGCGCTGGGCGGAGGTCGCGCGAGTGGTCGGCATGCGGCCGGAATAAATATCGGCAAGCCGCTTAGGGGGGCATATCCAATGAAGAAGCTGGTCAACGATCCGCGCCATGTCGTGCGCGAGATGCTCGAAGGCCTTTGCGACCTGCATCCCGGCCTGGCGCTGCTGCAGGACGAGGATGTGGTGGTGCGTGCCGATCTGCCGGTTCCGGCAGTGCGTCCGGTGGCTGTCCTCTCCGGCGGCGGTGCGGGGCACGAGCCCGCACATGCGGGCTATATCGGTCCCGGGCTCCTGGCCGGCGCGATCGCTGGCGACGTCTTCACCTCGCCCAGTGTGGATGCGGTGTTGGCCGGCATCCGTGCCGCCGCCGGTCCGGCCGGCGCCGTACTCGTGGTGAAGAACTACACGGGCGACCGGCTGAACTTCGGCCTCGCCGCCGAGCTGGCCCGGCTCGAGGGCATTCCGGTCGAGGTGGTGGTCGTCGCCGACGATGTCGCGCTGCGTGACACCGTGCCGCCGGAGCGCCGACGTGGCATCGCGGGGACCGTGCTGATCCACAAAGTGGCCGGCGCGTCGGCGGCGGCCGGGAAGGGGGTGGCGGAAGTTGCTGCCCTGGCCCGCGCGGCGGCGGCGGATCTCGGCACCATGGGCGTGGCGCTGGGCGCCTGCACGGTCCCTGCCGCCGGCCGGCCCGGCTTTGAGATCGGCGAGGCAGAGATCGAGCTCGGGCTCGGCATCCATGGCGAGCAGGGCGTGGAACGCACCGCTATGCAGACGGCGGACCAGCTGGTGGAACGCATCCTCGGCACCATCCTGATGGACCGCGACCTGCGGCCTGGCGAGTCCGTGGCGCTGCTGGTCAACGGGTTGGGCGGCACGCCTCCGATGGAACTCGCGATCGTCGCGCGCCGAGCCATCGCATTTCTGCGCGAGCGCGGCCTCACCGTGGCGCGCGCATGGGCCGGCGACTTCCTTACGGCGCTGGAAATGCCGGGCATGTCCCTTTCGGTGCTGCGAGTAGACGACGCGCGGCTGGCGCTGCTCGACAGCCCCGCCGAGGCGCCGGCCTGGCCGGGTTCAGGCCGGATCGGGACGCAGCGGCGGATCGTGGCGGCCGTGCCCGTGCCGCCGGTTGCATTGGCAGCGCCGCCGGGGCCGCTGGCGCCGGCCCTCCGTCGCGCTGCCCTGGCCGTGGCGGCAGCGTTGGAAGCGGCGGAACCGCATCTGACCGACCTGGACAGCCGGGCCGGCGATGGCGATCTTGGGCTTAGCATGCAGCGTGGCGCCGAGGCGCTACGGGCGCTGCCCAATGCCGCCTGGGCTGATCCGCCGACGGCCCTCGAAGCCATGGCGGCAACGTTGCGCCGTGCCCTCGCCGGCAGCTCCGGGCCCTTCTACGCGACCGCGCTTCTCCGCGCCGCACGCGCGTTGCCGCCGGCCCCGGCTCCACAGCATTGGGCCGAAGCGTTCCGGCAGGGCGTGGCGGCTATCGGCGAATTGGGCGGGGCCAAACCATCCGACCGCACCATGATCGACGCGCTCGTGCCCGCGGCGGAGGCCTTCGCCCAGGCACTGGATGCGGGCGCTGGCATGGCGGCTGCGACGCGGGCGGCGGCGACCGCGGCCGAGGCGGGGACCGCGGCCACAGCCGCCATGACGCCGCGTTTGGGCCGGGCAAGCTACCTCGGCGCCCGCGCCATCGGCGCGCCCGATGCCGGGGCGGCCGCCGTGGCGATCTGGCTACGCGCGCTGGCGGAGGATCAGGCCGGCAGCACCGCCGCCAGCACGCGCGCATAGTTCC
>JAQGHY010000310.1 GCA_028291455.1 Rubritepida sp. | reverse complement strand
GCTGGTCACGATATGGGTCCGTGGATTGGTCAGCATGTCCGTCTCCTCAGCCGAACCGGCCGGTGATGTAATCTTGTGTCCTGGGATGCTTCGGCGCGGTGAACATCGCGGCCGCGGGCGCGACCTCGATGAGCTCGCCGAGGTAGAAGAAGGCTACCTGGTCGGCGCAGCGCGCGGCCTGCTGCATGTTGTGCGTCACGATCGCGATGGTGAAGTCGCGCTTCAGCTCGTCGATCAGCTCCTCAATCTTGAGCGTCGAGATCGGATCGAGAGCTGAGGTCGGCTCGTCGAACAGGATCACCTCGGGGCGTACCGCGATGGTGCGCGCGATGCACAGGCGCTGCTGCTGGCCGCCGGAGAGGCCCATGGCATTGGTCTGCAGCCGGTCTTTCACCTCGGTCCAGATGGCAGCGCGGGAGAGCGCCCATTCCACCCGCTGGTCCATATCGGCCTTGGAGAGCTTTTCGTGCAGGCGCACGCCGAAGGCGATGTTCTCGTAGATGGTCATCGGGAAAGGCGTGGGCTTCTGGAAGACCATGCCGATCTTGGCGCGCAGCTCGTTGAGATCCATCGATGCATCGAGGAGGTTCTGGCCGTCGAGCAGCACCTCGCCCTCGGCGCGCTGGCCGGGATAGAGGCTGTACATGCGGTTCATCACGCGCAGCAGCGTGGACTTGCCGCAGCCGGAAGGCCCGATCATGCCGGTCACCTGGCGGTCGGGGAAGTTGAGGTTGATCCCCTTCAGGGCCTTGGGCAGCGCCGGGCCGTAGAAGAAATCGAGGTTGCGGATGCTGATGCGGTTTTCGGTGTTGAGCACGGCATCGGAGCGGGCCTGCATGCCGCCGCCGTAGCCGGCGGTGGCGCGGTTGGCTTGCGTTTCGGTGTTCATGGCTGGCCCCTCACTTACTTGCGTTTGCGCAGGAGGACCCGCGCGATGATGTTGACCGAAAGCACGCCCAGCGTGACGAGCAATGCGCCCGCCCAGGCGATGTCGATCAGGTCCGGAAAGCCCGAATTGGCCTGCTGGTAGATGGCGACCGGCAGGCTCGCCATCGAGCGGAAGAGGTTGTTACTGACGACGTTGTTGCCGAAGCTCGTCAGCAGCAGCGGCGCCGTCTCGCCGGTGATGCGGGCGAAGGCCAGCAGGATACCCGTCACGATGCCCGAAAGTGCTGCACGCCAGCACACCAGGATGACCATCTTCCACTTCGGCGCGCCCAACGCCACCACGGCCTCACGCAAGGTGTTGGGGATCAGCGACAGCATGTCCTCCGTCGTGCGGACGACGACGGGGATGACGATGATCGCCAGCGCCAGGGCACCGGCGAGGCCGGAGAAGCCGCCCATCGGCAGCACGACGAGCTGGTAGATGAACAGGCCGATGAGGATCGACGGCGCGGAGAGAAGCACGTCCGAGACGAAGCGCACCGCCTCGCCCAGCTTCGAGCCGCGGGCATATTCGGCAAGGTAGGTGCCGACCAGCAGGCCGATGGGCGTGCCGATCGCCGTGCCGATGCCGGTCTGGATCAGGGAGCCCAGGATGGCGTGCAGCAGGCCGCCGCGGGGCAGCGTGTCGTCGCCATAGGTGGTCGGCTCGAACTCATGCGTCAACGTCGTGAGGTCGAGCGCGGAGAAGCCGCGGACGACCAGCGTGAACAGGATCGAGGCCAGGAAAAGCAGGCCGATGACGGTGGCGAAGACGCAGGCGTAGCGGACCAGGCGGTCCACCAGCCTGCGCCGCTGGCCGAGTGCGCGTGCGGCCGCCATGTCCTTGGCGGGGGCGGTGGAGGGATCGAAAGTCGTGCTCATCTTGTTGCGCGCCTCACTTCAGTCGCGAGCGGAGAAGCCAGCGGGAGCTCGCCAGCACGATGAAGGAGATCACGAAAAGCAGGAAGCCGAGCGCCAGCAGCGAGGACTGCTTGAGGCTGCCCATCAGGCTCTCGGGGAACTCCATGGCGACCACGGAGGCGATCGTGGTCGAAGGATCGAACAGCGAGGTCGCCAGGCGGTTCGCGTTGCCGATGACGAAGGTCACCGCCATCGTCTCGCCCAGCGCGCGGCCGAGGCCGAGCATGATGCCGCCCACGACGGAGATGCGGGTATAGGGGATGACGACGCCGCGCATGACCTCCCAGCGGGTCGCGCCCAGGCCGTAGGCGCTTTCCTTGTAGACCGGCGGCACCGTCATGAAGACGTCGCGCATGGTCGCCGCGATGAACGGCAGGATCATGATCGCAAGCACCAGCGAGGCCGCGAAGACCGAGGTTCCCGCGAAGTTGTTGCTCTCGAAGATGAAGCCGATCAGCGGGATGCTGCCGAGGATCTCGCCGAAGGGCAGCTGGATATAGTTCTGCACGATCGGCACCAGGACGAAGAGGCCCCACATGCCGAAGATGATCGAGGGGATGGCGGCCAGCAGCTCGATGGCGGTGCCCACGGGCCCGCGGATCCACTCCGGCGCCAGTTCGGTCAGGTAGAAGGCGACGCCGAACGCGGCCGGCACGGCGATGATCATGGCCAGCACCGCGGTGATGATGGTGCCCAGGACCGGCACGGCGGCGCCGTAGTTCTCACGCCCCTCGACCGGGTTCCACGAGGTGGACCAGAGGAAGGGGATGCCGAATTCCCGGAAGGCCGGCAGTGCGCCGACGAGGAGGGTCAGGATGATGGCGCCGAGGATGGCGAGGACCAGAAGGCCGGCGCCGCGGCACAGCCATTCGAAGAGCTTGTCCCCGAACGCGCCGCTGGAGCGGGAGGGGGAAGTGACGGGTTGCTGCACGCCGGGTCCTCATGATGGGGGACGGACACCGTCCGTCCCCGGGAATGCCAGTCAGGCCTTCAGGCGGTCCAGATGGCCGCGCCGGACGGATCCTTCACGGCGCTCCAGCTTGCGCGGATCTGGGCGTGCACCGCGTCGGGGAGGGGGATGTATTCCAGGCGGCGGGCCGCCTCGGCGCCGTTCTTGTACGCCCAGTCGAAGAAGCGCATCGCGTTGCGGCTGCCCGTCACGCGATCCGCCACGGGGTTGGTCGGCAGCAGGATGAAGGTCGGCGTGACGATCGGCCAGACGTCGGCACCGTTGAGATCGACCATGTCGGCGGCGAAGCCGGGCTGGGCCCAATCGGCCGTGGAAGCGGCAGCCTGGAAGGAGGCCATCGTCGGGCTGACGAAGTTGCCCGCCTTGTTGCGGAGCTGCGTCGTGATCAGGCGGTTCACCGTCGCATAGGCGTTCTCGGTGTAGCCGATGGCGCCCGGCGTGTTGCGGACCGCATTGGCGACGCCCTCATTGCCGCGCGCGCCGTTGCCGACCGGCCACTGGACGCTGACCGCCGCGCCAGGGCCCGACTTCCAGGTCTCGGACACGCGGGCGAGGTAGGTGGTGAATACGAAGGTCGTGCCCGAGGCGTCGGCGCGGTAGGCCGGCGAAACGGGCAGGTTCGGCAGGCGCAGGTCGCGGTTCAGTTCGGCGATCTTGGCATCGTTCCAACGGGTGATGCGGCCGAGGAAGAGGTCGGCGACCACTTCGGGCGTCAGCTTCAGCGCATTGTCGGCAACGCCGGGCAGGTTCACGATCAGCACGACCGAACCCATGACCGTCGGGAACTGGAGCAGGCTGCGCTCGCGGAGCTGTTCCATCGGCAGCGGGGCATCGCTGGCGCCGAAATCGACCGTGCGGTTGCTGATCTGGTTGATGCCGCCGCCCGAGCCGATGGACTGGTAGTTCAGCTGGATGCCGGCGCCTTCACGCGCGGCCTGGCCCCAACGCTCATAGACCGGGCGGGGGAAGCTGGCGCCCGCGCCGGTGAGGGCGGCGAGCTGGGCGAAGCCCGGACGCGACACCAGCGGCACGGTGGCCACGCCGGCGGCGAGGGCAAAGAGATTACGTCGATTCACAAGCGTCTCCATCATTCATCCAGAGGCTGGCCATCGGGGGCCGACCTCTCTTGGGCGAAGCGGATAGGCGCCCAGCAAGACGAAGGTGTTTCAGATTTGTGAAGCTTATATGACTTAGACCTTCGGGCTAACTTGTTGACCAACTCCTCCGTGACGGGGTCACCGAAGGGCTCCCGGCGGCAGCCGCGCGGGCCTGCAGCAGCCTCGAAACGGGGAGCGGATTATCGGTCTCGGCGGCCAGCTGCGCCAGTATTTCCTCCGCCAGCAGTTCCGCCAGCCTGGGCACCAGCAGCGCCGGCAAAACCGGCCGCCAGGCCAGCGGCTCCCGCAGGTGCAGGTGCTGCCCGGCCAGATCGACCAGGCGGCCGAGCGTGCCCTCCGCAATCTGCGCCGTGGGGTTTCGCAGCAGGGCCGCCATGGCGGGGATGTCCCCGCTGGCCACCACTGCGTCGCAGACCGGCTCTGCCAGCTGCAGCCGCCGCGCGACGGCGGTGCAGGAGGCCGCACCCGGCGGCGTCCGCACCAGGCCCAGCAGATCCTCCTCGGTGAGAACGCCGGAAAGCCGGATCAGCGGCTCGCAGACCAGCAGGGCGGCGTCCCGCGCCAGGGCCAGCACGAGGTCGTGCGGGGCGTCCGGCATATCGGCGAGGGTGTCAGCTACCGCATGCCGCACCTCGTTGCGAAGGTCCTGGGCGAGGAGCAGCAGCGCATCCCAGGCCAGCCGGATGCGACGGTCGCTGAGCCCCTCGGCCAGCTCCGCCGCCTGCGCGGCGAGCTTGCGGGCGAGGCTGACCCGGATGATCGCCACGGCATCCTGCGCGAGCAGGCGATCCGCATGTGAAGGGGCGCTCACGTTCTCGGCCACCGTCAGGCGGACGGCGTCGGCCTCGTCGGTGGCGAGGAGGACCAGGAGCTCGGGGGCAGCATCGGGCCGGCCGGCCAGTGCGATTCGATCCCGCACCGAGCCGCGGAAGGCCGTGCTGGGGTCGGCACAGGGCTGGTCGGACGGCGCCATGGACGCAGTCTCGCGCAAAAGACTTTCGGGATGATGAAGAAGGGGCGCTCAGCGCGTGCGGGCGGGCGCCGAAGTGCTGCTGCCGCCGCCACCGGCGCCGGGCACCGACGCGGCCGCAAAGGCCGCCGCCGCCAGCGGCAGGGCGATCAGAGCGGGAATGACGAGGCCGCTGAAGGCGCTGCCGCCGCCGCTCTCGATCATCGGCCGCTCGCCGGCGCGGCGCGTGCCGGGGATGCGCGGGCGCGGCGCATTCACCAGCCGCGGTCCCGCTGCGCCCCGCGCAGGCACCACTACGTCGGCATCCGCGGGGACGACCACGACACGCTGTTGCGCGGCCACCGGAGAGGCCGCGATTAGAAGCGTGAACAGGATGGGGTAAATGCAACGCATGGGGGAATGCTGCCCGATCACCGCTGCCCGGACAAGCGAATGAATACGCTCTATCCCAACTTCCCCAGGAGTTGGCGGGCGATGATGACGCGCATGATCTCGTTGGTGCCCTCGAGAATGCGATGGACGCGCAGATCCCGGACGATCTTATCGATGCCTTAGTCGGCGAGATAGCCGTAGCCGCCCAGCAGTTGCAG
>JAQGHY010000308.1 GCA_028291455.1 Rubritepida sp. | reverse complement strand
GAGGAGGAGATGCACCGCAACCATCACCTCTCCAAGCCCGTGATGATCGGCGAGATCCAGGCGGACGGTCAGTTCAACGTCGTCTTCAAGACGCCGACGGCTATCCCGGCAGAGAACTGGTCGCCGTTCATCCCCGAGAACGCAAATCGCCGCCGCTAGAGGCGAATTGATTTCTACGCCCTCGAACGCCGGGTGGCGGCTTCGCGCCGCTACCCGGCGGCCGGACTCTCGAAGGGATGTTTGATTTGGCGTTGCCGAAGTTGCTGAAGGCAGCGGGCCGGGGCGGGATTCTCCTGCTCGGCCTGTTGCTGCTCATGGCCCCTGCCCGCGCGCAGGATTTCGATGCCTTGGTGCCGGGACTTGCCGGAACCTTCGG
Organism: Rubritepida sp.; assembly: GCA_028291455.1. Taxonomy (GTDB): domain Bacteria; phylum Pseudomonadota; class Alphaproteobacteria; order Acetobacterales; family Acetobacteraceae; genus Roseococcus. The sequence goes on along the minus strand of JAQGHY010000308.1, from coordinate 11,630 downwards.
CGAGCAGGCCGAGGCAGTCGAACGCCTCGGCTCGCTGGCCGACCCGCGCGCGCTGCCGCTGCTCCAGGCCATGTCGGATGCGCGACTGCTCAAGCTCGCCGACGGCTCGGTCGCGATCCAGCAGGGCGCGACGGTGCCAGAGGGTGCGAGCCTCGTCCGCATCAACAACCGCGTTCGCGTGGCGCTGCGCGGCGCGCTCGGTCGCCTGCAGCTCGTCTCGCCCGATCCGGCCCAGCGCTTGAGCGCCGCCGATGCCATCCTGCGCAACCGCAGCGCCGAGGACATTCCGATCCTGGAAACCGCCCTCGCCCGCGAAAGCCGGCCCGAGATCCGTGAGCGGTTGGAGCTGGCGCTCGGCGGCGCCCGCCTCGCCTCCACCGATGCCGCCGCCAAGCGCGCGGGCGTCGCCACCCTCGGCGCCTCCTCCTCGCCTGAGGCTCGCAACCTTCTCCTGGCAGCGCGTGCCGCCAACCCGGAACTCTCCGGTGCGATCGACACGGCGGTGATCGCAATCGACAAGAAGCTGCAATTCCGCCAGGCGGCCGAGACCTTCTTCCAGGGCCTGTCGCTGGGCTCCGTGCTGCTACTGGCCGCCCTCGGCCTCGCCGTCACCTTCGGCGTCATGGGCGTGATCAACATGGCGCATGGCGAGTTCGTGATGCTCGGCGCCTATACCACGGTCGTCGTGCAGGAATTCTGCCGCGGCATCCCGGCACTGCAACCTTGGTCGCTGCCACTCGCCATCCCCGCTGCGTTCCTCGTCACCGCCGCGATCGGCGCGGCGATGGAGCGTGGGCTGATTCGCCACCTCTATGGCCGCCCGCTGGAGACGCTGCTGCTGACCTTCGGCGTCGGGATGGTGCTGCAGCAGGTCGTGCGGCTGGTGTTCGGCGCGCAGAACCGGGAGGTCATCAGCCCCGCCTGGATGATGGGTACGATGACCCTGCCTGGCGGTGTCTCCATCACGCAGAACCGAGCCTGGATCATCCTTTTCGCCATCGCCGTGCTGCTGGCGACATTGGCCGCGATCCGCCTCACCCGCTTCGGGCTCGAGATGCGTGCCGTGGTGCAGAACCGGCGCATCGCCGCCACCATGGGCATCCGGACCGGGCGCGTGGATGCGATGACTTTCGCCTTCGGCTCGGGCATTGCCGGGCTGGCCGGTGTCGCGCTGAGCCAGATCGACAACGTCTCGCCCAACCTCGGCACCGGCTACATCATCGACAGCTTCATGGTCGTGGTGTTCGGCGGCGTCGGCTCGCTGATGGGCACGCTGATCGGGGCCTTCACTCTCGGCCTCGTGAACAAGCTGCTGGAGCCTTATGCGGGCGTGGTGCTCGCCAAGGTGCTGCTACTGGTGGGCATCATGATGTTCATCCAGCGAAGACCCAAAGGCCTGTTCGCGCTCAAGGGACGCGCGGCCGACCAATGAACCGTCGCATCATCCTTCTGCTCGCGGTGCTGCTGCTCGCAGCACTTCCGCTGCTGAACCTGCTGCCGGTCTCAAACCCGCTGCATGTCTCGGATTTCCTCGTGAGCATCATCGGCAAGTGGATCTGCTACGCGATCCTGGCCTTGGCGCTCGATCTCGCCTGGGGCTATGCGGGGATCCTCTCGCTCGGCCACGGCGCTTTCTTCGCGCTCGGCGGCTACGCCATCGGCATGCACCTGATGCGGCTGATCGGGCCGCGCGGCGCCTATGGGCATCCCACCTTGCCGGACTTCATGGTCTTCCTCGGCTACCGGCAGCTGCCCTGGTTCTGGCTCGGCTTCGACTGGTTCGCCTTCGCTTTTGCCATGGCCCTGATCGTGCCGGGGCTGCTGGCGCTGGTGGTGGGCTACCTGGCCTTCCGCAGCCGCATCACGGGGGTCTACCTCTCCATCATCACGCAGGCGCTGACCTATGCGCTGATGCTAGCGTTTTTCCGCAACGACATGGGCTTCGGCGGCAATAACGGCTTCACCGACTTCAAGGAGCTGCTGGGCATGCCGCTGGCCAATAGCGGGACGCGCGCCATCCTGTTCTATGCTTCGCTCGTCTCCCTGGTGCTGGTGTTTCTCGTCTGCGCGCGGCTGTCCGTCACGAAGTACGGGCGTGTCCTGACGGCGATCCGCGATGCCGAGAGCCGCGTGCGTTTCCTCGGCTATGACGTGACGCACCACAAGCTCTTCGTCTTCGTGCTGTCCGCGATGATCGCAGGCCTGGCCGGCGCGCTCTACGTACCGCAGGTCGGCATCATCAATCCCGGCGAGTTCAGCCCGGCCAATTCCATCGAGGCCGTGGTCTGGGTGGCCTTCGGCGGCCGCGGCACCTTGGTGGGCGCCGTGCTTGGCGCCTTCTCGGTCAACGCGATCAAGACCTGGCTGACCTCTGTGGCGCCCGACCTCTGGCTGATCGTGCTCGGTTGCCTCTTCATCGCCGTGCCGCTGCTGCTGCCCAAGGGCCTCGTCGGCCTGATCCGGCGCCGGAAGGAAAAGCCATGAACGAGCCGCAGGATCTCGCGGCACTGCCGCATGCGGTCTCGACCAAGGGGCTCTATCTCGACGGCGTCTCGGTTGTCTTCGACGGCTTCCGCGCGCTGAACAGCCTCTCGCTGATCGTGGAGCCCGGCGAGCTGCGTGCCGTCATTGGCCCCAATGGTGCCGGCAAGACGACGATGATGGACTGCATCACCGGCAAGACGCGCCCCGGCTCCGGCATCGTGCGCTTTGGCGATCGCGACCTGACGCGGATGGACGAGGCATCCATCGCCAATCTCGGCATTGGGCGAAAGTTCCAGAAGCCGACCGTCTTTGACGCGCTGACCGTCTTCGAGAATCTGGAACTCGCGCTGAAAGCCCCGCGCGGCCCTATCGCGTGCCTGCGCTGGGTGCTTTCCGGCGAGGCACGCTCGCGCATCGAGAAGACCATGCTTGAGATCGGCCTCACCGTCCGCGCCGGAGACCTGGCGGGACTGTTGAGCCACGGCCAGCGGCAATGGCTGGAGATCGGCATGCTGCTGATGCAGGACCCGCAATTGCTGCTGGTGGACGAGCCCGTCGCCGGCATGACCGACCACGAGACCGAGCAGACCGCAGCCCTCCTCGTCGGTATCGCCGGCGAACGCAGCGTCGTCGTGGTCGAGCACGATCTGGAGTTCGTGAAGGCGCTCAACAGCAAGGTGACCGTGCTGCATGAGGGCAGCGTGCTCTCGGAGGGCTCCATCAGCCATGTCCAGAACGACCCGCGGGTCGTTGAAGTGTATCTGGGGCGCTGACGATGCGAGGGATGGACCGGTAAGATGCTCACCGCCACCAACATCGACCTTTCCTACGGCGCGAGCCGATGCCTGCGCGGCGTCTCGCTCAGCGTCGGGCCTGGCCAGGTCGCCGCCGTGCTCGGCCGCAATGGCGTGGGCAAGTCCTCGCTGCTGCGTTCCATCATGGGGCTGGAGCGCATCCAGGGCGGCAGCATCATCTGGGAGGGCAAGGAGGTCCGCGGTCTCGGCCCAGCCGAGCGCGCGCGCGCCGGCATCGGCTACGTGCCGCAGGGCCGCGAGATTTTCCCCTTCCTCACCGTGCAGGAGAACCTCGAAACCGCGCTGGCCGCGGCACCACGCGGCAGCAACGTGCCCGCCGAGGTCTTCGACCTCTTCCCTATCCTGCGGCAGTTTCTCCGCCGTCGCGGCGGCGATCTTTCCGGCGGCCAGCAGCAGCAGCTCGCCATCGCACGCGCGCTGACTGCCCGCCCGCGCCTGCTGATCCTGGATGAGCCGACCGAGGGCATTCAGCCCAACGTCATCAAGGATATCGCACGCGTGATCCGGCATCTCGCGAAGGACCGGAATTTCGCGGTGGTGCTGGTGGAGCAGTATTTCGAATTCGCGCGCGACCTCGCGGATACCATCACCGTGATGGTCCGCGGCGAAGTGGCTCTGGCTGGGAAGACGCAGGAGCTGGACGAGGCTGAGGTGCGGAAGCTTCTGACCGTCTAGTCTAGCGCGCGCGCTCGATACAAAAGCGCACCACGTCCGCCAAAGCCAGCCGAGCCTCGCCCAATGGAAACACCTCCAGCGCGGCCAGCGAGGCCTGCCCGTAAATCTCCGCCCGCTCGATCGTCCGCTCGATGCCCCGATGCCGCGTCAGCAGCCGCTGCGCCTCGGCGAGGTCGGTATCGGTTTGCTCGCCATCCTCCAAAGTCCGGCGCCAGAAGCTGCGCTCCGCCTCGTCGCCGGCATGGAAGGCCAGCAACACCGGCAGCGTGATCTTGCCCTCGCGGAAGTCGTCGCCGACCGTCTTGCCCAGGCTCGCCTGCTCGGCCGAGTAGTCCAGCGCGTCGTCCACCAGCTGGAACGCAATGCCGAGATTGTGCCCATAGGCATCCAGCGCCTCCGCCTCCGCCATTGGCCGGTCCGCGACGACCGCGCCCAGGCGGGTGGCGGCGGCGAAGAGTGCGGCGGTCTTGCCCTCGATGACCTCGAGATACTGGGCCTCGGTGCTGGAAAGATCGTTCTGGGTGATGAGCTGCAGCACCTCGCCCTCGGCGATCGTGGCCGAGGCGCTCGCCAGGATGCGCAGGACTTCGAGGCTCTTATCCTCGATCATGAGCTGGAAGGCGCGCGCGAAAAGGAAATCGCCCACGAGCACCGAAGCCTTGTTGCCGAACAGCGCGTTGGCGCTGGGCTGGCCGCGCCGCAACGCGCTCTCGTCCACGACGTCGTCATGCAGCAGCGTCGCGGTGTGTATGAACTCGACGCAGGCGGCCAGCGCCACATGCCGGGCGCCGGCATAGCCGCAGAGCCGGGAGGTCGCTAGCGTCAGCAACGGCCGCAGCCGCTTGCCGCCCGCTGCCACGATATGCGCCGCGAGCTGCGGAATCAGCGCGACCGGACTGTGCATCCGCGCGATGATGAGCTGGTTGCACGCCGCAAGGTCCTCCGCCACCAGAGCATTCAGACGCGCCAATGCGCCCTCACCCCGGTCCCGTGGCGTAGCGCCATCCCTTGCATCGATCGCACCGGCCACTCGCAGATTCCTTGAAACTCAGCCCGGCCTTGACCCACGCCAGCGCGATGCAGGATACCGAGCAGCCGACATGGCGGCAAGCCGAGGAAAATCAAGGATTTCGCGTGATGGAAGTGATCGCTGAAGATGCCGATCCGATCCGCATGCAGTTCCTGGCCTCGCTGCTGCGCGATGCCGGGATCGAGGCGGTGCTGCTGGACCAAAATCTGGCCGGGCTGGGGCTCGCCATCTTCCCGCGCCGCCTGGCCGTCAGCGCTGCGAATGCGATCCGAGCCCGCCGGCTGCTGAAAGATTCCGGTGTCTGACGACCTCACCGAGGACGCATTGCTCGGCGGCCGCGTGCGGCTGCTGCAACCGCGCCAGGGCTTCCGCGCGGCGATCGACCCCGTTCTCCTCGCGGCCTTCATCCCCGCCCGTGCCGGCGAAGCCGTGCTGGAGCTGGGTTGCGGCAGCGGTGCCGCCTTCCTTTGTCTCGCCGCCCGTGTGCCCGGCCTCGCCGTCACCGCGATCGAACGCGATCCCGCCCTGCTGGACATCGCCGCGCGAAACGCGGCCCTGAACGAACTCGCGCCCCAGCTATACGCCGCAGACGCACGGGCTTTGCCGGCGCTGCCGGCCATGCACCACGCCTTCGCCAATCCGCCCTACTGGACCGGCGGCACCGCCTCGCCCCTGCCCGAGCGGCGCCAGGCCGCGCATGAGGATGCCGCGCTGTCCGACTGGGTTGCGGCGATGGCTAGGCCGCTGCGCCACAAGGGCACGCTGAGCCTCGTCCTCCCCGCCGCGCGTTTCGCCGAGGCGGCGGCGGCGCTGCGTGACGCCGGCTGCGGCGCGGTGCGGCTGCTGCCGCTCTGGCCACGGGAGGGGGTCGCTGCGAAGCGCATCCTGATCCAGAGCCGCAAGGGCGGGCGCGGGCCGGATGAGGTGCTGCCGGGGCTGGTGCTGCACGAGGCGGATGGCCGCCTCACCCCCGGCGCGGAGGCCGTGCTGCGCGAGGGTCTGGCGCTTTGATGGTTTAGCGCAGCGCGCTGCCACCGGGGCATGCGGTCCGTCCGCCATCCACCTGGAACTGCCCGCCGGTGATGGCCGAGGCCACGTCCGAGCACAGGAACAGCACCATCGCCGTCACCTCGCCCGGCGTCGCGTAGCGGCCGAGGGGAATCGCGGCCTTGTACCGCTCGGCGACATCGTTCGAGCCGCCGAGGGCGCCGGCCTGATCCTCCAGCGAATGGATCATCCGCGTATCCGTCGGCCCCGGGCAGAGCGCATTCACCCGCACGCCCTGCCGCGCCACCTCGCCCGAGACGCTGCGCGTCAGGCCCAGCACCGCATGCTTGGAGGCCGTATAGGGTGCGATGCCGGCCGAGCCGACCAATGCCGCGGTGGAGGCCGTGTTCACCACCGCCCCCGATCCCTGCCGCAGCATCACCGGCAGCACGTGCTTCAAACCGAGGAAGACACCCTTCACGTTCACCGCCATCACCGCGTCGAACATCTCCTCGTCCTGGTCGACGATGGGCCGTACATAGCCCTCAATACCCGCGTTGTTGAAGAAGCAGTGAATGCCGCCCCAGGCGTCCACCGCCTCGGTCACATAGCCGCGGACCTCGGCATCCCGCGTGACGTCGGCTTGGCGAAAGCGGGCGTCGTGCCCCTCCGCGCGCAGGGCCGCGGCCTGGGCTTCGCCGGAGGGATCTCGGTCCACCAGCAGCACCTTCGCGCCCTCACGTGCGAAGCCTTGCGCGGCGTCGAGTCCCAGCCCGTTCGCCGCCCCGGTGATCACCGCCACCTTGTTCGTGAATCGCATATTCGTACTCCCTCAATTCAGCCCATCGCGCAGGGCGCGGGCCGCCGCGTCGATGTAGGAAATCGCCGGCTTTACGATGGCGCTCATCGTGAAGACGCCGTGCAGCATGTCGGCCGCATGCAGATGCGTGACGCGGACGCCCTCGCGGTCCAGCCGCGCCGCATATTCGCGCCCCTCGTCGCAGAGCGGATCATGCCCCACCGTCAGCACGAAGGCCGGCGCCACGCCCGCCAGGCTCGCGGCCCGCAGCGGCGAGGCCCGCCAATCGTTCCAGCTGGCGGGCTCGGGCGCGTAATGCGCGCGGAACCAGCGCATGGTTTCCGCGATCAGCGGCACGGTGTCGATGATGCGGGCGTAGCTGTCATGGGTCTGCGCCATGTCCGTGACGGGGTAGAGCAGCATCTGGAACCGCAGCGGCGGCAGCGTGCCGTCCCGCGCCATCAGCGCCAGGACGGCCGCCAGATTGCCGCCCGCGCTGTCTCCGCCAACCGCAAGCCGGTCGGGATCGATCCCGAGGGGGCCAGCGTTCGCATGGGCATAACGCACGGCCTCCGCGCAATCCTCGACCGCCGCCGGGAAACGATGCTCTGGCGCCAGCCGGTAATCCACCGAGAGCACCGCGCAGCCCGCGCCGTTCGCCAGGCTGCGCGACAGATGGTCATGCGTCTCCAGGTCGCCCACGACCCAGCCGCCGCCATGGGCGAAGACGAGACAGGGCAGCACGTCCCCCCCGGCACTACCCGCCGGCCGGTAGAAGCGCATCGCCACCCCTGATGGCAGCGTCAGTTCACGGGTGTCCGCCACATCGGGCGGCGGCGGCTGCAGCACATTGCGGCCGCCGGCATACATCGCGCGCGTCTCCGGGTACTCCGTATCCTCGAAACGAGGCCGGCCGGACGCCTTCACGAGTTCGAGGAGCTTCAGGCAATCGGGGTGCAGTGGGGACGACATGAACCTCCGCGGCGCGCATCTCCGGCACGCCTTCTCCGGCATCATGGCCGCAGCCCGCCGAGGGCCGCAACCGGGCGGAGGGGAGTTTCCGCGTGCGGGCTTCTCCTTTAGCCTTCGCGCATGAACCCCTCCCAGCCGCCTCTGGTGATCTGTCTTGGCAATGTCGTTGCGGACCACGTGTTCCGGGTGGACGAGGTGCCGCAGCCGCCGGCCAAGGCGCAGGCGCGCAGCTACTCCCTCAATATCGGCGGCATGGCGGCCAATGCGGCCATCGCCGTGCGACGCCTCGGCGGCCGCGCCGCCTTCTGGGGCCGCGTCGGCGACGACCAGAACGCCGAGATGCTCAAGGCCGGCCTGCGCTCCGAGGAGATCGACCTCACCGGCCTGCACGAGGTACCCGGCGCCCGCAGCCCCACCTCCGCCGTGCTGGTCGACCGGTACGGCGAGCGCGCGATCATGGGCTTCCGTGGCGAGAACCTCGGCACCGACCCCTCCTGGCTCCCGCTCGACATGCTGAAGGGCGCGGGCGCCTTCCTCTGCGATCCCCGCTGGCCGGAGGGTGCCCAGGTCGCGCTCCAGGCCGCCGAAGCGCAGGATATCCCAACCGTCCTGGATGGCGAGCGCAGCGAGACGCGGCTGTTGCTCGATCTCGTCCCTCGGGTCCGATACGCGATCTTCTCGGTTCCCGGCCTGACCAATTACGGCTCCGGCGCCCGGGCCCCGGATGCTCTGCGGCGGGCGGTCGCCGAAGGCGTCACGCGCATGGCCGCCGTGACCCGCGGCGAGAAGAGCACCCTCTGGCTCATGCGCGGCGAGACCGAGATTCGCGAGATGCCCATCTTCCGCATCGATGCCCGCGATACCACCGGTGCGGGCGACGTCTTCCACGGTGCCTTCGCGCTCGGCATGGCCGAGGGCATGCCGGTCGAGGATGCGCTGCGCCTGGGAACTGCGGCCGGCGCGCTGAGGGCACGGGAAGGTGCGACCGCGCATCGCAAGGAAACAGAAAGCTTCATCGCGGAAAATACCCTGCGTTGATATTTTCTCGGCGCGCGCGCGATTTGTGTAAACAGTCGGCGCGTCGTCCATCATGCCCCAGAAAGGTGCCCACGTGACTGCAGCCGACGTTCACCACGGACCCGATCATGTCGTTTCCAGCCCGGCGCCGGATGGCGAAACCATGCGCGACACCATCCTGCGAAAGCTCACCTTCGATCTCGGCAAGAGCCGCGCCGGCGCGCTGGACCGCGACTGGTTCATCGCGACAGCGCTCGCCGTGCGCGACCGCGTGGTCGAGCCCTGGCTCAAGGACATGCGCGCCACCTACGAGACGGGTCAGAAGCAGGTCTACTACCTGTCGCTGGAATTCCTCATCGGCCGCCTCCTGCGCGAGAACATCTCCAATTTCCAGCTGACGACCGAAGTCTCCGCGGCGCTGGCCTCGCTGGATGTGGATGCGAAGAAGGTCTTCGGCAGCGAGCCCGACGCGGCGCTGGGCAACGGCGGCCTCGGCCGCCTCGCCGCCTGCTTCATGGAGAGCCTGGCCAGCCTGCAAATCCCTGCATTCGGCTACGGCATCCGTTACGACCACGGCCTGTTCCGGCAGGTCATCCGCCAGGGCTGGCAGGAGGAATATCCCGAGGAGTGGCTGCAATTCGGCAACCCCTGGGAATTCGCCCGGCCCGAGATCGCCCATCGCATCGGCTTCGGCGGCACCGTCGACGAAGTGAACGGCGAGGACGGCGAGCCCCGGCAGGTCTGGAAGCCCGGCGAGACGGTTCTCGCCGTCGCCTATGACACACCGATCGTCGGCTGGCGCGGCAAGCATGTGAACACGCTTCGGCTGTGGTCCGCCCGCGCGGCCGACCCCCTGCAGATCGACGCCTTCAACCGCGGCGACCATATCGGCGCCCTCTCCGACCGCGTCCGTGCCGAGGCGATTTCGCGCCTGCTCTACCCTTCGGACGACAGCCCGGCCGGGCTGGAACTGCGGCTGCGGCAGGAGTTCTTCTTCAGCTCCGCCGCCCTGCAGGACCTCATCCGCCGGCACATCCGCGTCTATGGCGGGCTCGAGACCCTGCCAGACCGCGTGGCCATCCAGCTCAACGACACCCATCCGGCCATCGTGGTGGCGGAGCTGATGCGCATCCTCCTTGACGATCACGGGATGGATTGGAATACGGCCTGGAGGACGACCCAGGCCACCATCTCCTATACCAACCACACCCTGCTGCCCGAGGCGCTGGAGACCTGGCCGGTCTCGCTGATGGAGCGGCTGCTGCCGCGCCACATGCAGATCATCTATCTGATCAATGCGGTGCATCTCGATGCCGTCGCCGCCGCGCATCCCGACGATACGGCGCTGCTCGCCTCGGTCTCCCTGATCGCGGAGGACCAGGGCCGGCGCGTGCGGATGGGCAACCTCGCCTTCGTCGGATCGCACAAGGTGAACGGCGTCTCCGCGCTGCATTCGGACCTGCTGAAGAAGACCGTCTTCCGCGACTTCAACATGCTGTACCCTGGCCGCATCACCAATAAGACCAACGGCATCACCTTCCGGCGCTGGCTGCAGCAGTGCAATCCGTGCCTGACCGAGCTTCTGGTCGAGAGCATCGGACCCGATTTCCTCGACAAGCCCGATGCGCTGACGGCGCTCAAGCCGCTCGCCTCCGATGCCGCCTTCCAGCAGCGCTTCGCCGCGGTGAAGCGCGTGAACAAGGAGGCGCTGGCCGCCCTGATCCGGCGCGAGGTCAATATTCGCGTAGATCCAGCCGCGATCTTCGACGTGCAGATCAAGCGCATCCACGAGTACAAGCGCCAATTGTTGAACCTGCTGGAGACGGTGGCGCTCTACAACGAGATGCGCGCGCAGCCGCATCGCGAATATGCCCCGCGCGTGAAGATCTTCGCGGGCAAAGCGGCGGCCAGCTACCACCGCGCCAAGCTTATCATCAAGCTGGCGCACGACATCGCCCGCACGGTGAATCGCGACCCGACCATGCGCGACCGGCTGAAGGTCGTCTTCCTGCCGAACTACAATGTTTCCCTGGCCGAGATGATCGTCCCCGCCTCGGACCTTTCCGAGCAGATCTCGACGGCGGGCATGGAGGCCTCGGGCACCGGCAACATGAAGCTGGCGCTCAACGGCGCCTTGACCATCGGCACGCTGGACGGCGCCAATGTGGAGATCCTGGAGCATGTGGGCGCGGAGAATATCTTCATCTTCGGCCTGACCACGGAGCAGGTGGCGCATCGCCGGGCCGAGGGCTGGAAGGGCCAGGATTCCATCGACCTTTCGCCGCGGCTCCAGCAGGCGCTGGAAGCCATCTCCTCGGGCGTCTTTTCGGCCGACGATCCGAACCGGTACGGGGATCTGGTGCGGATGCTGCGCGAACAGGACCACTTCCTCGTCACCGCCGACTTCGACTCCTACTACGACATGCAGCGCAAGGTCGCGCAGCGCTGGTCCAAGCCCGCCGAGTGGCATAAGTGCGCCATCCTGAACACGGCGAGCATGGGCTGGTTCTCCTCCGACCGGGCGATCACCGAATATGCGCAGGAGATCTGGCAAGTCCCGGTCAAGGGCTGACCTGCATGGAGGGCTGGCGCGCGAGCGAAGAGGATGTGGCGGCCCTCCTGCAGGCCTGCCACCCCGATCCCTTTGCGGTGCTCGGCCCCCATGCGGCGCCCGGCGGGCTGGTATTGCGCGTCCTCTGCCCGGGCGCGCATGCCGTCGAGGCGCATTTCGGCGAGCAGGCATATCCGCTGGAAATGCGCGACCCCGGCGGCTTCTTCGAGGCGCTGATCCCCGGCCTGGCGTCGCCCTCCACCTACCGCCTGCGCATCGTCGAGCATGGCCGCCGGCACG
>JAQGHY010000065.1 GCA_028291455.1 Rubritepida sp. | reverse complement strand
TCCGCTGGCGCTGCTGGTCGAGACGCCGCATGTCCTGGTCGGCCATCCCTCGGTCGCCACGGATTTCGCCGGCGTCCTGGCCAAGGCGCGGCAGCCCGGCGCCGGTCTGAGCTTCGGCAGCAACGGCCAGGGCACCAGCCAGCACATCGGCATGGAGCAGTTCAAGCTGCTGGCCGGGCTTAACGCGGAGCACGTGCCCTATCGCGGCGTCTCGCCCATGCTGGTGGACCTGCTGGCCGGCCGGGTGGACTACACGCTGGGCAATCTCTCGGACGTGCTGCCGGGCATCCGCGACGGCAACTTCGTGGCGCTCGGCATCGTGTCCGGGGCGCGCCATCGCCTGCTGCCCGACCTCCCCACCTTCGCCGAGCTCGGCTTCCCGCAGATCGTCTCAGACACCTGGTACGGGGTGGTAATGCCGGCCGGTGCACGGGCTGAGGTGAAGGCCGGGCTCTCTGCCGCGCTGCTGGAATCCATCGGCCGGCCCGCGACACGCACCCGCATGGCCGAGATGGGGCTGGATGTGCTCGCCCAGGGACCGGCGGCGCTGACCGAACGAATCCGGCGCGACACCGTCGCCTATGCCGAGGTGGTCCGCGCCGCCAACCTCACGCCGGGGTGAGGCCCGCTTTCAATCGCTCTCGGGCGGGATCACGTTGGTCTTGAGACCGCGCACCAGCACGTCTCGCATGGTCTCGGCGGATTTGAGGCGGATGTCGTCCCAGGCCTCGGGGCTGTGGAAGGCGACGTGCGGCATGATGACGAGGCGGCCCATCAGCCAGGGCTCCCTCGCGCGATAGGCCTGCATCAGCTTCGGCACGGGATCGACCGGCGGCTCCACCGGCACGACGTCTAGCCCCGCGGCGGCGATGTGGCCGGAGCGCAGGCCGGCCTCGAGCGCATCGATGTCCAGGATCGGGCCGCGGGCGGTGTTGATCACCACCGCATCTTTCGGCAGCAGCGCCAGCTCCTTCGCACCGACGAGGTTGCGCGTGTTGCGGGTGAGCGGGCAGTGGATGGAGAGCACGTCGGAGCGCGCCATCAGCGCCTCCAGGGTGTCCACGCGCTCGATGCCGATCGCGCGATCGGCGCCGTTGGGCAGCGCGGGATCAAAGAAAATGACCTTGAAGCCGAGCGCCTTGGCCCGCAGCGCCGCCGCCGTGCCGATGCGGCCGAGGCCGAGCACGCCGAAGGTCTGCACCTCGAACCTGCGAACAATGCGGTTCTGCATGACGCCCCAGTGGGCGGGCGGGTCGGCGCGCTGCGCGTCATGGTGCAGGACCAAGCCGCGCCGGAGCGAGACGGTCAGCGCGATGGCGGTGTCGGCGACCTCCTGCGTGCCGTAGTCGGGCACGTTGCAGACGGTGATGCCGCGCTTGGCGCATTCGAGCCGGTCGACGCGGTCGTAGCCCACGCCCATGCGGATCACGACCTTGAGCTTGGGGAACTTAGCGAGGGCTTCCGCAGGGACGGCCATGCGGAGGGTCATTAGGCCCTCGACCTCGGCGCAGAGGGCATCGGGGAGCTCCATCAGCGACTTCTTGGCGTTGCCGGTGAGGATGCGGACGGTGTCGCCCATGACGCGCTGCTCGAGGAGCGTGTCGGGATAGAGGGACTCGGGTTCGAGGACTGTGAGCATGGTGGGAAGGTTAGCGAGGCTGTTCCGTGACGGCTACCCCGGCCAAGCGCCGCTACTTACCAGCTCTCGCCGGCGCACCGCATCCGCCGGATGACGTAGCCTGCCCAGGCGATCTGCACCGCCAGCGCCGGGAGCACCACCAGCGGCTTGTCCGCCGGTGCGAGGTCCAGGAACACGAAGGCCAGCACGGCATGGAAGGCCGCAAAGCCCCAATGCACCGCCGCCACGGCGCGCACCGGCATGCCCGCGCGCTGCGCCATCTGGTAGAGGTGAGAGCGATGCGGCGTGCTGACGCGCTCGCCCATCACGGCGCGGCGCGCCAGCGTGAACGCCGTGTCGAACAGCAGCGCGAAGAGCAGCAGCGGCACGATGAGGAAGCTCACCTGGCTCTCCTCGAACCGCGACGCCGCGACGCCCAGGACGGCCAGCATGAAGCCGGCGAACTGGCTGCCCACGTCGCCCATGAAGATGCGCGCCGGGGGCCAGTTGAAGGGCAGGAAGCCCGCGAAGCCCACCAGCAGGAACAGCGCCGCCGTGTGGACGAACCAGCCGCCGTTGAGCGCCGCGATCACCGCCAGCGCCGCGCTCGCGATGATGACCACGCCCGCCACCAGCCCATCCAGCCCGTCCATGAAGTTCACGGCATTGGTGCAGCCGACGATCCAGAACAGCGTGATGCCAATGCCGACCGCCCCCAGCCCGATCTCGCCGAAGCCCGGCAACGCCAGCCGCTCCAGCACCAGTCCGGAGCCGACCGCGACGATGGCGGCCAGCGCCTGCGCGCCCAGCTTCACGAGGAAGCGGAAATTCCGGACATCGTCGGCCAGCGACACGACGGCGATCGCGACGGCGGCCAGCACCACGCCGATGAAGCGCTGCTCGGCGCCCGGCGCCAGAGGCGTGAAGTAATAAAGTGAGACCATGCCGAGGATGAAGGCCAGCACCGGCCCCACGCCGCCGCCCTTGGGCGTCGGCCGTTCATGCGCCTTGCGGGCATCCGGATGGTCGAGGATCGGCCAGGCGATCATGGCTCGCACCGCCAGCACCGAAACCAGCGCGAGCGGGGAAGCAAAAAGCAGGTTCAGCAGGAGATCGGAGACTGACATGGACGCCGGGGGCTATGCCCTGTGTGGGCGCGCGTCGCAACGGCACGACCGTCTAGCGCGTGAAGAACTGCGCCAGCCGCGCGCGGAACGCCTTCGCCCGTAGTTCCGAATCATAGGGATGGCCGCGATGGAACTGCCCATCACGCCGCGCCACGCCGGGCTCCTGCACCAGCCAGGAATCCCGGTCTGAGAGGCCCCAGGTCAGGATGGTCCGCGCGCCGCCCTCGACCGCGGCGGTCAGGAAGGCGATCGCATACTCCGCTACCGCAGCGTCGCGCGCCTCAAGGCTCGGCGCGAGGATGTCGGGTTCGCGCACGTCCAGCTCGGTGATGAGCGTGGCGAGGCCCATCTCGCGCAGGGTCCGCAGGAAGGCGACGAAGGGCTCGGCCCGAAAGGGTTCCCGCATCTGCAGGTGGCCCTGGATGCCGACGGCGTCGAGCGGGCAGCCGCGTTCCAGCAGGCCGCGGACCACGCGCAGCAGCCGCGTGCGCTTGGCGGCGGCCCAGGGCGTGTCCGACTCGACGCCGTAATCGTTGAAGGTGAGCCGCAGCGTCGGGTCGGCCTGCCGCGCCAGGCGCAGCGCGCGTTCGATGTAATTAGGACCGAGGGCGCGTAGCCAGGGCGTCGGGCGCAGGTCGCCTTCGGTCGGCGAGGGATTGTCGCTGCCCGGTGGGTCGGCGATGACCTCGTTCACCACGTCCCAGTCGCGGATGCTCTCGCGGGTCTCGCGCAGGACGGTGGTGATGTGGGTTTCGAGGATCTGCTGGGCCTGGGCAGGCCCCTCGCGCAGGGCCGGGGCCAGCCAGGCCGGCATAGCCTCATGCCAGAGCAGCGCATGGCCGCGGACGCGCTGGTTGTTGGATGAGGCGAAGCGCAGCACGGTGCGCAGTGGCTCGAAATCGAAGCGGTCGCGCTCGGGCTGCAGCGCCTCCCACTTGCCCTCCCATTCCGGCACCAGCAGGTCGGCCTCGCGCGCGATCAGGGCGGCATAGGCTGCGTCGGTGGTCAGCAGATTGCTCCGCACGGCCGTGCCGAAGGTCAGGCCGCGCGCCCGGGCGAGGTCCCGCAGGCCCGGATTGGCATTGGCAGGGACCTGGGCGCAAGCCGGCAGGGTGAGCGGCATGGCGCAGGCGATGCCGGCGAACATGCGGCGGCGCATCCTCAGGCCGCGCGAGACAGGGGCACGGGCGCGGTGCTTTGGGCCAGCGCCTCACGAAAGCGGTCGCGTCGCCAGCAGAGCAGCCGCCAGCCGACCCGCGCCGCAACCTCGGACATGCGGCCCCGTGGGTTCAGCCCCAAAGATTTGAAAAGCATTCCCATGCCCCGCTCGATGTGGCGGTAGCGATAGTAGCCCATAGCCCGGCCCATATAGCCGGCCGTGCAGCGCTCATGCTGGTATTCGACGCCGGGTGCGTCGTTGCTGCAATGGAACGCGAAGGCGAGCTCGTCGTCCTCGCTCTCGCCGATGCGGCCGAGCGCCACGCGCAGGCGCTTCGCGAAGGACAGGTTCTCGCGCGCCAGATAACGCTTCATGTGATCGTAGAAGAGCTTGAAATGCCGGTACTCGTCGGCGGCGATGAGGCGGCAGATCTCCTTCAGCACAGGCTCGTCCGAGGCCTCGCCGAGGGCGGTGTAGTAGCTGGAGGTGCCGGTCTCGACCATGCAGCGGGCGATCAGTTCGCCCGTGCGGGAGCCGCGGATCGAGGCATCGGCCTTCACATCGATGGTGTAGCCGGCGCGGTACTTGGCAAAGGAGGCCATATAGTCGAATTCGGGATCGGCCAGCGCAGCCCATCGGCCGAGCGCGTCGCCGTGCTGGATTTCCTCGATAGCCCAGTTGTCCGTCGCCTGCTGGAAGGCGGGATCCTCACGGAACACGCTTTTGAGGTAGAGCGCATAGTCGTCGCCATTGCGCTCGACCATGGCGGCTGCCTTCACGAGGGGCACGACCTCCGGATCGACCTTGGAGGGGTCGAAGCGGTCCCACGCCACTTGCTCGATCGTCCAGTGCTTCATGCCGCCCTATATCCCCGCTTTAGGAGACGCGGGAAAGAGGGTGAGGTTTCAAGCCGCTTCGGCCGAGTCTCGCATGGCGCGCATCGCCAGCAGCCGGGCCATGGCGGCGTCGCGCCGCTCGGGGGGATCATTGACGGCCGCGGCATAGGCGGCGTCGGCCTCGGCGATGCGGCGCTCCGCCTCCGCCTTGGAGAGTTCGTCGACGGGAGTGGCTTCGTCGGCCAGGACGGTGACGCGGTCCGGCGTGACTTCCGCGAAGCCGCCGGCGACGAAAAGGCGCTCCTTGTCCTGCCCGCCTTCGACGACCCGGATGACGCCGCCGCGCAGCGCCACGATCATCGGCGCATGGCCTGGCAGCACCCCCATCTCGCCCTCGGCGGCGGGGATGACGACCATCTCCACCTGACGGGAGAGCAGGAGCTTTTCGGGCGAGACCAGTTCGAGCTGGAAGGTGGCCATCAGAGGTACCTCACGAGATCAGATTCAGTACGGCGGGCGGTCCCCGATCAAACGCCGCCCGGCGCTGTCCGACGGCAAAACCGCCGGCGACTCGACTCTACGCCAAGAATCCGGCGCTGAGCGGTGAAATTTAGGCCGCCTGCTTCAGCGTCTCGGCCTTCTTCACGGC
Source organism: Rubritepida sp. (assembly GCA_028291455.1). Classification (GTDB taxonomy): domain Bacteria; phylum Pseudomonadota; class Alphaproteobacteria; order Acetobacterales; family Acetobacteraceae; genus Roseococcus. The sequence goes on along the minus strand of JAQGHY010000065.1, from coordinate 897 downwards.
CTCTTCGACGGTGCCGACCATGTAGAAGGCCGCCTCGGGAAGGTGGTCGTACTCGCCGGCGCAAATCGCCGCGAAGCTACGGATCGTGTCCTCGAGCTTCACGAAAACGCCCGGCGTGCCGGTGAAGACCTCGGCCACATGGAAGGGCTGGCTGAGGAAGCGCTGGATCTTGCGCGCGCGCGCCACGATCAGCTTGTCCTCTTCCGAGAGCTCGTCCATGCCGAGAATGGCGATGATGTCCTGCAGCGACTTGTAGGTCTGCAGGATCTTCTGGACCTCGCGGGCCGTGTTGTAGTGCTCGTTGCCGACGACGCGGGGGTCCATCGCGCGCGACGTGGAGTCGAGCGGATCGACGGCCGGGAAGATGCCCAGCTCGGCGATCGAACGGTTCAGCGTCGTGGTGGCGTCAAGATGCGCGAAGGAGGTCGCGGGGGCCGGGTCGGTCAAATCGTCGGCGGGCACGTAGATGGCCTGGACCGAGGTGATCGAACCCTTCTTGGTCGAAGTGATGCGCTCCTGCAGGGCGCCCATATCCGTCGAAAGCGTCGGCTGGTAGCCCACGGCCGAAGGAATGCGGCCCAGCAGCGCGGACACTTCGGCGCCGGCCTGCGTGAAGCGGAAGATGTTGTCGATGAAGAAGAGCACGTCCTGGCCCTGCTCGTCGCGGAAGTACTCGGCGATGGAGAGGCCCGACAGCGCCACGCGGGCGCGCGCACCCGGCGGCTCGTTCATCTGGCCGTAGACCAGCGCCACCTTGGAGCCTTCGGTCGTGCCCTCGCCCAGCTTGATGACGCCGGCATCCACCATCTCGTGGTAGAGGTCGTTGCCCTCGCGGGTGCGCTCGCCGACGCCGGCGAAGACGGACACGCCGCCATGGCCCTTGGCGATGTTGTTGAT
>JAQGHY010000047.1 GCA_028291455.1 Rubritepida sp. | reverse complement strand
GATGGCGGGCGGCAGCTTCACCATCACCAATGGCGGCATCTACGGCTCGCTGATGTCCACGCCGATCCTGAACCCGCCGCAGTCGGGCATCCTGGGCATGCACAAGATCCAGGAGCGGCCGATGGCCGTGGGCGGCAAGGTCGAAATCCGGCCGATGATGTACCTGGCGCTGTCCTACGATCACCGGATCGTGGATGGGAAGGAGGCCGTCTCCTTCCTCGTCCGCGTGAAGGAAGCGATCGAGGATCCCCGCCGCCTCATGCTTGGAGTCTGAGATGCGCTCACGCGAAGGCCAGCTCAGCGACAACCGCCCCATCTCCCGCACGCGCGTGGAGAAGGAAAAGCAGTTGCGGGACCTGAAGGAAGTGTTGGCCGGGATGAAGGTGCATGCCACCCCGGCGCTGCGTGACTCCGTGAAGGCGAAGATCAAGGAGCTCGAGATGGAGCTCGCCGCCCCCGCGCCGCCGCCGCGCGACCGCCGGCCGCCGCGCCGCGAATTCTGAGCGGGATGACCTGGCTTAAAGCCAGGTCATCAGCCAGCCTGCCGCCAATACGGCGATACACCACGTTCCCAGCGGCTGCGATCTGTCGAGGCCGCGGCCAAGGCTTGCCGCCGCGAGGCCGAAGAGGCCTGCGAGAGCTGAGCCGACCGCCAGTATAAACAGTGCGGGCAGGGCGCCGAGCCAGATACCGAGGGCGAAGGCCAGCCGCAGGTCGCCGCCGCCCAGACGCCATCGGGGATCTCCGGGCGGAAGCGCCAGACGCAGTGCCCAGATGGGGCCGGCAGCGATGGCGCCGGAGGCAAGGGCGATGGCCAGCCCGGCCAGGCCGCCCGCTGCCATCGTGCGCAGCAGGGTGAGTGCGATCAGCAGGAACATCCATTCACGCGGCAGTTTGCGGCTGCGCAGATCCGTGATGGCCAGGACCGTCAGCACGGCCGCAGCCAGACCGTCCAGCAGCGTTACCAGCGACGGCATCAGGTTCAGTAGCCGCCGACCTGAACGCTTACCCTGGCGCTGGGCGCCGGCATGGACGGGACGAAGCCGGACAGTTTACTGAGGCCGAAGGCCGAAATGTCGAGCGCCACTGTAACGTCGAGCCGCGTGACAGGTGAGCCGACGGGCACCACAGCGATCGTGCGAAGCGAGGCTATTCCGCCGTAGCTGTTCAGGGTGCTGGTGGCCGCAGCCCTTGCCAGGGTCTGGCGCTCGGTGGCGCTCAGGCCCCCGGCGGCCGCCCGGGCGCCTTCGCTCGCGGCCTGTGCGGCGATGATCCGGGCCCCGAATTGGATTCCGAAAGACATGATCGCGAAGATGAGCGTGAGTAGCAGCGTGGCCGTGAGCGCGAACTCCACAGCCACGCTGCCATCTTCTCCCCCAGGATTAACCGGGCGATGCATGAGCGAAGTTACGTTCCGGCCGCTGCGGCCATCTTAGTCGCGATGGTCGCAAACACTGTCGTCAAGCTTGCGCCGATGCCAGGAGCCGAAATCGCGATCACGATCGAGATCAAGCCGGCGATGAGACCGTATTCGATCGCCGTAGCGCCGTTTTCGTCTTTCCAGAGGCGCTTCAGAATATTACGCATTTCGTATCCTTAATGATGTGCCGGTGTGTTGGTGGACGCGACCGCTGGCTTTCAGTCATGTCTGAAGCAGTCATAGACTCGATGGGCGTTGTCGATCCGCAGATGTTCAGACGGGATCGCAGTACTTCTGATATTTTCTGACCTAGGTAAGTGTTAGTGACTAGAATTTACATGCCGAGCTGAAAAGTTGCAAGTCAAAAGTAATAAATATCAAATTTCCTGGTGGAAAAAAGCATAGCTAGCCAAAATGATCTGTATATCTAAGAGTAATTCAGTAAAATGTAAGAGAATCAAGCTCGCCAGAGCCATTGTAAGATGTGAATCTTCGACACTGCTCCACAGAACTTACAAAACCAGGGCGGAGATACCGCAGCGTGTCCCTGTGGCGAGCACGTCGGCGAAGCCGACACGGACTCCGGCCGCAGCCAGGACCTGATCCAATGTGCCGTCGAGGGAGTTCAGTACAGGTTTGAGCGCTGTCACGACGCTGGACAAAAGAGCCGTCACAACAGGGTCGAGCAGCGCGCTTACAAGGGAAAGCGACACTCCATGAAGATTAATGGACGTGGTCAAAATGAGATTGCTGCCCAGTGAGCCGATTAAGCTTCCTGCCAATCCGCCGGAGCTAACCGTCTGGGCGGTTCTCGCTGCGATATCGTTGGTGGTGAAGGTAAGGTCGCGGCTGCCTGTGCCGACTGTCGCGAGTGCCTGCAGGTTGACCGTAATGTCGATGGTGGTGACCAGCGGTATCACAAGTTGAATGGTCACGATCGGCACTGGTGCCAGGGTTCCGAAGGTCTGGCCGGCGTTGGCGAACTGCGCTGCCGTAATTTGCCCTATCTGGGCGCGCGCGACGCCGGTCGTCGCCTGGATGTGCAGCGTGGTGTCCGTGCCCGGCTCGCCTTGGCACGACACGTCGCGTAGCTCGGCCTGCGCCGGCGCGGCCTCGACCAGCAAAGGCAGGTTGATGACGCCGCCCGAGCCGGGAAGCGGTAGCAGCTGCAGGGATATAAGCGCTCGAACCTGGGCCGTCTGGGCCCTCGTGCCCACAGGGCCCATGCCGATCGCGCCCGGCGCTGTGCCCTGCGGCGGTTCTATCGCCATGACGCGCGTTGTCGCGGTCGCGACGCCCGGCACGGTCAGGCCAACGGGCAGCGTCGCCGCATTCGCGCCACCCAGGGTGGCCGCCGCCGTCACGAGATCCAGCGCGTTGACCCCGAGATTCATGTAGGATTGGTCTGCCGTAAAGTCGCCGATCTGGCGTGTCTGGTGAAAGGCGAGCCCCAGCAGGTCGCCGACGCGAATGGTCCGGGTCGACTGCGCCAGAAGGTTCAGCGAGGTCGCGGCAGCGGCTGGACTTGCCGGTGCCAAGGCCGAGGCAGCAACACCCATTATCTGACCGATGGTGGCCTGCGAGTTGAGCAATTGCTGATAGGTGCCGGCACTCAGGCCGAGCTGTGCCGCCAGGGCATCGCCAAGCGCCAGAACCCGGACGTTCGCCTGAGCCAGGCCGGTATAGCTGACCCCGGTGATCGAGGCGCTACCGAGACCCAGAAACTGCCCGAGGACACCGCCATTCACCGACGCGACGCCGCTGCCGATGTTGAATCCGGCCACTGCCTGGGCCGCCGCAACCGCGGTCGCATTGACCGGGGTCGTCGCCGGCCCGCCCAGCACCCGGGTCAAGCCAAGCTGAACATCGCGCCGGGCGGTCACACGCACCGCATTCAGCACGCCCCCCGGCAAGAAGCGCTGCGCCGGGGCCAGCGCAGGATTGTCGGCATAGTTCCCAGCTACGATGGTTGGCGTGCCGCTCACCGTACCGTTGCGCGCCAGAATCGAAGTCGCGATCACCTGCGCCTGGGCCGGTGCCCGCGCCGCGCTCAGCGCCGCCGCATCGACCGAAGCCTGCAACGACCGCCGCTGATACTGCAAAAGGCCCATATCCACCGCGAGCCCCGCGAAGCCACAGAACGAGGCGAGCAGCAGCGCGACGAGCGGCGCGATGGCCCCAGCCTCACCGTCATGAGCCGGCTGACCCGTCATGGAGTCCGCGTTCCAGACGATCCACCGCCGGACATGCGCTGCGATCCCCCACCCTGCTGGTTGGGCAGCGACTGGAGGATGCCGAGGCGCTCCGTCTCGCTGCCCGGCGTCGGTGCGGGCGGAGCCTCGGTCATTTGGCTGTTGAGCTGGAGGCGGATCATCTGCTGGATCGCGCTCCGCGGCGGCTCGACCGCGGCATTGTCCACCAGCGGCAGCGGCTTCAGGTCCGAGCAGCCGATGCAGAGGAGAAGCAGAAAGCAGGGGAAGTGGCGCATCACGATCTCCGTTCCGGTGGGTTTTGGATCTGCGCCGCCTCGCGCCGAAGCGCGGCGCGGGCTTCGGCACTCGGCATCAGGGCCAGCAGCCTCTCGCCGTCCGGACGGCGACTGGTTGCCAGCAGCAGCAGCGCCAGGTTGTTTCGAATTTCGGCGCTGTTGGGGTCGAGCTCGCCGGCCATCCGCAGGCGGAACTCGCCCTCCCGTGCATTGCCGCTTCTCAGCAGCGCGTAGCCGAGGTTGTTGAGGTAGCGCGGGTTGGTGGGTTCCCGGCGCACAGCCTCGGTGAAGGCTTCGACCGCCAGGTCCCAGCGTTCTATCCGCGCGGCCGCGGTGCCGATTCCCGCTTGCGCGGCGGCGGCCTCTGGCCCGCTCGTGATCTGCCGGAACACCTCCAGCGCGGCCGCATCGTCGCGGATGTCGAGCAGCGATTGGCCGCGCAACAGCAAGGTGGCCGGCGTGCGCTCATACAGCCGCTCGTATTCGTCCAGATGCGCGAGCGCCGCGCGATGGAGGCCCCGTCCGCGAAGCCCCGTGATCAGGTCGAGGTAGAGCGTCTCCGGTTGTCCGGCCGCCTGAGGAGCTGGTGCCTCGCCGCCGCGCATGCGGCTGAAGTCCAGGCCAAGGCTGGAGCAGCCGGACAGCAGAACCAGGGAAAGCGAGCCAGCGAGCGCGATTTTCATTTCGCCATGTTCCTCAGGGTTTCGACGACGGCACTTACGGCCGGGGCCCCGATAAGGGTCAGCAGAGCGGGCAGCAGGCAGACGATCATGACGAGCGTCATCATCGTCGTCGCCTTGCCCACGGCGGCTCGGGCATCGGCCAGCCGACGCTGGCGAAGATCCTTGGCGAGGGAGCGAAGCGGCTCCTGCAATTCGGTGCCGTGCATCAGGGCCTGGCGCAGGACCTCCATGAAGAGCTGCCCTTCTTCGATGACCAGACGGTCGCCGAGGCGCATCAGGCTAAGGTCGTAGGGCGTCCCGCGCTCCAAATCGGTCACGAAGCCGAGAAAGGCACGCTGGCAGATGGGAGCCGGATGTACGCTCAGGCTCACGGAGAAGCGCAGCGCCTGTTCGACCCCCGCGCCGCCTTCCAACACCATCACCAGCACATCGATCGCGATGGGAAGTTCGGCGCGCATGCGGATGGTCCGCGCATGCGCCCGCCGCGACAGGATGGCGCCGACCGCGAGGTAGGCGGCCAGTATCGAGATCACGCTGTTGCGCATCCCATCGCCGGTAGGCGACAGCCACGCGGCCAGCAGGCCGCAAGCCAGCGCGGTCAGCACGCGGATACCGGTGAACAGCGCCGGTACGTCGCGGCCCATCCATCCCGCCGCTGTGAGCTTGGCGGAGAGCTGGATGGTCCCCTTGCCCTTGCCGAGCAGCGGCCGCCCGATGGCGGCAACCGCCCGCAACAGCTGGCTGCCCAAGGCCGGCTCCTGCCGCTCGGGCGCCCTGGTGAGGCAGTACTGCCCGAGCCTGCGTTCGACGTTGCGTTCGACCAGGCCGCGCTGCAACAGCGGGGCCGCGAGCGCCATGAGGCTGGCCATCAGGACGATGAGGATAAGGAAATTCATCTTGCCTCCTCAGAACTTGGGCTGCGCGATCTGGCGCAGCAGGAGGAGGCCGACGAGGTAGAGGCCGATCACGAAGTAGAGCACCGGCCGCCCGCGCTCGGGGTCGAAGAAGTAGGGCGCGAAGCCGGGCGTCATGAGGAAGAAGACGATGCCCACTCCGAGTGGCAGGATCGCGAGGACGACCGAGCTCGCACGCACTTCCGACGTGGCGCCGTGCATTTCCTGGCGCACCTGTAGCCTCTGGCGCTCCATCTGCGACAGGTTGGCCAATGCTTCCGACAGCCGCCCGCCGTAACGAAGCGAGGCCGAGATCGCGGCGACCAGCCCGGCCAGCCCTTCGCCGCGATGGCGGCGCGCGGCCCATTCGAGCGTCTCGACCAGTTCGCCGGCAGCGTTCACCCGGCGCTCCACCGGCTCGAACACCCAACGGATGATATCAGGGCTGACGCCGACGACGCGCTGCAGGGCCTGCGGCACCGAGGCGCCGATGAGGATCTGCTGCCGCAGCCGGTCGAGGAAGATAGGTAGCGCGTCATGCAGCTGGTTGAGCCGGCGGGCGATGCGCAGCCGCACCAACGCCGCCACGAGTGCGACCAGAACCGGTGCGGTGACCAACGCCTCGGCCAGGCCGAGCCCGACGGTATGGGCGACCGTCAGCCCAAGCGCGAGGCCGATCAGGATCAACGTCAGACCGCGCTGGGTCATCTGCGCCCGGAAGCATTGCTGCTCCAGCCAGCTGCTCGCAAGCGGGGCTTCGTCGATCGGCGTCTCGACCCCCTTCAGCGCGCTCGCGACATAATGATCGAGGCGCCGCTGCACCATGCCTTTGAACTTGCGCTGCTTGCGCCAGGACAAGCCGAGTGCGGCGAAGGCTGCCAACAGTACGCATACCGCCAGGGCATTCAGCCCGATCACGCCACGATCCCCGCGACATCCTGCAGCCGCGTGGCGTAGGCTGAGCGGAGCATGCGCGGGGACTCGTTGATCGAGCCGTCATCCTCGGTGAGCTTGAACACGTCCTGGATTCGGTAGGTGTCGTCCTCGACGCCCAGAACCTCCGAGATATGCGTGAGCCGCCGCCGCCCGTCGGGCATGCGGCGCACCTCGACGATGATGTTGATCGAGGAGGAGATGAAGCGCCGCAGCGCGCGCGGCTCGATGGGAAGGCCGCTGAAGGCGAGCAGCATCTCGATACGCGCCAGGGCGTCGCGCGGGCTATTGGCGTGCAGCGTGCTCATCGAGCCGTCATGGCCCGTGCTCATCGCCTGCAGCATCTCGACCGCCTCGGTGCCGCGCACCTCGCCGAGGATGATGCGGTCCGGCCGCATCCGCAGCGCGTTGCGCATCAGGTCCCTCGCGAGGATCGCCGGCCGTCCGTCCGCGCTGGACGGACGCGTCTCCAGCCGGACCACATGGTCCTGCCGGATTTGCAGCTCCGCGGCATCCTCGATGGTGACCAGGCGTTCGGAGGGGCCGATGAAGGTCGAGAGCACGTTGAGCAGCGTCGTCTTGCCCGAGCCGGTGCCGCCGACGATCAGCATGTTCAGCCGCGCCCGTACCGCGCGGGCGAGATAGTCCACCGCATCGCGGGGAGCGAAGCCGCGGCGCACGAGGTCCATGACCGTCATCATCACGCGGCGCGACTTGCGGATGGACAGGGCCGGGCCGTCGATGGCGATGGGCGGCACGACGATGTTCACGCGCGAGCCGTCCGGCAGGCGGGCGTCGCAATAGGGCGAGGCCTCGTCCACCCGCCGGCCGATGGGGCCGACGATCCGCTGGATCACGGCCATCAGATGCGCGTCGTCTCGGAAGCGGATGGGAACGCGGCTGAGCACGCCGCCGCGCTCGACATAGACGCGCTTGGCACCGTTCACGATGATGTCGTCGACGGTGGGGTCGTTCAGCAGCGCCTCGAGCGGGCCGTAGCCCAGGATCTCGTCCAGCAGCTCCTCGATCAGCCGGGCGCGCTCGGCGCTGTTCAGCGCCGCGCTGGCGGATTCGAGCGTGGCCGAGACGGCGGCGGCCACCTCCTGCCGGAGTTCCGCCCGCGCCAGGTTTTCGACCGAGACACCCCGCCGCTCCAGCCGATCCAGCACGAGGCGGAAGGCGCTCGCCTGGATCTCCTGGTAGTGGTCGGTGAGGCGGACGGGATCGGGACGGAGAGGGGGCGGGATGGTGTTCATGACGCGAGCCCGGCCCATGCGCCGAGCCGGCGGAACAGGCCGGGGCGGGCGGCTTCGCGCTCGGCGCCCAGTTCGATCCCAAGCCCGGCGATCTGGCGTGCGAAGGCCCGGTCGGCCAGCACGTCCTCGGCGAAGCGGCCCTGGTTGATGGCATTGCAGATCCGGACCCGGAAATCGGACACGGTGAGCGACTGCTTGAGCCCGATGGAGCCCGCCAGCGTGTTGGGCGCCGGAAGAATGCGCGCGTCGTGATCGGCGACCACGAGGAAGATACGATTCTCCGCGACGACGCCCGCTGCCCCCAGCCCGCGCAGCACTTCGGCCGCGGCCTGTGCGGAGGCGAGGCTCTGCGTGCCGACGAGACCGAAGCGGCGCAATCCCGCCACAAGACCCGGCGCAGCGGCAAGCACCGCACCGGTCGCATGCAGGATCACCTCATCATAAATACCGCGCAGCAGGACGAGCAGGGCCGTCAGGTCGGCGGCGGCGAGCGACTGGGCTGCACGCGACTCGCTAAGCAGCATGATCGAGAGACCGCTCTCGGCATGCTTCGGGGCGGCCGAGGTCAGCAGCGCCTGATCCAGCCGGTCGAGATCCTCCAGCGCCTCCAGCACGCCATAGCCGGGCGCAATATCGAGCGCGATCTCCGTCTCCCGGCTTCCGGGCGCGAGGTCGAGGAACACCACCTGCGCACCGGTACGGGCGCGTTGCACCGCGAGTGCCAGGGCGACCGCGCGCGAGGGATCGGACGGCCGCGCGCCGAACAGGGCGAAGGCGGGGCCTTGGCGGTCGGGCATGACCTCGCGCGTGCCGCGCTCCAGCCGCGCGCGGAGGATGCGGCGCAGTGCCGCCTCGCCGGTAAGGCGGCCGATGAAGTCCAGGGCGCCGGCGCGCATGCAGGCGAGGATCATGTCGGCGGCGTTCTCGTCGCCCAGCGCCACGATGGCGGCACCGGGGGCGCCGCGGCGAATGGTGGCCAGAAGCGCGGCCAGGCCCTCCCCGGCATCGGAGGCATCCACCACGAAGAGGCTGGGCCGCAGCTCCACCACCGCGAGCTGGGCGGCATCCTCCATGGGGTCGGCCCGGTGTACCTGCGCGAGCCCAGCCAGCGCCGCGGAGAGACGATCCACCACGCCGGCATCCAGCGTCAGCAGCAGCGCGATGGGCAGCGCCTGATGGTCGCGTCGGGCGGGGGCGGTTTTCGTGCTCGTGCTCGTGCTCATCGCATGAATCCGAAGCGGTTCGCCGCGTCCTCGGCGGTGTTGCGCTGGAGCAGGATGTCCGTCGTATTCGGGATCCGCGCCACGTCGGTCAGGCCAGCCGGCAGCCGCGCGTTGCTGACCGGGCGGACCAGCCGTGGCGTGGCGATGATCACCAGCTCCTGCTGCTCGCGCGTCGCATTGGTGCGCGCGAAGAGCGCCCCGATGATGGGCAGCTGGCCGATCGCGGGGATGCGGTCGGAGAGGTTGTTGGTGTTGCTGAAGGACAGACCCGCCAGCATGAAGCTCTGCCCGTCCCCGAGCTCCACCGTCGTGCTGGCGGAACGCTTGCGCAGCGCCGGGATGTTGAAGCCCTGCAGCGTGATGGCGTTGGTGTAGTCGAGCTCGCTCACCTCGGGGCTGACGCGCAGCACGATACGCCCGCTCGACATGACCGTGGCCGCGATGTCGAGGCGAACGCCGAAGGGACGGTAGTCGATCGTCACGGACGAGAAGCCGGCGCCCACTACGGGCGTCGGTACCGGGATCTCGCCGCCGGCCAGGAAGGAGGCCTGCTCGCCCGAGCGCACGAGCAGCACCGGCTGCGCGAGGACCTGGGCGAAGTTGGTCGTGGCCAGCATGGAGACGGCGCCGAGGATGTTGTTGGCGCTGCTGCCCAGCAGGAGGTTGAACGCGCTGCTCATGGGCGAGGACAGCGCCGCCGCGCTGCCGGCCAGTGCCGCCAGGCCGCCGCTGGGGGCGAAGGCGGCGGGCGGGGATGTCCCGGCGCCCAGCGCGGAGCTGTTGACCGAGGTTCCCGGGCCGGTGATGGAGCCCTGCACCGAGGTTCCCAGCGACCGGAAATTGAACCCCAGCTGTTGCAGGCGCGTGGCCTGTACCGCCGCGAACATGACCTCGACGGCGACCACCATCTCCGATGTGATGCGCGTCTGGTTGACCACGTCGCGCCCACGTACCGACGCCGCCAGGGCCTGCGAGGCCTCTAGGTTCGGCACGTCGCCACGCAGGACCACCCGGCCGCCCTCGCTGCCGGCGCGCACGCCGCGCAGGGTGGGATCGACGGCCGCCTGGGTCTGGGCCGCGTCGACGCCAACGGCGACGGAAAGCCGCATCCGCTCGACCGCCGCGCCCCGCCATAGGAAGATGTCGGTGCTGCCGGCGGTCATGCCGAGGACGCGAAGTTGCCGCCCGCCCAGCACGGAGATGTCGGCGATCTGCGGATTGCCGAGCGCGATGCGGGTCACGCCCGTGCCGATCTCCACCAGCTCCTGCCCGCCGACGGCGACCGAGATGGTCGTGTTGCCGGTGGCCGGCCCCGGCGCGGGGCCGGAACGGGAGCGGCGCGCGATCCCGATCGGCGCCGACATAGGCGGCACCTCCGAAGACGGGCTCGCCACCGGCGGAAGGCTCGCCGCCGGTACCTGGCCCGGTGCGGGCTGGGCGGCGGCGATACCGAAGCACAGCGGCAGTCCCGTCAGCGCAGTGAGCAGGGAAGCGCGGAGGGAAATCGGGGGGATCATCGGGATGCTCCAGAGGGGCCGCGCAGGATGTCTGGTCCCGAACGAATGGGACGGGGCGCGCGCTCCGCGGGAACGGCGACGGAAGGCGGCGGCATCGGCGGCGCTTCACTGTCCAGCAGGCGGGCCCGCGTGAGTTGGGCGGTATCGCTTACCTCGCGATCGAGGGGATTGCGGAGCGCCAGCAGGTAGCCGCCGTCGCCCCGCGCCAGGCCGAGGAGGAGGAGCTGCTCGGGCGTCGCGGCGAGCGTCACGTTGCGCAGCGGCGGGCCGGTGCGTGCGGTCGCGGCCGTCGGGGGTTCGGCGCTCAGCGCATCGCCGACGGCGAGCACCAGCAGGTCCTGCAGGAGCATCCGCGAGATATCGGGCGGAAGGCTGCGGTTGGACTCGCGCCCCTCGGGGTCATTGCGTGTCGCCAGCGCGACGTCCACGTGGTCGCCAGGGCGGATGAGGAAGGCGACGCCGGTATCCTCGGCGACCCGCAGGGTCACCGCGCGGTGCAGCATCGGTACCAGCGGCGAGAGGCCGCCCGTGTCGAGCCCCGGGCTGATCTTATCGGCGGTGAGCACGTCGCCACGGCGGATACGGTCCAGCGCGACGCGGTTCGTCACGTCGTCCATCCGCACGAACGCACCGGCGGGCGGGTTCTCGATGGCGCTGATGCCGAGGGCCGCGGTCTCGATGCTGGTGCCGCGGGGAATGTCCCGGATGGCCACCACCTGGCCCGTGCGGACGACCAGCGGCTCCGGCTGGGCTGCGAGCGGCGCGATCTCCACCACCGGCGGGGCCGATGGAAAGGAGCGCAGCATGAGCAGGCTCATCGCCGATAGTCCGACGATGCCGGCGAGCAGCCAGGTTCGCGTTGGCAGCATCAACATGCTAACCGCCCCTCTGATGCGTCGGCGGGTGTGCCCGCCCGGCGCGGTGTTGCGTAATGCCCGTCATCAGCTCGATTTCCTCGTTGCGCGCGGACTGACCAAGGCCGAAAGCTCGGCCGCCATGGAGGCGATCTGAGGATGATCCTTTGGCTGGCGGCGTTGACGATATGGGCGGCCGGAACTGCCCTCTGGGACTTCCGACACCGTAGAATCCCCAATGCCGCCGTGCTCGCCGGAGCCGGCCTTGTGGCGCTGCGCTGGCTGATCTTCGCCGATCCCGCGCTGGGGGCGCTTCTGGCGCAGGGTTGCGTCGGCCTGCTGGCGCTGTGGATCCCCTGGCGTTGGCGCCTGATGGGCGGCGGCGACGTCAAGCTCGGCATCGTCCTGGCCGCGCTCAACCTGCAGGATTTCGGCTGGGCGCTGGCCCTCGCGCTTGGCGCGGCCGCGCTTCTCGGGGGCTGGCGCAGCCGGCGGCTGCACCTCCTGCCGAATGCGCTGCCTGACGGGCCGCGCGGGGGCATCCCCTTCGGGCCGCTGCTGCTGCCGCCCTTCGTCGGGTTGAGCTGGTGGCGAGAGCTCGCCGGCTAGTCCGGCGGGGGCGAGAGCCTGGGCCGAGATGTCGCGCTGGCCGGAACGCTTCCGGGTGCCCGGTGCGGATGCTGGCCCCGGCAGAACCTCTACGTCGGCCATTGCACGGACCGCGCCGCCGGTCGCTTCACTCGTGCCCTGCTGCCGCCCCCGGTCTTCCGGCCGGGCCGCCGCGGAGAACTTCGCGAGGACCTCTTCGTCAAACACGCCGTGCTTGATGATCGAGTCGAAAGATGCTGCCGGGCACGGGGCGCCGAGCAGGTAGCCCTGCAGCAGGTCGCAGCCTTCCTGCTGAAGGAACTCGCAATGGCCGACGGTTTCGACGCCCTCGGCCACGACGGCCATGTTCAGTGCCCGGCCGAGGGTGAGGACGGCGCGGATGATTTCGCCCGCCTGCGAGGACCCGTCCAATTCCTTCAGGAAGGAGCGGTCCATCTTCAGCTTGTCGAAAGGGAAGGCGCGCAGCGTCCCCAGGGAGGAGTAGCCGGTGCCGAAGTCGTCCAGCGCAATCCGGACACCCAGCGCCCGGATCTCATGCAGCTGGCCCAGCACGGCGTCGCCCTGGTCGATCAGGACGCTTTCGGTAATCTCTATTTCCAGTCGATCGGGCGACAATCCGGAGTCGTCGAGCGCCGAGCGCACCAGTAAGGGCAGGTCGCCCTGGAGCAATTGCAGCGGCGAGACATTGATGGCGATCCGCAGCGGCTGCGGCCAGCTCGCGGCCTGGCGCATGCCCTCCCGCAGGACCCAGTTGCCGATCTCGTTCATCAGGCCGGCGGCTTCGGCGATCGGGATGAAGCGGTCGGGGGGGACGAGCCCGTGGATCGGATGCTGCCAGCGCAACAATGCCTCAAAGCCGATCGGCGCCAAGTCACTGGTGCGCGCCTGCGGCTGGAGCCAGACCCGAAGCTGGCGGTTCTGCACGGCGAGGCGGAGATCCTGTTCCAGCACGCGCGAGGCCCGGGCCTCGGCATCGCGCTCGGCGTCGACGCGGGCGAGGCGGCCGACGCCTTCCGCTTTGGCGCGCTGCATTGCGAGGTCGGCCATGGCGAGCAATTCCTCGGCGTGGCTGGCGTCGTGCGGAAAGGCGGCGAGCCCGATCGAGGCCGAGGCCTGAAGCTGTTCGCCGCCCAGGGCATAAGGTTCCCGGACGATGGCCAGCAGCCGCTCCGCCACACGATCCGCGCGCTGAAAACCTTCGCCCAGCGGCAGGAGCAGGATGAACTCGTCGCCGCTGACGCGCGCGGCGGGCGTCTCGGGCCCGAAGGCGGCGGTGATCCGCCGCGCGACCTCGCGCAGGACGAAATCGCCTGCGCCGTGGCCATGGAGGTCGTTGAAGACCTTGAAGTCGTCCATACCCAGCTGCAGAACGGCGAAACCCGGCCCGGCATGCCGTGACTGGCTGATCCGCCGCGTCAGCGCATCGAGCAGATTGGCGCGGTTGCCCAGTCCGGTCAGGGCGTCGTGCTGCGTCAGGTATTGGATGCGCGCCTCGGTCTCCAACTGCCCGGTCAGGTCTCGGCAAATGACGATGTGGCACCGGACGGCGGCGCCTTTCAGCGGCCGGACGGCGACTTCGACCGCGGCGAGACCCGATGCCGACAGCAGGCGCGCACGCGCCCAGTTGGCGAGCCGGCCCTGCTGGGCGGCTTCTAGCCAGGCTTGGCCTTCGCGCGGAAAGAGATCGGCCAGGGCGCGGCCCTGGACCAGGGCGGCCGGCTGGTTCAGCAGGCCGAGCAGCGGCCCGTTGGCGGCGGAAACCACGCCATCGCGCAGGACGGCCATCGCCTCCGGCGTCGCCTCCGCCATCTGCGCCAGCCAGCCCATGACATCGTCTCGCAGCGTGGACACCCTGCTATCGGCGGTGCGCTGCGCCAGCAAGGCAACGAGCGTGGCGAAGCCCAGCCCCAGGAGGAGGCTGAGGCCGAGGAGGGGATCGGCAGCGGTCAATGCGGTGCCGGCGCTGTAAAGCGACAGGCCGGAGGCAAGGCACATGCTGGCCAGCAACAGCACGCCGGCGCCGAACGCCGTCGCCCCACGGCCCATCTGCCGGAAGGCCAGCGCCGAAAAGCCCATCGAGGCTGCAGCGGTGGCGAGGAGCGGCATGGCTTCCACGACGGCGAGGCCGGAAATCTGATCCATCAGGCAATTGGCGGCGACGAATGTCGCGCCGAGCGCCGCGCCTGCGATCGGCCGGGCTGCCGTGCCGCCGCGGGCTGCCTGCAAGCCGCAGCCGAAGGTCAGTAGCGCGGCAACGACCGCCAGCCCCAGGATGCCGAGCAGATCGGTAGCGGCAAATTGCTGACCATGGGCAAGAAACCAAAGGATCGGATGTGCCAGCGGCAGCGCCAGACCAAGTGAAGATGCAGCAACGAGAAGTGCCGGAAGGTCCTCGGGCTCGCGAAAGATGCGCCTTAGCCCCCTGGTGGCTACGGAAACAGCAGGGAGCAGAACTGCGAGTGGCGCAAAATGTGACGCCCAAGCAATAAATGCGGCTGTCATGCGCTGATCGCCGAGGCATCGTAGAGCACAAGAAGGTTTGTGCTTCGCACAATGACGGTAAGCAGGATGGATTGCCTTAGGTCTAGAGAATACATGAACGTGTTAGGCATTTTTTAACAAAAAGTAAAGCCAGCTTTGTTAGTATATTTGCAAGAAATGCAAACAATTTACTTTATAGTGCTGACAGGTACTTATAAATATACTTAAAGTTGAATCAGGAAATCTTAATAGTGCTGATTGTTCAATTTCGGATCAGGCTTCCGTCGCGGGCAGGAAGGCCAGTCCGCGGTTTCTGAAGGCCCGCAACGCCCCCTTAGCTCCTACTCCAGCCAGTCCGCGGCGAAGATCGCAAAGAATGCGCGTCAGCATCTGCTCACGATCGGCGGGGACGGCGGGATCGTCCTCCAACGCGACCATCAGCGCCTGCCGCGACAGCGGCTTGCCCCCCGCCCCGATCAACAGATCAAGGACTGCCAGATGCGGCTTGGCCATGAGCACGCGGCGCCCATCGGGCATCTGGACGGCACCGTCTTCCAGCATGACCTGCCATCTACCGGCAGAGGACGCCGCGGCATCGGACTTGCGGCGCAGAACCGCGCGAACACGCACCACGAGCTCCCGCGAGCTCACCGGTTTGGTCAGGAAACCATCTGCGCCGAGCTCAAGTCCGATGATGCAATCGGCGGCGCTGCCATAGCCGGTGACGACGATGATATACGCCGACGTCTCGCGGCGAAGCTCGCCGATACGCGCAACGGCGTCCACGCGGCCGAGTTGCTTGTCGAGCAGGATCAGGTCCGGATCGGCGCCCTGGAGGGCCTTGATCAGCTCGGGCCAACTCTCGGTGATCTGCGTCCGGAACGAGTAGAGATCGAAGCAGTCCGCGACTTCCTGGGCGAGATCGATATCGTCCTCCGCGATGAAGACGAGAGGGGAAGCGTCGTGAACGGAATCGGCGTGAGAGATCGTCACGTGCTCTCCGTCCAGCCCGATGGCTCCGCCTCGGCGTCGGTCATATCTGGCTGCCAGGTGCGGAGCGTCAGGGTAAAGCAGGCGCCGCTGGCCGAGTTATGGGCGGCGATGGTCCCGCCGAACGCCGTGACGATGCCGTGGCAGATGGAGAGCCCCAGCCCGGTTCCCTGGCTCATCGGCTTGGTGGTGAAGAAGGGTTCGAACACACGGTCGAGGACGCCGGGAGGAAAGCCCGGCCCGCTATCCTCGATTGTGAGCGTGACCGTCTTTCCATCCTCCGAGACCTCGGCGTGCATCTTGAGGCGGCGCTCGTCGTCGGGCAGGCGGGCCATGGCATCTCGCGCGTTCACCATGAGGTTGACGAGCACCTGCTCCAGCAGAACCGGGCGGCCGCGCAGCAAAGGCAGGTCGGCGGGAAGCTCGGTGATGAGTTCCATGCCGGCGGTCTGCAGCAAGGGTTTCGTCAGCAGCAGGGCGCCGTCGAGCGCATCGGCCAGGTTCACCGGTTCGAGCGGGCCCGAATCGGCGCGGCCGAAGGCACGCAGATGGTCGATGAGCTGGCGCGCCCGGCCCGCATGCTGCGTGATGCGCGCCACGCGGCGTCTGGCGGCATCGCCCGAAGCGCCACCTTGTTCCGGCAGCGAGGCCAGGGCGGTTTCGCTGGCCAGGGTGATCGCCCCCAACGGCTGCGTCAGCTCATGCGCGATGCTGGCGGCCATCTTGCCGAGCGTCGCCAGCTTGGAGGACATCGCGGCGCTTTCGCCCAGCCGGCGCTCGCTGCTGATGTCGGAGATCACGCCGGCGACATCAGCGCCCTCATGCGTGCCGATGCCGGTGATGCGCGCGCGGTCCCGTAGCCAGACGAGGCTGCCGTCCTCGCGCCGGAAGGAGTATTCGACCACCGCCTCGCCCTCCATGAGCAGGCGGCGATGAAACGTCTCGAGTGCGGCCTGGCCGTCGGCATCGAGCCGGTCCCGCCACCGGCCGGGAACCCTGATCTCCTCGGCGTCGATGCCGGTGAGCCGGGCCACGCCCTCGCTCATGAAGGCGATCAATACGGTGCCGTCCGGAAAGAGCTCGCCCCGGTAGACAGCGACGGGGAGGCCCAAGAAGAAGCGGCTGACCTCCTGGAGCGCGCGGCGTTCCTGCCCCTCCATCTGGCTCGCGAGCCGCTTCTGGGCGTGGCCCTCGCGCCGGCGCAACTGCGCGGCAAGGCCGAACCAGAATAGCAGCAGCAGGCCGAGCAAGGTGAGCGCGCCGAAAAGCAGGGCGTTGCGCTGGGCGTTCCACTCGGCCAGCAGCGGCGCGGCCGGGAGCTCGGCGACCGCCTGGGCGGCGGTGCCGGCGACAGGTGCCAGGGCCACGAAGGCATCGATGTTCGACAAGGGGCCGCGGCCCCGGCCCGATGCGACCGCGCCTTCGGATCGCGGGCCAAGGAGCCGGCCGTCCTGCACCACGCCAAGCCCCGCCCGCGGCTTGGGAAAACCGACGGCGATAGCCCAGCTTCCGCCCGGCCCCGGCAGGTTGCCACGAACGAGAACCAGGCTGTCATCCGTCCAGACGAAGCGTGGCTCGCCGGTCGGCGGAATCGCGCCCCGCGCCAAGCCGAGCCATTGCCCGGCCGGATCCCGCAAGCCGAAGGTCAGCGCCGCCCCGCCGGATCGGGCCGCGTTTCGATTGCTTTGCGCGAGCAATTCGGGAACGCGCCGCACTGGGCTTCCCTCCAGCCCGCCCTCCAGCACCGCCGCCGCCTGAACCACGGCTTCGAGACGCGCCGCCAGCTCGGCCGCCGACCGCTCGGCCATGCGCATCCCCTGCGTTTCGGCGCTCCGCTGCGGTGTGACGAGGAAAACGGCCGCCATCGATAGCAGAAGCACTGCCAGGACGATCGGCGCGACCGTCCATATCGTCCTGGGCAGGAGGGGCGAGGGGTTCATCATAGACTTGGCAAGTCCGTCATTCATGTCTCAGAAGTTGCGACGGAAGATCGCCACGAAACGCGTACCCGCATCGACGGCCGAGTTGCGCGGGCGGACCATCGGCGAGGCGACTTCGAGGTTCAGCATCGTTTCCTCCCCAGCGGGAATACCGATACCGATGCCGGTCGAGGCCGCCCGGTCGCCGCGCGGACGGATGGCCGGCGCGAAGTTCTCTACCCGCGCGCCATCCACGAAGATATAGGCCTCACTGCCGCGGATCGCTTGGCCGATGAAGGCCGATTGTCCCGAAGCGAGGCTGTCCACGTCCACCACCGTGCGGAACGGCATCGCAAGCGTGGCCGACGCCGCGACGCCGCGGTCGCCGTAGAGGGTGGCCGCATCAAAGCCGCGGCCGAAGTTTACGCCGCCATAGGTGAAGGTCTCCGACGCCGGCAGCCGCTCGGTGGTGAATTGCGCATTCGCCCGGAGCCGCAGGACCAGCCGTTGCTCGAACAGCGCCTGCTGGAAGCTCGCGATGGCCGTCACCTTCGTGAAGCCGGGATCGCCATAATAGGCAATGCCCTGGCGGGCCCCGGCCGTATCGATGCCCTGGCTGAGCACGACGGCGAGGGAGCCGCCGCGGGTCTGCGCCTCGTTGGCCAGCCCGTAGACTACGCCGGCGCGGAGCACGCGCGTCGCCTCGTCCGAGATGCGGCCGAGCGGCACGGCGAGGCGCGATTCGAGGTAGTCGACGCTGCCGAAGAGCTGCAGGGTCTCGCGCACCGCGCGAATGATGGGATAGGCAGCCTGCAGGCTGAAGGTGCTGGTCTGGCCATGCAGGTTGGAGCCGTCGGTCACCCTCTGCTCCAGGAAGGAGAAGTTGCCCGAGAGGGTGAAGCCGTCGGTGCCGATCGGCTGCTGATGCCGCAGGGCGAGATAGGTGAAGCGGTTGAAGTCGGCGATCGGGAAGCCCACCGTCAGGCGCGTCGAATCGCCTTCCCGCAGCACGGAATTCACTGTGGCGCCGGTCGTCATCTGGGCGTTGCCGAGATAGTTCGCACCAAGATTGTCGATGCCGAGGCCGAAGCGCACGGAGGTGCGGCGCACGTTGATGATCAGTTTCACGCGCCCGGCGCTGCCGGAGGTCTCGAAGCGGCTGGTCACGCGACGGCCTGGGATATCGGCCATCAGCAACAGGTAGCGCTCCAGTGTCGCGCGCCTCAGCGGCCGCTCATTCTGGAGGGCCCTGGCATAGGCCCGCGTCAGGCCGAGATCCGCGCCGTCCGTGTCGCCTTCGAATTCGACCTCGGCGACCTGGCCCTCGACCACCTGGACGATCACGACGCCCTGGGCGAAATCCTGCTGGGGAACAACGACGCCGAAAAGGGCAAGGCCGGCCTCGCGGTGGGCCAGGCTGATTGCCTCGGAGATCGCGTTGATCTCCGCGCTGGTGAGGCGCCGCCCGGCGAAGGGGGCGACGGCACGCCCCAGCGCGGCGCGGTCGAGCAACGAATCGCCGACGACGGCCACGTCGCGGATGGTGATGTCGGGCAAGTTCGGGATCACGACCTGGGGCGCGGTCGGCGGAATGCCGGTGCGGCCGGTGGGCCGTAGCGGCGTGATGTCGGGGCGGTCGGTATCGAAGCCGCGAGGTCCCAGGCCGGCCTGAGCATGGGCCTGCATCGGCAAGAGAACGATGGAGGCCAGGCTCAGCAGGGCCCGCACGCGGGTCATGCTCGTTCCCGCTCCCAATTTATGGTGTGCCATTCGTCTGTTCTTCCGCGGGATTTGCACGCAATTTTTCGCTTAGAGAAGTTATGGAGGAAAAAGTCCATGCTTCTCGATGTATTTTGCATGCAGGATTTGGGATTGGGATTGGGCAGGGGTGGACGTGGCGCGTTCCGCCACGTCCGCATTCGGCTAAAGTATTTGCCGTTCGCGAGGGTTCACTCGGCTGATTCAGCCGGTGGCGATCCCGCTCTAGCGGCGAAGGCCGCCGAGAAGGCCACCGCCTGCTGCGCCGCCGGTCAGGCCGCCGACGAGGTTGGTCACCGGCGCAAGCACGCCGCCATTGGCACCCGCCGCGCCGCCGGTCAGTCCGCCGACAATGCCGGTGACCGGGGCGAGGACCCTGGAGAGACCGCCCCCGGCAGCACCGCCGCCGGTCAGTCCGCCAACGAGGTTGGTGACAGGCGCAAGCACGCCGCCAGCGGCACCGCCGCCCGTTACTGCTCCGAGAAGACCGCCGCTAGCCGCGCCGCCGCCGGTGATGCCGCCGAGAAGACCGCCGCCAGCCGCGCCGCCACCGGTGATTCCCCCGAGAAGGCCGCTGGCAGCACCGCCGCCCAGGCCGCCCGGCAGGCTGCCGGTGAGGCCGCCGAGCAGCCCGGCCGAGGTTCCGCCGCTAAGGATATTCGCAGTGATGGGCGAACCCACCGCGGCGTGGGGCGAGAGCGCCGCGACGTTGGTGAGGATCGGTGCGTTGCCGTTGCCGAGCAGCGTGGTGCCGCCGAGGTTGAGGCCTGCAAGCGGAGACATGTTGGCCGCGGAGGTCGGCAGCAGCCCGCCGAGCAAGCCGGACAGCACGGGCAGGGTGCCCGACGCGCCGAGAACAGGGGCAAGGGTCGCGGAGAGGCTGCCGGTGAGGTTCGCGGGGCTCGTCAGTGTCGTCGTCACACCGGTGAGAAGGCCCTGGACCGGATTGCCCGGCCCGGAGAGCACGCTGGCGCTGATCGGCGCGTTGCTGGCGGCAGTCGGCGAGAGGACGGCGAGGCTGACCGGAGCAGCGGTTCCGTTGGCGCCCGGCCCGCCGACCTGAATGCCGCCGGCATTGGCGTTGACGACGCCACCGAGAACACTGCCCAGCAGGTTCGAGGTCGGGCCAGTCGATCCCGCCGGACCTGTGGCACCTGTTGAACCGGCGGAACCCGAGGGTGCCCCAGCTCCGGTGGACCCGGCAGCTCCGGTCGATCCGGTCGATCCGGCGACGATGTTATCGCCGGTTCCCGAAGAACCGGTTCCTCCCGAGGTTCCCGCGCTGACGGTGGGGGCTGAGCCGCCGTCCGCAGCACCGAGGGACATCCGCGTGCTTTCGCAAGCCGCGCTGGAGAGGACCGCTACAGCCAGGAGACCCAGGCGTGTCGCGTGATTGATTTTCTGCTTGGATAACATCTCAGTGTCTTTCGTTTTGCCGGCGTCCGTGGGGCAGGAAGGGGACGTGGCGTGTTCCGCCACGTCCGGGTTTCGGCTAGCGCCGAAGGCCGCCGAGGAGGCCGCCGCCTGCTGCGCCGCCGGTCAATCCGCTGACAAGATTGGTGACGGGCGCGAGGACGCCGCCGTTGGCGCCCGCCGCACCGCCGGTCAGTCCGCCGACAACGCCGGTGACCGGCGCAAGGACCCGGGCGAGACCGCCACCGGCAGCACCGCCGCCGGTCAGTCCGCCGACCAGGTTGGTGACGGGCGCAAGCACGCCGCCGGCAGCACTGCCGCCGGTCACGCCACCGAGAAGTCCGCCAGCCGCGGCGCCACCGGTGACGCCACCGAGAAGTCCGCCGGCAGCGCCGCCGCCAGAGAGGCTACCGGTGAGCCCGCCGAGCAGTCCGGCGGAAGTTCCGCCGCTCAGGATGTTCGCATTGATGGGCGAACCCACGGCGGCATTCCGCGAAAGCGCCCCGACGTTGGCGAGGACCGGCGTGTTGCTGTTACCCAGCAGCGCGGTGCCGCCGAGGTTGAGGCCGGCGAGCGGAGTGGCGTTCGCCGCGGAGGGCGGCAGCACGCCGCCGAGCAGACCGGAGAGCACCGGCAGGGTGCCCGACGCGCCGAGGACAGGGGCGAGGGTGGCCGACAGGCTGCCGGTGAGGTTCGCGGGGCTCGAAAGCGTCGTGGTCACGCCGGTGAGGAGGCCCTGTACGGGATTGCCCGGCCCGGAGAGCACGTTTGCGCTAATGGGCGCATTGCCGGCGGTCGTGGGGGAAAGGACGGCGAGGCTGATCGGAGCAGCGGTTCCGTTGGCGCCCGGGCCGCCGACCTGGAGGCCAGCCGCATTGGCGTTGACGACGCCGCTGAGCACTCCACCGAGCAGGGTCGCCGAGGTTCCGTTCGTGCCGTTGGTCCCGTTGGTTCCATTGGTGCCGTTTGTGCCGTTGGCTCCCGCTACGCCGGTCCCGCCCGGAATTCCGTTGGTGCCACCCGTGCCATTCAACCCGGCGGTGCCCGTGCCGTTCGTACCATTGGCTCCGGCGGTGCCGGTGCCGTTCGCACCATTGGCGCCCGCCGTGCCGGTGCCGCTTGTGCCGTCGGTTCCGGCCGTTCCGGTGCCGGAACCCCCCGTACCGCCGGTCGCACCGGTGCCGGTCGCGCCGCCGGCACCGGCCGCGCCGGCGTCACCGCTGGCGAAGGGGGCGTTGTCCCTGTGGGAACAGGCAGCGCCCGCCAGCAGCAGCGATGCCAGACCCATTCGGGCTATAACCTTGAGGCCAGAATAATTTTTCATAACGGATATCTCCAGGGCGAGTGGGCTTGTCGGTATCTAATATCGACAGCATATCCAGCCTGGGTTCCAGTCATTGAATTATGCGGTTTATGCGAGTAGTTGCCGGGATAGCAGCTATAAAACTATAAATGTAAGGAAAGAACTGTAGATCAACTTTATTCTACATCAACGGCCTGTTTTTATTCGGATTGAACGGAATTATAATTATAGCTTAAGTATTTGCTGGGATTTAATCTGCAACTAGATGGATGCGATTTATCCGCGTTTAACTGTACCAGATACGCAATGGCTTGATTGTGGAACCATTGTCAGCCCGGTCCAGGCCGATTTCTCAAGGAACGTGTGATCAACCATAACAATCAACCGCGAGGCTTAGGCCGGACGATGAGCGTCGAAACGCATGCGGCCAGTGAGGAACTCGGCGCGGTCATTCGTGCGGCTCGACGGCGGCGGGGCCTCACCTTGCAGGCCCTGGCGGATGTTATCGGCGTCAGCCACCAGCAACTGCAGAAGTATGAGCGGGGTACCAACCGGGTGAGCGGCCTTCGATTGGCGCAGATCGCGGCGCTTCTCGGCACCACGCCGGATATGCTGCTGGCCAAACCGATGGGTGATGCCGGGAATGCGTTGCTTGCGGCTGGTTGCCACAACCTGGAAGCCGGCGATTACCTGCGGGAGGAAGAGGTTTCCCTGCTGCGGTTCTACCGCGCCATTCGAAGCCCCGGCCTGCGCGAGGCAGTCCTGATATGCCTGCGAGCGCTAGCGGATGAGGCAGCCCTGCAACAGGCCTCGTCGCTTGGCCCGCTATTCAAGAAAGCGGTTAGCGCTGCGGAAAGCCCGTGAAGTAGTAGCCGCGGCTGCGTGCGGCGAGAATGACATCGCCGCCGCCGGCATCCCGTATCTTCAGCCGGAGCTGGTAGATCAGGTTGTCGATGGAGCGGTCTTCGGCCCTGTAGGGCCGCATCAGGACGCGACTGCTCAAGGCATCACGGCTGATCGGATGGCCGACGGCCTCCGACAGGCAACTCAGCATCTCGTATTCCGTGGCGGTCAGCGCTACGGGCGTACCGTCGGGACGGTAGAGGCGGCGTTCCTGCGGGACGATCCTCCAGCGCGGCTCCACCTTCTCGACCAGCGAACCCCGCCGGAGATGGGCGCGAATGCGCGCCAAGAGCTCGCGGGTCGAAATCGGCTTTTGCAGGAAATCATCGGCGCCGATTTCCAGTCCGATGATGCGATCCGCCTCGCATTGGTTGCCCGTCAGCAACAGGATCGGAACCTGGGTGACCGCACGCAACTGCGTCAGGCGTGAAAGGGCATCCACGCGACCCAGGCGTTGATCCAGAATGATGAGCTTTGGCCTGAAGTGCTCCACCGCCTTGATGGCGGTTTCCCAATCATGGGCAATCTCGGTCGGCAAGTCGTATTGCGTCAGCGCATCGGCCAGTTCCACGGCGAATGGCACGTCATCGTCGATAACGAGGATCGCCGTTTCAGTTGGTGTACATTGGTTCGCCATACCAGGTCGCCATCCTTAAACGTAACGAATATTATAGTCACATTTCAAGAAACTTTAAGTAGGGCGATGCTCAAAATTCAACCTAGCGAAAAAATATCAGCCAGTACTTGCGAATGACATTCGCATTACTGTCGAAAATGGCGACTGAACCAATTTAATTAGCGCCAGTCTCAAAATTACTTCATTTTCTCGGTATCCGGCTGGGCGTCGAAAGGCACATTTAGCGATCGTACATTTATATGGCTGCCGAACGAGCGAGCGGTTGCGAATCGCCGTGGTGTAGAATGCCTTGGCATATACCCATCTGCAAGCCCATACATTTCAGTCAACTGCGGCGACACCCCGGTCGCAGGTGCATACCCGCGCCGGCGATCCTCAGCAGGCGCTCGATGGACTAGCCGGGCGCATTAAGCCGGCTAAGGCCCTCAGCCCAGTTCCATCCCCGTCTGGCGGACCAGCTGCGCCATGGCTTGCCGCTGGTTCCGCACATAGGCGGCGAAGGGGCCCGGGGCGCTTCCGACCGCAATGGCGCCCAGCGTATCGAGCCGCGCGCGGACCGTGGTGTCCGCGAGGGCATGCTTCACGGCGTCGAACCAGCGCTCGACCACGGGCGCGGGCAGCCCGGCGGGGCCGTACAGCCCGTTCCATTCGTTCAGCTCGTATCCGGGAAAACCCTGTTCGGCGACGGTGCCGACATCGGGCAGGCCGGGCAGGCGGGTCAGCGAACTCACCGCCAGCGCCCGCACCCGCCCATCCTGCGCCAGCTGCATGGACGAAGCGACGGTGCCAAAGACGAAACCGAGATTGCCGGCGACCAGATCCTGCAAGGCCGGCGAGCCGCCGCGATAGGGGACGTGCACCATGTCGAGTCCCGCGCGGTTCAACAGCAGCGCAGAGGCCAGATGCGCCGCAGTGGCATTGCCCGAGGAGCCATAGGTCATCTCTCCAGGCCGGGCGCGGGCATAGGCCAGGAACTCCTCCAGGTTCCGCACCGGCAACGAGGCATTCACGATGAGGATCTGGGGCCAGATCAGCACCTGGCTGATGGGCGTGAAGGCCGTTGCATAGTCGAAGGGCAGACCGCGCATCAGCGCGGGGTTCACGGTGTGCGCCAGGGCGTCGATCATCACCGTCATGCCGTCGGGCGCGGAGCGCGCCACTTCGCCGGCACCAATGGAGCCGCCGGCGCCGCCGCGATTCTCCACCACCACAGATTGCCCGAGCGTTGCCGTCATCGGCACGGAGAGCAGGCGCGCGGCGGTGTCCACGCCGCCACCGGGGGCATAGGGCGCGATCATGCGGACCGAGCGCGCGGGGGACCAGCCCTGGGCCAGCGCAGGCGAGGCAAGCGAGACGGCCATAGCCGAGGTCAATAGATTGCGGCGGAACATGGTCTTTGCTCTCCAGGCGGATATCGGGGCGGATCGAAGCACAGTCATTCTTGCCGATTAGTAAGAGAGATCCGCAGAAATGTCAGGTCGCCTGGTGGGAACAAGCAGCGTCTTCAGCCGTCCAGCCGTATCCCCTCCGCGGCAATGAGCGCGCCCATGGCGATGCGTTCGGCTTCGAGGAAGCGGGCCAGCGCCTCCGGGCCCTGGGCAGCAGGTTCGAAGCCGAGCTCGCGAAGCCTCGGCCGAAGGGCCACCTGGTTCACGGCGTCCGCGGCTGCGGCGGCCAAGCGCTCGACGACGGGCTGCGGCGTGCCGGCAGGGGCCAGCAAGGCGAGCCAGTCGCCGATCGCGAAACCGGGAAATCCCTGCCCAGCGATGCTGTTCGCCCCCGGCAGGGACTGGCCGAGCGACACCAGCCTGCCCTCGCGCAGCAGGGGCGCGGCCAGGGCTATTGAGGTGAAGCCCATCGCGACGTCTCCGCGCAGCATGCCTGTGATCTGGTCCGCGCCGCCGCGGTAGGGGATGTGCTCGGCGGCAATGCCGGCGCGGCGCAGCAGCGCGGCCATGGCGAGATTCGTCCGCGCTCCGATGCCCACGCTGCCATAGGCCGCCAGGCGCGGCTCGGCCCGCAGCCGCGCCAGAAGGGCGGGAAGGGTGGTCACGCCCAGCTCCGCGCGGACCACCAGCAGCAGCGGCAGCGTGGCGAGCAGCGTGACGGGCGCGAAGGCGGTTCGGTAGTCGAAGGAAAGGCCGCGCAGCAGGAAGGGGTTCACCGCCTGCCCGCCCGAATCGAGCAACAGCGTGGCGCCGTCCGGCGCGGCCTGCGCCACGAAGCCGGCGCCGACCGCGCCCGATGCGCCGCTGCGGTTCTCGGGCGTGACCGTCGCGCCCAGCAACTCCGTCATTCGTGGCGCGATGAGGCGGCCCAGAATGTCGGTGCTGCCGCCGGGCGGGAAGGCGATGACGAGCCGGACCGGGCGATCCTGCGCCATCGCGGTCACGGGGACGGATAGAGCCAGAAGGGTGCGTCTCAACATGGCGGGAGGCGTCGCGCCATGTCCGGCCCGCGTCAAGCGACGCTTTGGTGACCGTGAAACCCCTGAGCGCGCCCATGTGTTTCCTCGGGGCATTTGAGGTTAGAATGTCCGCATGGCCCCTCGCCGTCAGCCCGAACCTGCGGAAGACCTGTTCGGCCCGCCCGAATCGACGCCGCTGCCGCTTCCCTCGGAAAACGCCCCCCTGGCCGACCGCCTTCGTCCGCGCGTGCTGGGCGAGGTGGTGGGGCAGGACCATCTGCTCGGCAATGCGGGCAGCATCACCCGCATGCTGGCGCGCGGCAGCCTGGCCTCGATGATCCTCTGGGGGCCGCCCGGCGTGGGCAAAACCACCATCGCCCGGCTGCTGGCCGAGGCCGCGGGGCTGGCCTTCGTCTCGCTCTCGGCGGTGTTTTCCGGCGTGGCCGACCTCAAGCGCGCCTTCGACGAGGCGCGGCAGCGCAAGCGCGCCGGTACGCGCACGCTGCTCTTCGTGGACGAGATCCACCGCTTCAACCGGGCCCAGCAGGACGGCTTCCTGCCGGTGGTGGAGGACGGCACCGTGGTACTGATCGGCGCCACGACCGAAAATCCGAGCTTTGCCCTCAATGGCGCGCTGCTCTCGCGATGCCAGGTGATGGTGCTGAAGCGGCTGGACGCTCCCGCACTCGACCTGCTGCTGGAGCGGGCCGAGACCGAGGCGGGGCGGCCCCTGCCGCTGACCGAGGCGTCGCGGGAGGTGCTGCTGGCCATGGCCGACGGCGACGGGCGCTACCTGCTGAACCTCGCTGAGCAGCTCCTCGCGCTGGAAGATCCCACTCCGCTCGATCCCACCGCCCTGTCGCTGCTGCTGGCGAAGCGCGCCGCGCTCTACGACAAGGACCGGGAGGAGCACTACAACCTCATCTCCGCCCTGCATAAGTCGATGCGCGGCAGCGATCCGGATGCGGCGCTCTACTGGTTCGCCCGGATGATCCTGGGCGGCGAGGATCCGCGCTACATCGCCCGACGGCTGGCCCGCTTCGCCGCCGAGGATGTCGGCCTCGCCGACCCGACCGCCATGCCCGCCGCGCTCGCCGCCTGGGAGAGCTACGAACGGCTGGGCTCGCCCGAGGGCGAGCTTTCGCTGGCGCAGCTGGTCGTGCATCTGGCGACGGCGCCGAAGTCCAACGCGGTCTATGTCGCCTGGGGGCAGGCCCAGGCCGCCGCGCGCGAGACCGGCAGCCTGGCGCCGCCCGCGCATATCCTGAACGCGCCCACGAAGATGATGAAGGAGCTGGGCTACGGCAAAGGCTACGAATACGACCACAACACCGAGACCGGCTTTTCCGGCCAGAACTACTTCCCCGATGGGATGGAGCGGCCGCGCTTCTACAAGCCGGCCGGCCGCGGTGCCGAGAAGGCGGTCGCCGAACGCCTCGCCGCCTGGGCCAAGCAGCGCGGCTGAACCGGCCGCCGCTTGACGCTGGCGCTCCGGCGCGCCTTCCTTGCGCCAAGGGCTCGAGGAGCGATCAAGATGGGCAAAGAGGATACTGGCAGGCAGATGCGGATGGGCGTCTTCGTCCAGGCCGCCGGGCACCACGTCGCTGGCTGGCGGCACCCCGATGCCATGCCAGGCGGCCCCAACCTCGCGCTGATGCAGCACATCGCGGCGACGGCCGAGCGCGGCAAGTTCGATATGTTCTTCCTGGCCGACAACTTCACCACCGGCTACGGCGAGCACCCATCCTCGATCGGCAAGTTCGAGCCGTTGACGCTGCTCTCGGTGCTTTCCGCGACGACCACGCATCTGGGCCTCGCCGCCACGGCTTCGACGACCTATGCCGAGCCCTACCACACCGCCCGCGCCTTCGCCTCGCTGGACCATCTCTCCGGCGGGCGTGCGGCCTGGAACGTGGTGACCACCTCCTATCCCAAGAACGGCGCCGTCTTCGGCAAGCAGCATCCGCCGCATGCCGAGCGCTATGCCATGGCCGACGAATTCGTCGAGGCCTGCAAGCTGCTCTGGGATTCCTGGGACGACGACGCCTTCGTGATGGACAAGGCGCGCGGCAGCTTCGTACGGCCCGGCACGCTCCACATCCCCGATTTCGAGGGCAAGTACTTCACCGTGAAAGGCGCGCTGAACCTGCCGCGCTGCCCGCAGGGACAGCCGGTGATCATCCAGGCCGGCAGCTCGGCGCCCGGCCAGGCGCTGGCGGCCCGCACGGCCGAGGTGGTCTTCACCGCCCAGAACAACCTCCGCGATGCGCAAGACTTCTACCGCGGGTTGAAGGCTCAGCTCGCCCAGCATGGGCGGGGCGAGGACGATCTGAAGATCATGCCCGGCTTCATGCCCATCATCGGCCGGACCGAGGCGGAGGCGAAGGCGCTCTTCGCCGAACTCAGCCGCAACCTCGACATGGAGCAGGCCAATACAGTGCTGTCGGACCGGCTGGGTACCGACATGTCGCGCTTCGACCTCGACGCCCCCGTGCCCGACCTGCCGGAGAGCGAGCACCTGAAAAGCCGCGCGCTGCTGCTGCTGGAGCTGGCCCGCCGCGAGGGGATGACGCTGCGCGAGCTCGGCCACCGCGTCGCCGCCTCGCGCGGCCACCTGATGGTCATCGGCACGGCGGAGAAGGTGGCGGACACGATGGAGGAGTGGTTCCGCGAGGGCGGCGCCGACGGTTTCAACCTGATGCCGCCGTTCTTCCCGACGCAGTTCGACGCCTTCGTCGACCAAGTGGTGCCGATCCTGCAGGAGCGCGGCCTGTTCCGGCGCGAGTATGCGGGAACGATGCTGCGCGACAATCTCGGGCTGGCGCGGCCGGCGAGCCGCTATTCGGCGGCGATGGAAAGCGCAGCCGAATAAGACAGCCTAGGGCGTGCCCAGGCCGATTTCGGTGGCCCGTTTTCCGCTCATCCAGGCGCGCATTCCCGCCGCTCGGCCGGACCATTTATCGCGCCTGGCATCGCCCCGGCGCAGCGCGGATTTCAGCGTCAGCACCGGCCACTCGCGCAGCACGAGCTTCCAGGCCGCGGCGCTTCCGTGGTGCTTCGCCTCGATATGCAGGCGGGACCAGCCCTGGTGAAAGGCCTTCCACCAGTCGAGCCGGGGCGAAGGCGCGCTGCTGGCGCCGCCCTCGTGCAGCACGCGCACGCCGGAGACATGCATCAGTGAATGCCCGGCCGCGCGCATGCGAAGGCAGAGGTCGTCATCCTCGAAATAGAGAAAGATCGCGGGGTCGAAGCCGCCGATGGCGCGGAAGGCCGACATGCGCAGGAACATCGCGGAGCCGCCGACATACCAGCAGCAGGCATCTCCGGAAGGCGGCACGACCGGCCCGCGCAGCCGCCGGAACGGCAGGTCGTGGCCGAACTGCATGGTGCCGTCGGGTGCGATGACCTCGGGCGCCAGCAGCGCGGCGCCGGGATGGCGGCGCGCTGCGGCGAGGAGGCCGGCGATGGTGGCTGGCTCCAGCTTCGCATCGGCGTTCAGCAGCACGCCGAATTCCGTGGTGACCTGCGCGAAGCCGGCATTGGCACCCCGCCCGAAGCCGAGGTTCCGAGGTGCGCGGATGATCCGCGCATCCGGCCTGGCGGCCAGCGCCGCATCCGCGCTACCGTCCGGGCTCGCATTGTCCACGAGGATGACGGGGCAGGCGGCGGGGATGGCGGCGAGGCAGGCGGGCAGCAGCGCCGCGGAATTGTAGGCGACGATGACGACGCTGACGTCGGCCTCGTCGCTCACGTGCGGGCGGGGGCGATCTCGGTCAGGGCCTCGAAGAAGGCCGCCACGGCGGCGTCCTCGTCCATGGCCGTGTCGAAGCCGGTCTTGGATTCGGCGCTGCCGACCGAGGTGCGGCCGCCGGACCAGAAGCCCTCGCTGCCTTCCAGGGGCACCGCGTATTGCAGCATCGCGATGCCGCCGGCGCCGCGATAGGAGATGTAGGGGCAGCGCTTGAACTTCTTCGTCCGCACGCCGCCGCCCGTCTTGGGCGCGCCGCTCGCCGAGAGCAGCGCATGCGGCGTGGTAACGCCCTGCGCCTTGGCTGTGGCGGGGGAGAGGTCGAAGCGGATCAGCGCATCGGCCGCGACGGACTTGATGCGCGCCGTAGCGGCTTCGAGCGACGGGTTCGGCTCCGCCCGGCTGCCGGGCGGGAGCACCCGGCGCGTGGACAGCGCGAGCTTCGCGGCATCACGGAACTCCGCGGCCTTCACGTGCTGCTTCACGTTCGGCCCTGCGAGGATATTCTCCGCATTGACCACCATCGCCTTGAGTTCGGCGGCGGTCTTGCCCGTCAGATCGAGGCTCATGCCATGTTGACCATGATTGTCTTCTTGTGAGTGAAGTGTTCCAGCATGGCTTCGAGAGACGCCTCCTTGCCCAGGCCGCTGCTCTTGACGCCGCCATAGGAGAGGTTGGCCTGCACGACCAGGTTCTGGTTGATCTGCACGAGGCCGGCTTCGAGCCTGTGGGCGAGGTCGAGGCCCACCTTCAGGTTGTTAGTCCAGAGGCTCGCCGCCAGCCCGTATTCGCTGTCGTTCGCCTCGGCCAGCACGGCCTCGGCGTCGTCGAAGGGCTGCATGACGGTAACGGGCCCGAAGATCTCCTCACGCACCAGGCGCGAGCTGCCATCCAGGCCGGTGAAGATCACGGGGCGGAGGAATAGGCCCTTCTTCAGCGCGGAATCGCTCGGCATCGCAGAGCATTCATGGGCGACAGCGCCGGCGGTCTTCTTGCCCTCGTCGATGAAGCCTTGGACCTTGTCGAACTGGTCACGGCTGATGATCGTTCCGATGTCGGTCTTCTCGTCCAGCGGGTCGCCCATCACCATCGCGTCCACGGCCTTCTTCATCTCGGCCACGAAGGCATCGAAGATGGGACGCTCGACGTAGATGCGGCTCGCCGCCGTGCAGCTCTGACCCTGGCGGGTGAAGCGCATGGAGGTCAGCGCGCCGGACACGGTCTTGGCGAAGTCGCAATCGGCGAAGACGATCATGGGCGACTTGCCGCCCAGCTCCAGCGTCACCGGGATGAGCTTCTGCGAGGCGGCCTTGGCGACGATCTTGCCGGTCTCGACGGAGCCGGTGAAGGTCACCTTGCGGACCAGCGGATGCTCGACCAGCGGCGCGCCGCATTCGGGGCCCATGCCGCTGACCATGTTGAAGCAGCCGGCCGGCAGCACGCGGTTCATGAGCTCGCAGATACGGAGCACGGCGAGCGGCGCCTCTTCGGCCGACTTCACGACGACGGTGTTGCCCGCGACCAGCGCGGGCGCGACCTTCAGCGCCATCAGCAGCATCGGCACGTTCCAGGGGATGATGGCCCCCACGACGCCCAGCGGCTCGCGAATGGTCACGGAGAGCACGTTGGGCGCGAAGGGCACGCTCTCGCCCTTCAGCTCGGAACCGAGGCCGCCGAAGAATTCCAGGATGTCGGCGACGGTCCCGGCCTCGACGCGACTTTCGGTGCGCAGCGCCTTGCCCGTCTCCAGGGCGATCAGGCGCGCCAGCTCTTCCTGGTGCTCGCGGATGATGGCGGCGCATTGATACACCAGCGCACCGCGCTTGCGGGCAGGCATCTTGGCCCAATCCTTCTGGGCACGGGCGGCGTCACGCACGGCAGCGTCCACGTCGGCCGCATCGCCCTCGGCGGCACGCGCCACCTCCACGCCGGTCGCCGGATTCACCACGGCGAAGCTCTTCCCGCTGACGGCGGGAACATAGCGGCCGCCGATGAAATGCACGCCGGACATCTGCCTGGCGAGGGCAAAGCAGTCCAGGCTTGGGGCTGATGGCGTGGCGAGCGGCGTATCGAGCATCTGGGCGGTCCTCATGCGTAGTCGGGACCATGCCCCGGTGGGTGCCTTGGGGCAACCCTTGGATAACCCTGTGGGGCAACCCTCGCGCCCCTGGACGGTTGAAGGGGGACAGGACAAGGAGCCCAGAATCGTGACCAAGCCGATCAATGACGACGAGACCCGCATCAAGGTCCGCGACCTCTTGGAGAAGACCCGGTTCGTCATGTTGGTGACCACCGACGCAAGCGGATCGATGCAATCGCGCCCCATGACCATCCTGGCCATCGAGGATCAGACCGTGTGGTTCTTCACCGATGTGAACAGCCCCAAGACCCTCGAGATCGGGCGGGATCATGAAGTGCTGCTGGCCTCCGCGGACCCTTCCGGCCAGTCCTTCGTCTCCGCCACGGGCACCGCCCGGGTGACTCAGGACGTCGAGAAGCAGAAGGCGCTCTGGAGCGAGGCCAACCGCCTCTGGTTCCCCAAGGGGCCCGAAAGCGAAAACCTGGCGCTGATCGCCGTCACGCTGCAGGGCGCCGAATATTGGGACAGCCCCGCCTCCACGGCCCTGTTCGCCTATGGCTACGTAAAGGCGGTGGTCGCCGGAAAGCCCCCGACCACGGGCGAGAACGAGACGGTCACCTTCGCCCGGACTTGACCCTGCGGATGGCGCGTTTAATCCCTGGGGAACGATCTTCTCAGGGATTTCTCCGCCATGTCAGCCCAGCCTTCCGGCCCGCAGCCTTCTGGCCCGCAGCCTTCGGGTCCGCAGCCTTCCGGCCCGTTGCGCGGCCTGCGCGTCCTCGATCTCACCCGTGTCCTGGCGGGCCCGACCTGCACGCAGATGTTGGGCGACCTCGGTGCCGAGATCATCAAGATCGAGAAGCCGGAATCGGGCGACGACACCCGCGGTTTCGCGCCGCCCTTCTGGCCGGAGACGAAGGAGAGCGCCTATTTCCTCGGCGTGAACCGCAACAAGCAGTCCGTCACGGTCGATATCTCCAAGCCCGAGGGGCAGGCGATCATCCAGCGGCTGCTCGCCCATTGCGACATCCTGGTGGAGAATTTCAAGGTCGGCGCGCTCGCAAAGTACGGCCTGGGCTACGAGCAGCTGAAGGACACCTACCCCAAGCTGATCTACTGCTCCATCACCGGCTTCGGCCAGACCGGTCCCTACGCCCCGCGCCCGGGTTATGACGCGCTGATCCAGGCGATGGGCGGCGTCATGTCGCTGACGGGTGAGCCCACGGGTTCGCCGCAGAAGGTCGGCGTTCCCGTGGCCGACCTCTTTGCGGGCCTTTACGGCTGCATCGGCATCCTGGCAGCGATCAACCACCGTCACGCGACGGGCGAGGGCCAGCAGGTCGACATCGGCATGCTGGACACGCACGTGGCCTGGCTCGCTAACCAGGGCATGAACTACCTGGCCACGCGGGAGAATCCGCCGCGCCTGGGCAACCAGCACCCCAATATCTCGCCCTACCAGGAATATCCGACGAAGGACGGCTACCTCATCCTCGCCGTGGGCAACGATCCGACCTTCGAGCGCTTCTGCAAGAATTTCGGGCTGGACCACATGCTGAGCGATCCGCGCTTCGCCACCAACCCGCAGCGTGTCGCCAATCGCGATCTCGTGACCCAGACGCTGACGCCTGTCATGAAGGGCAAGACGACGACCGAATGGGTCGAGGCCCTGGAGGCGTTGAAGATCGGCTGCGGTCCGATCAATACGCTGAAGGACGTCTTTGCCGATCCGCATGTGATCGCGCGCGAGATGGTCGTGAAGATGACCCATGTGACGGGTGCCGAGATCGAGGTGATCGCCAATCCCGTGAAGCTCTCAGCCACGCCACCCGACTACCGCTCGGCCCCGCCGTCGCTCGGCGAGCACAGCGATTCCGTCCTCGGCGGGCTGCTGGGCATGAGTGCCGAGGATATCGCCGGGCTTCGCGCCAAGGGGATCGTCTGAGCGTGCAGGACGCTCCAAGGCTGGGCGCGCTCCGCAGCACGCTGGACGAAGGGGCGGTCTCGCTGCGTTGGACCGAATGGGGGCCGGCGCATGGCAAACCCGTCGTCTGCGTCCATGGGCTGACGCGCAACGGCCGCGACTTCGATGTTCTGGCGCAACATCTCGCGGCGCAGGGGCGCCGGGTGATCTGCCCGGACATTCCCGGGCGCGGGCTTTCCGGCTGGCTGCCCTCGGGCAAGCTCTACGCCGTGCCGAACTATGTGCCCGTGCTGCTGCCGCTGCTGGCGGAACTCGGTGAATTCGACTGGGTCGGCACCTCGATGGGCGGGCTGATCGGCATGGGGCTTTGCGCCGTGCCGGGCGTGGCGATGCGGCGGATGGTGCTGAACGATATCGGCCCCTTCATTCCCGCCGCGGCACTCCAGCGCATTCGCGACTATCTCCAGGAGATGCCGGTCTTCGCCGACATGGCCGCGGTGGAGGAGCATCTGCGCCGCGTCCATGCGCCCTTCGGCCGGCTCACCGATGCGCAGTGGAGCCACATGGCCGAGCACAGCGCGCGCATGCAGCCCGATGGCCAGCTCGTCCTGCATTACGACCCCGCGATCTCGCAGGCGATGGAAGGGCCCATCGTCGATGTGGATCTCTGGGAACTTTGGAAGCTCTGCGTGCAGCGCCCCGTTTTGGTGCTGCGCGGCGAAAGCTCCGACCTGTTGCTTTCCGGCGACGCCGCACGAATGGGCGAGGCCCCCGGCGTGCGCGTCGAGACCATATCCGGATGCGGCCATGCCCCGGCGTTGATGGACACCGCGCAGGTCGAACTGGTGGCGGGCTTCCTGGCCGGCTGATTTGCAACGGATCGCACTGGGATGCGTTGACGGCTCGCTTCCCCTCGAGCCCTAGGCATCCCCCCATGTTTTCTCGTCGAATGTTGCTGGCCTCCCCGGCCTTCCTGGCCGCTTGCGCTGCCGATCCCTCTGGTGAGGCCGATCCGGAAATGGAGGCGCTGCTTCGAACTTTCGCCTCGCTTCACCCTTTGCCCATCGAGACGCTGACGCCGGCCGATGCGCGCAAGCAGCCGAGCCTGGCGGATGCGGTAAAGGCGCAGCTGCGCAACGCCGGCCGCCCCGTCGAGCCGCGTCCCGTCGCGCGGGCGATGGATGTCGCGATCCCGATGCCGGTGGGCGGGCCGCTGCTGGCGCGCATCTACACGCCCGTGGGCGCCGCCGGCCCGCTGCCGCTCATCGTCTATTTCCATGGGGGCGGCTGGGTCATCGCCGACCTTGACACCTACGACAGCTCGGCCCGTGCGCTGGCGGCGGAAACCGGTGCGGTCGTGCTGTCGGTGCATTACCGGCAGGGGCCGGAATTCCGCTTCCCGAGCGCGCATGACGACGCGATCAACGCCTGGCGCTGGGCTACCGCCAACCGTTCGGCGCTGGGTGCCGATCCCTATCGTGCCGCGGTCGTCGGCGAGAGCGCCGGCGCCAGCCTGGCGCTGAACGTCGGCATCGCCGCACGGGATCTTCGCCTGCCGCTGCCGGTCGCGATGGGCATTATCTATCCCGTCGCCGGAACCGATACAGAGACCCCGTCCTACGACCGCTACGCCGGTGCGAAGCCACTGAACCGCCCCATGATCAACTGGTTCGTCCGCAACTACACCAATAGTCCGCGTGACCTCGAGGATCCCCGGCTCGCGCTCTATGAGCGGGCCAATCTCGCGGGACTGCCGCCCGCGCTGATCATCAATGCACAGATCGACCCGCTGCAGGATGACGGGGCGCGGCTGGAGGTGGCGATGCGCCGGCAGGGCACGCTCGTCCGGCGCACCGTCTATCCGGGCGTGACGCACGAGTTCTTCGGCGCCGATGCGGTGCTGACGAAGGCCCGCGCCGCGCAGCAGGAGATGGGCGGTTTCCTCCGTGCCGCCTTCGCGGCCATGCCCGCGCCGGTGGAAGCGCCGGCGATGCCGACGCGGCGCCGCCGCTGAAGCAGGGTCCGGCTGGGGCTTGGCCTCAGCCGGACTTGAGCAGGCGTGCGGCCTTGAGGGCGAAGTAGGTCAGCACGCCATTGGCACCCGCGCGCTTGAAGGCAATCAGCGCCTCCATCATCGCGCGGTCATGGTCGAGCCATCCGCGCTCGACCGCGGCCATCAGCATCGAATACTCGCCGCTCACCTGGTAGGCGAAGGTCGGTACGCCGAACTCCGCCTTCACCCGATAGATGATGTCGAGATAGGGCAGGCCGGGCTTCACCATCACCATGTCAGCGCCCTCGGAGATGTCGAGCGCGACTTCGCGCAGGGCTTCGTCGCTGTTGGCGGGATCCATCTGGTAAGTCTTCTTGTCGCCCCGCAGCGCGCCGGTGCTGCCGACCGCGTCGCGGAAGGGCGCGTAGAAACCCGAGGCGTATTTCGCCGCATAGCTCATGATGCGCGTGTGGATCAGCCCGGCGTCGTCCAGCGCCTTGCGGATGCTGCCGACGCGGCCGTCCATCATGTCCGAAGGCGCGATCACGTCCACGCCGGCACGCGCCATCGCGAGCGCCTGCCGGCAGAGGATCTCGACCGTGTCCTCGTTGTGGACGTAGCCGTCGCGCAGCACGCCGTCGTGCCCGTGGCTGGTATAGGTATCGAGCGCGACATCGCCGATCAGTCCGAGATCGGGATAGGCCGCCTTCAGCGCGCGCGCGCCGCGGCACATGAGGTTGTTGGTATCGAGCGCGCCGGTGCCTTCCTCGTCACGAGCCTCCAGCGGCGTAAAGGGGAAGAGCGCGACGGCGGGAATGCCGAGCGACACCGCCTCCGCCACATGCTCCGCCGCGCGGTCCACCGAGACGCGCACGATGCCGGGCATGCTCTCGACCGGCTCGATCCTGTTCTCGCCGTCGGTGAGGAAGATCGGCCAGATGAGGTCGCCCGCCGTCAGCACGTTCTCGGCGACGAGCTTGCGCGTCCAGACATCGCGGCGGTTGCGCCGCATGCGGGTGTTGGGGAAGGAGCCGAAGAAGTTCATGGGCCCTTATAGGATCAGCGGTGGCCGAAGACTACGCCAGCGCCTGCTTGAGGTCGGCCAGGATGTCGTCGATATGCTCGATGCCGATGGACAGCCGGATATAGCCGGGCGTCACGCCGCTGGCGGCCTGCTCCGTCTCGTCGAGCTGGCTGTGTGTGGTCGTCGCCGGATGGATGGCGAGGCTGCGCGCATCGCCGATATTGGCGACGTGATAGAACATCTTCAGCTTCTCGATGAAGGCCTGGCCGGCTTCCTTGCCGCCCTTCAGCTCGAAGCCCATCAGGCTGCCGTAGCCGCCCTTGAGATAGGCATCCGCGCGCCGCTTCGACTCGCCCTCCATGACCGAGGGGTGGATCACCCGGGTCACGTCCGGATGGCCTTTCAGATGCTTCGCAACGGCGATCGCATTGCTGCAATGC
Organism: Rubritepida sp.; assembly: GCA_028291455.1. Classification (GTDB taxonomy): domain Bacteria; phylum Pseudomonadota; class Alphaproteobacteria; order Acetobacterales; family Acetobacteraceae; genus Roseococcus. Next base: position 8,996 of record JAQGHY010000047.1, on the reverse strand, counting down.
CGCTCCATGCGCAGCGGCAGCGTCTCCAGCCCCTGGAGGAACATGAAGGCGTTGAACGGCGACATGGGCGCGCCGAGATCGCGCAGCAGGCAGGTCCGCATGCGCAGGATATAGGCGATGGGGCCGAGCGGCTTGGCCGCCTGGCTCCAGACCGCGCCGTGATAGCTGGGGTCCGGCTTGTTCAGCGTCGGGAAGCGGTCGCCGCCCGCCTCCCAATCGAAGTTGCCGCCATCCACCACGATGCCACCGATGCTGGTGCCGTGGCCGCCGATCCATTTGGTGGTGGAGTGCATCACGATGGCCGCGCCGTGCTCGAAGGGCCGGCACAGGATTGGTGCGGCCGTGTTGTCCATGATGAGCGGCACGCCGAGCTTGCGCCCGATCGCCGCGACTTCGCCGATGGGGAAGACCTGCAGCTTCGGGTTGGGCAGCGTCTCGGCGTAATAGGCGCGGGTGCGGGCGTCGGTGGCGCGGGCAAAGGCCTCGGGATCGGCCGGGTCCACGAAGCGGACCTCGATGCCGAACTGCTTCAGCGTATTCGCAAACAGGTTGTAGGTGCCGCCATAGAGGTCGGTGGAGCTGACGATGTTGTCGCCCGCCTCGCACAGGTTCATCACGCAAAAGGTCGTCGCCGCCTGGCCCGAGCCCACGGCCAGCGCCGCCGCCCCGCCCTCGAGCTGAGCGATGCGCGTTTCCAGCGCGTCGCAGGTCGGGTTCATGATGCGCGAGTAGATGTTCCCGAGCTCCGCGAGGCCGAAGAGCCGCGCGGCATGGCCGGTATCCTGGAACTGGAAGCTGGTCGTCTGATGGATCGGCACCGCGACCGAACCCGTGGTCGGGTCCGCGCGATGGCTGCCGCCATGCAGGGCGATGGTCTCCGGATTGGTGTACTGGCTCATGGTGGGCTCCCTCGATTTGCGCGGAGCCTGCCATCCCTGGCGGTGAGGTGGAAGGGTTACAGTGCCCGCCAGCCGATATCGCTCCGGCAGAAACCCTCCGGCCAGTCCACCTTGGCAATGGCGGCGTAGGCAGCTTCCCGGGCTTCAGCCAGCGTCGCTCCGGTCGCGCCGATGCCGAGGACGCGCCCGCCATTCGCCACCAGCCGCCCGTCCTCGTCGAGGCTCGTGCCGGCGTGAAAGATCTGCACGCCCGGGACCTGCGCCGCCGCCTCCAGTCCGCGGATCTCCGTCCCGCGCAGCGGCGAGAGCGGATAACCCCGCGCCGCCATGACGACGACGATGCTGGCCAGCTTCTCCCAGCGCAGGTCGAAATCCTTCAGCTCGCCCTGGCACGCGGCGAGCAGCGCCGGCAGCAGGTCGCTGCGCAGGCGGAGCATCAGCGCCTGGCATTCGGGATCGCCGAAGCGGACGTTGAATTCGAGCAGCTTCGGACCCTCGGCGGTCAGCATCACCCCGGCGAAGAGCACGCCCTGGAACGGCGCGCCGCGCCGCGCCAACTCCGCCAGGACGGGGGTGACGCAAGTCGCCATTACCTCGGCCTGGAGCGCCTCGGTGAAGGCGGGCGCCGGGGAGTAGGCCCCCATGCCGCCCGTATTCGGCCCGGTATCGCCGTCGCCGACGCGCTTGTGGTCCTGCGCGGCGCCGAGCGGGATGGCATGCGTGCCGTCGCAGAGCGCGAAGAAGCTGATCTCCTCGCCGACCAGGCATTCCTCGATGACGACGACGCTGCCAGCATCGCCGTGGATGCGGTTCTCCATCATTTCGGTGACGGCTTCCTGCGCCTCCTGCATCGTCGCGGCGACCACGACGCCCTTGCCGGCGGCCAGCCCGTCCGCCTTCACCACGATGGGCGCGCCCTGCGCACGGATATAGGCGCGGGCAGGCCCGACCTCGGTGAAGCGGGCATGGGCGGCGGTGGGCGCGCCGGCGGCGTTGGCGATCTCCTTGAAAAAGCTCTTGCTGCCCTCGAGCCGGGCGGCTTCCTGGCGCGGGCCGAAGCAAAGCAGGCCGGCGGCGGCGCAGGCGTCGGCCATGCCCAGCGTCAGCGACGCCTCGGGCCCGACCACCACGAGATCGATGGCCTCGGCCTTGGCAAGGGCGACGATCCCAGCCACGTCCTCAGCGCCGACATCGAAGCATTCCGCGATCTCCGCGATCCCGGGGTTCCCCGGCGCGCAGATCAGCCGGGTCAGCAACGGCGATGCCGCGATGGCCCAGCACAGCGCGTGCTCCCGCCCGCCGCCGCCAACCACGAGAACCTTCATGGGAAAAGCCTTTCAGGGAGGGGAGCCTCCGCAACGCCCGGTTCCATCCTATAAGGCGGGCATGGATGCAACCGGCGGCGGCAACATTCCCGAATACGGCGTGGGCGAGTTGGCCGGCGCCATCAAGCGCACCCTGGAGGGCGCCTTCCAGCGCGTGCGCGTCCGCGGCGAGCTGACGGAGGTGAAGCCCTACCCCTCGGGCCACATTTACCTCTCGCTCAAGGACGAGAACGCCAAGATCGAGAGCGTCATCTGGAAGAGCGCCGTCGCCCGTGTCGGCCTCAAGCCGGAGAACGGGCTGGAGGTGATCGCCACCGGCCGCGTCTCGACCTATGGCGACCGCTCCAAGTACCAGCTCATCATCGAGAAGCTCGAATATGCCGGCGAGGGCGCCCTGCTGGCGCGGATCGAGCGGCTGCGCCTGGCCCTGCTGGCTGAGGGCCTCTTCGCCCCCGAGCGCAAGCGGGCGCTGCCGCTGCTGCCCCGCGTCATCGGCGTGGTGACCAGCGAGCGCGGCGCGGTGATCCAGGATATCCGCACCACCCTGGCCCGTCGCTTCCCGCGCCTGCTGATCCTCTGGCCGGTCCCAGTGCAGGGCGAGGGTGCGGCCGAGCGGATCGCCGCCGCCATCCGCGGCTTTTCGGCGCTTCCCATCGATGGCCCGGTGCCACGCCCGGATGTGATTATCGTCGCGCGCGGCGGCGGTTCGCTGGAGGACCTGATGGCCTTCAACGAGGAGATCGTGATCCGCGCGGCGGCCGAATCCACCATCCCCCTCATCTCCGCCGTGGGGCACGAGACCGACACCACCCTCATCGACTTCGCCAGCGACCGGCGTGCGCCGACGCCGACCGCCGCCGCCGAGCTGGCCGTGCCCTCCCGCGTCGAGATCGCGGCGGACCTCGCCCAGCGCGGCGCCCGGATGAGCCAGTACATCGCCGGCCGCCTGCGCGAGACCCGGCTGCACCTGCACCGTGCCGAGCGCGGCCTGCCCGACCTGCCGACCATGGTGAATCAACTCCGCCAGCGCCTGGACGATCGTGGTGAGCGGCTGCGCACCGCCTTGCCCGGCTTCGTGCTCGGCAAGCGCCAGACGCTGACCCGACTCGGCGCGGCGCTGCGCCACCCGCGCGAGGCGATCGCCGCCGGCCGCGGCGCGACGCATGTGCTGGACCAGCGGCTGGGCGCCGCCTGGGCGCGGGGATTGGCCCGGCGCCAGGCCGCGCCGGCGCTGGCGCGGCTCTCCGCCGCACCGGTCCTCGGCCTGATCCGCGAGCGCGCGGCCCGAATCGAGGGCCTGGCCGCCCGGCTGGAGGCGGTGAGCTACACCGCAGTGCTGGCCCGGGGCTTCGCCCTTGTGCAAGGCGCCGATGGCAGGGCGCTGACGGCGGCGGCCGAGGTCGCGCCCGGCGCACGCCTCACCGTGACCTTTCAGGACGGCTCGGTCAGCGTCACCGCCGCCACCGGCAAGCCCGTGCAGGGGAGCCTGTTTTGAGGCGCCGCGCCGCACTCGCCCTCCCGGCCCTGTTGCTGGGCGGCCCCGCCCGTGCGCTGGAATGGCGCGGCACCCCGTCCCAAGGCGCGCTGCTGATCGGCCGCGATGCCGTCGGCGCACGGATATCGCTGGATGGGCAGGCGGTGCGAGTCTCGCCGACCGGGCTGTTCGTGCTGGGCTTTGGCCGAGACCATGCCGCACAAGCCGTACTGACCGTGAACGGCGCAACCCGTACCCTCGATGTGGCCCGCCGTGAGTGGGACGTGCAGCACATCTCCGGCTTGCCGCCTGCGCAGGTGACGCCGGACGCCGCCGCGCTGGAGCGCATCCGCATCGAGCGAGAGCGGCTCGCCGCTGTGCGCGGCATCGATACGGCGCGGACGGATTTCGCCGAAGGGATTAACTGGCCGGCACATGGGCGCATCAGCGGCGTCTATGGCAGCCAGCGCGTATTGAACGGCCAGCCGCGCCAGCCGCATTCCGCGCTGGACATCGCCGGGCCGGTGGGCGCGCCCATCCTCGCCGCCGCCTCCGGACGCGTGACCCTGGCTGCCGAGTTCCATTTCTTCGGCAAGCTGCTGGTGCTCGATCACGGCCACGGGGTGAACACCCTCTATGCCCACCTTTCCGCCATCGACGTCCGCGAGGGGCAGGAGGTGCGCGCCGGCGCCCGCATCGCCGCAATGGGCGCCACCGGTCGCGTCACCGGGCCGCATCTGCATTTCGGCCTGAGCTGGTACCGCCTCTGGCTGGACCCTCGACCGCTCCTGACAGGGTAGCGGATTGAAATGCTTGACGCGAAGGCCGGGGGATGGTGGCTTTTTCCCCATCGGCGACGAGGTGGATAAAATGCGTCCGCATATGATGATAGTCCTGGCGGCGGCGACGCTGCTGGCGGGATGTAGCGTCTCGCCGGAAACCCGAACGCCGGTGGCCGAAGCCGGATGCTCCGCCTTGGGCGATGGCGGTGCCCGGACCTACGCGCTTTGCGTCCTAGAGGGTGCGTTGCACAGCGAGGAGCGAATGGCGGCCGACCGCAACCGGAGCCGCGTGCCGCAGGAAGAGCGCGACAACGCCGGTTTCCGCAGTTAGCCGCTCCTCCCTCGCTGGGTTCGCGCCGAGGCAGGAACCCGCGCAGGGCAGTTCTGTCGCAGGTTTCAGCTTTGCTCCCGCTCCGCACTGGCTCCGATCCGGCTAGGCGCTACAGCAGGGCCGAGCAGCCGGATTCCTTTAATGGACGAAGTTTCATCTCTCGCTGCTACCAGGTCTGTTCAGCTTGGGTTAATGTAAGTTTCCATCGCGGGGCCTTCAGCGCGTCCATTGGGATGCCCTGTCCATCTCCCACGCGCCGGAAGGTTCGGGACATTCATGAACGTGATTCATCAAGAACCGCCCAAGCTCGACCAGCGTGCGGAGCAGAACTCCTCGGCACCGGCCGCGCGTGAGGCGACGACCGAGCGCCCCAAGCGGAAGCTGTGGCTGTGGGCGGGGCTCGCCGTCGTGCTGGCGGGCGGCGGCTATGTCTACATGACCCGGTCCGAGACCGCGCCGGCCACCGCCGCCGCGGCCGCGCCGCTGCCGGAGGGCGAGTTCGCGCTCAACGAGAATGAGATGCGCGCGCTGCGCATCGAGACCGTGGGCTCGCGCGAATTCCGTCCCGAGCGGATGGCCGATGGCCGCATCGCCTATAACGACGACCGCTCGACGCCCATGCTCTCACCCTATACCGGCCGCGTCATCCGCGCCTTTGCCCGCGTCGGCGATCGCGTCGAGGCCGGCGCGCCGCTCTACGAGGTCGAGACGCCGGACGTGACGGGCGCCGCCAACGACCTGCTCTCCGCCCTCGACAACATGCAGAAGTCCAGCGTCGCGCTCGCCCAGTCGCGGCGCGAGGAGGTTCGGCAGCAGTCCCTCTACTCCGCTCGTGCCGCTTCGACGCGCGATGTCGAGCAGGCGCGTGCCGCCGCCGCCGCCGCCGAGGCCGACATGCGCAGCACGGCCGCCCAGGCCGAGGCCAATCGCGACCGGCTGCGCGTGCTGGGCCGCACGCCCGAGCAGATCGCAGAGATCGAGCGCACCCGCCAGGTGAGTGGCCTCATCACCGTCACCGCGCCGCTGGCCGGCACCATCACGCAACGCCGCGTCGGCCCGGGCCAGTGGGTCACGGCGGGGCAGGGCGATCCGGTCTTCACCATCTCCGACCTCTCGACCATGTGGCTGGTCGCCAATGTGCGCGAAATGGACGTGCCGCTGATCCAGATCGGCCAGCGCGTGGACGTGACGCTGGGCGCGCTGCCCGACCGGCACTTCGACGCGCAGATCGTCCGCACCGCCGCCGGCCTCGATCCCACCACCCGACGCCTCACCGTGATGGCCGAGGTTAGCGATCCCAATGGCGAGCTGCGGCCCGAGATGTTCGCGAATTTCCGCATTTCCGTGGGCGCGGCCTCACAGGCGCCCGCCGTGCCGGCCAGCGCCGTGATCTTCCGCGGCGCCGAGGCCAATGTCTGGGTCGCTCTGGCCGACCGCCGCTTCATCATGCGCAAGATCACGCCCGGCATCCGCAGCGGCGACATGATCGAGGCCCGCGCCGGCCTGCGGGACGGCGACCGCGTGGTGACCGGCGGCGCCCTCTTCATCGACCGCGCATCACGAATCGACTGATACACAAACAATGCGCCAGATTGTCGCCATCTCGCTCCAGCAGCGGGCGCTGGTCATACTCCTCTTCATCGCCTTCGTGGCGGTTGGAGCCTTCAGCTTCCTCAAACTGAATATCGAGGCCTATCCGGACCCGGTTCCGCCGCAGGTCGTCATCATCACGCAGAATCCCGGCCAGTCCGCCGAGGAAATCGAGCGCTACGTCTCCATCCCGGTCGAACTCGCCATGGCCGGGCTGCCGAACCTCAACTCCATTCGCTCGACGAGCCTCTTCGGCCTCTCCGACGTGCGGGTGCAGTTCACCTTTGCCTATACTTACGAGCAGGCGCTGCAGCAGGTGCTCAACCGCCTCGCGGTCCTGCGCGACCTGCCGGACGGCGCCAATCCGCAGATCAGCCCGCTTTCACCCATCGGCGAGATCATGCGCTACCGCGTGGTCGGCCCGCCGGGCTTCTCCCCGGACGACCTCAAGACCTTGCAGGAATGGGTGCTTGAGCGCCGCTTCAAGCGGGTGCCTGGCGTCGTGGACGTCACCAGCTTCGGTGGCCGGAGCAAAGCCTATTCGGTCACGATCGACCTGCCGCGCCTCAATGCCTACGGGCTCCAGCTGCCCACGGTGATCCAGGCCGTACGCAACGGCAATGCGACGGTGGGGGCGGGCACGATCAACATCGGGCCGCAGGCGGCGGTGGTGCAGGGCATCGGCCTGATCCGCAGCATCGAGGACGTGCGCAACATCGTGATCACCGCCTCGGCCGACGGCACGCCGGTGCTGCTCTCCGATGTCGCCACCATCGAGGTCGGCAGCGTTCCTCGCCTGGGTGTCGCCGGGCATGAGGGAGACGACGACGTCGTTCTCGCCACCGTGCTGATGCGCCGCGGCGAGCAGACGCTGCCCACCATCCGCGGCGTGCAGGCGGAGGTCGCGCGGATCAATGCGGGCGGCATCCTTCCCCCCGGCGTGCGCGTCGTGCCGCTCTACGATCGCGAGGACCTGGTGAAGGTCGCCACCCATATGGTGGTGCATAACATCATCGTCGGCGTGCTGCTGATCCTGGTGATCCAATGGCTCTTCCTGGGTGACCTGCGCGGCGCCGTAGTGGTGGCGGCGACGATCCCCTTCGCCTTCTTCTTCGCCGTGCTGGTGATCCTGGCGCGCGGCGAGAGCGCCAACCTGCTCAGTATCGGCGCGCTCGATTTCGGCCTGCTGGTGGATGCGACGATCATCATGGTCGAGAACATCTACCGACATCTGGCGCTAGCCCGGCGGAACCCGCATCTCTATGCAAATCCCCAGGCCGCCGGCGGGCTTTCGGGCATCTCGCTGACGGTGCTGCGCGCGGGCAGCGAGGTCGGCAAGCCGATCCTCTTCGCACTGCTCATCGTCATCGTCGCCTTCATCCCGCTCTTCACCATGGGCGGTATCGAGGGGCGCATCTTCGGCCCGATGGCCAAGACCTACGCCTATGCCATCGGCGGTTCGCTGATCGCGGCCTTCACCATCGTGCCCGCGCTCTCCGCCGTGCTGCTGCGCGAGGATAGCCAGGAGCGCGACACACCGCTGGTGCGCGGGCTGCGTTGGGGGCACGGCAAGCTCTACCGCTTCTCCATGGCCGCCCGCGAATTCGCGCTAGTGATCGCCGCCGTGCTCGTCGCGCTCTCGCTCCTGGTGCTGTCGCATCTCGGCGCGGAATTCCTGCCGACCCTGGAAGAGGGCAATATGTGGGTCCGCGCGACCATGCCGGGCACCATCTCGCTGGAGGAGGGGCAGGCCACCGTCCGGGGCGTCCGCGCCACGCTGATGGAGTTCCCGGAGTCGATCACCGTCACCTCGCAGCAGGGCCGGCCCGATGACGGCACCGACTCCGCCGGCTTCTTCAACGCCGAGTTCTTCGTCCCGCTGCGTCCGCCCGAAACCTGGACCACCGCGCACAACCGCGACGGGCTGGTCGCCGCCATCAATGCGCGGCTGAGCGAGCGCTTCCTCGGCGTGCAGTTCAGCTTCGCCCAGGCCATCAGCGACAACGTCCAGGAGGCCGCGTCGGGGGTGAAGGGCGCCAATGCCATCAAGGTCTTCGGACCTGACCTCGACATCCTGACGGCACGCGCGGAGCAGATCCGTGGCTTGCTGACCCAGGTGCGCGGCCTGACCGATATCGCGATCTTCCCCACGCTCGGCCAGCCCACCGTCTCGGTGCGGATCGACCGGGCGCGGGCGGCACGATTTGGGCTCCAGGTGGACGACATCAACGAGGTCGTGCAGGCCGCGATCGGCGGGCGGGAGGCGGGGCGACTCTATGAGCGAGGTGGCGACCGCAACTTCCCGATCGTGGTCCGCCTGGCCGCGCCCTATCGCGACAATATCGACGCCATCGGCCGCATCCCCGTGGGTGGGTCGCGCGGGGCGGTGCTGTCGGATGTCGCGGCCATCACCCTCTCCTCGGAACCGGCCTACGTCTATCGCGACGACAGCACGCGCTACGTGCCGATCCGCTTCTCCATCCGCGGGCGGGATCCGTCGAGCGCGGTGCAGGAGGCACAGGCTTTGGTCGAGCGCGAGGTGCAGCTCGAACACGGCTACCGGCTCGACTGGCTGGGCGAGTTCCGCAATCTGCA
>JAQGHY010000030.1 GCA_028291455.1 Rubritepida sp. | reverse complement strand
TCCGTGGTGGTGAAGGTCGAAACCTGGGCGCGAGGACGCGGGCACGGCAAGGAGCCGCAGAAGGTGACCGAAGGCGTCTTTACCTTTGTTGCTCTCGACGACAACGGTGAATCCCGCAGTGTGACCGGGGAGAACGAGGGCTGATCCAAGCCGCCTGATGGGGGTTCGTTATGACGAGGTTGAGATGCATGCGGACCGCCTGCGTATTGCGCTCATTGCGCACGACGCCAAGAAGGACGCTCTGGTGACCCGGGCGAAGCGTTGGGAGCCGGTTTGGGCGAAGCCGGGCGAACCGCTGAGCGTGGGTGAGCATTCGCTCTACGAGGCAGGGAGGCCAAGCGAAGTTCCGATCATGAAATTGCTTTCTGCGGCAGATCAGGGGTCGCTATCCGCACCACCCCTGGCGGCGTCCACGTCCATCATACCGCCGGGCATATCCTGGCGCGGCGTTCAGAAGGAAGGTGATCGCCGCAAATAGAAAATGCATCACGCCGCTTCGATCGATCACTGGCCCCATCGCTCGTAGCTTTCAGCGCGGCTAAATGTGGCAAGCGCCTGCCTCACTGCAGCTTTCTCTTCCGCGGTCTACGTCGCTGAGCCGGCCCTCGGCATCCAAGACGCTCTCCTCCACCTGCTCGAGCAGTTCAACCGCATGACCTGTAATAGCCGTTAGGTCAGCTCGTCTGCGTCGATGCCCTCCATATGCTTTTGTTGGCCCTTGATCCCGCCCTTCGAGAAGCACGTCTGGTGCCCCGTATAGGCGCATCGTTGAGCCAATAGACCGGCAGCGAGCGCCGCAAACAGCACGCCTGCGCTAACTTAATTTAACTTTTATCAAGTTCTAATTCATTGATTGTGTATGTTTGGTATTGCGGCGGTAAAGCCGGCAACGGTCTAAGTCGCCCCTATTCGACCAATCAACCGACTCTCAGTCGAGACAATTCGGCGGAAGGACCATCGTGCCAAATCTCACCATTGGTAGATCCGTTGCGCTGATCTTCGGCGCCTTGATTTCCGGCATACTTCTGCTCGGGGGTGCGACATGGCAAAGCTTCGAGGCTGAGCGAACCGCGCTGGAATGGTCAGCTCATACCCGGAATGTGCTGGCAGCTGTCCAAGAAACCAGTCTCGCCATCCTCGCTGCCGAAACCGGCCAACGCGGCTATCTGCTGACCGGCCGAGACGAATACCTGCTCCCTTCTGACGAGGCCATCCAACGCCTGGGCGGCCTGCGAGCCGATCTTCGAGACCTGACCGCCGATGATGCGGGGCATCGGAATCGGATGGCGGCGCTGGGCCCAGTGCTAGACAGTAAGCTTGCGGAACTTGCTTCCACCGTGGACCTCCGCCGCGGCGTTGGGCTGGGCGCGGCACTCGGCACGGTGCTGACGGATGCTGGCCGCGACGACATGGTGAGGATCGCCGCCTTACTCACTGGAATGAGGTCTGCCGAGCAGCGCCTGCTCGGGGAACGCCTGGTCGATGCCGAACGCCTGACGTACTGGGTTCGCATCCTTGTCGGCGCCGGCGTGCTCCTCGCCATTCTGACCCTGCTGTGGGCTGCGCGCTTGCTCTATCGCGCCGCCACCGTCGACGCCCTGACCGGCCTACGCAGCCGCAACAGGATGTGGGAGGTGTTCACTGCTTGGGATAGTGGGCCTCGGCCGCCAATGGCCGCCATGTTGATGCTGGATATCGACCGTTTCCGATCCGTCAATCAGGTTTTTGGGCCAGTCCTGGGCGATGAGGTGATTGCTGAAGTCGGGAGGCGACTTGCCTCGATTTCCGGCCGCCATAGTGTGGGCCGGCTTGGGGGAGATGACTTCGCCATCTGCTGCGTCGGCATAACGATTCCGGAGGCTGAACAGCTGGGCTTGGCCGCCGTCGCGATCCTAGCTCGGCCCTTCGACATCCGTCAGCAGGCCCTTCATCTCACGGCAAGCGTCGGCATCGCTCATAGCGACACGGCCGGCACTATCGACCTGCGGCAAGGTGCGGACGATGCGCGCTACGTCGCCAAGACGCGGGGCGGAAACCAGCTTATTGCCTTCCTTCCGTCCATGCACGAGTTCCGACGCGAGCAGGCGAAACTGGAGCAAGGGCTGCATCTCGCGCTGGAGGGCGAGGGTGAGCTGACAGTCGCTTATCAACCAGTCGTGCGCATGTCCGACCGCAAGTTGATTGCCGTCGAGGCGTTGGCGCGTTGGAACCATCCGCAACTTGGACCGATCCCGCCGGACCGCTTCATCGAGCTGGCCGAGGCCCGCGGCCTCATCGTCCCGCTCGGCCTGAAGCTGATGACCATCGCCGTCGCGCAGGCGGCGGACTGGTACCGCCGCTTTCCGAGAAATCGCCCTATCGTCAACATCAACATCTCCCCGGTGCAACTCGCCTCTAGTGACGTGATCGATGATCTCGTCGACCTGATCGAACGCCACGGTCTTCCATTGAGCGGATTCTGCATCGAGGTGACGGAGAGCGCCTTTACCGATGCGCGAGCTGTCGAGGCCCTGCGGAAAGCCCGGCGCCTGGGCTTCAAGGTGACCATGGATGATTTCGGGATCGGCTATTCCTCGTTGTCGCAACTGCCGCGCCTGCCGCTGGTGTCTATCAAGCTCGATCGAAGTTTCATCTCGCACGCCTCTGAAAGCGCCGGTGACGCAGCGATCTTGCGTGCGATCGCTTCGCTGGCCCACGAGCTGGGGCTCACCGTCATTGCCGAAGGGGTCGAAGACTC
>JAQGHY010000002.1 GCA_028291455.1 Rubritepida sp. | reverse complement strand
CCGAAGCTCAGCCCGGCGCCGGGCTGCCGCGCCTTGGCCAGGAAGCCGGCGAAATCCGTGGCGACCGAGGGATGGCAGACCAGGACATGCGGCGTCTCGACCAGCAGCGCCAGCGGATCGAAGTCGGTCAGCGCATCGTAGGGCTGCGGCCGGTGCAGCGATTGGTTCACGGTGAAGCTGTTGGCCACCATGATCATGGACAGCCCGTCCGGCGGCATGACCTTCACTGCCTGCACGGCGACCAGCGTGCCCGCACCCGGCCGGTTCTCCACCACCACGGTCTGGCCGAGCAGCGGTGCCGCGCCCTCGGCGACCACGCGGCCCACCAGGTCAAAGCTCGATCCCGGCGGGAACGGCACGACGTAGCGGACCGAGGACGGGGGTTTCCAGGCAGCGGCCTGGGCGAAGGCGGGGCCGGCGAGCAGGGCAGGGACGGCAAACAGGGAGCGGCGGCGCATGTGGTTCCAATCGGTGGGGGACGTCGCCCCTGGGCGGTGGGTTACACCAGCAATCCTCATGCCGCGGATTACTTCGCCAGCATCTGCGCCAGCGCGTGGCTCAGCCCCAGGCTTGGCGCCGGCTGCATGAGGGTGGTGCCGGGCTTCGCCTCCCTGATGGCATCGAGCGTGACGCGCAGGCAGTCCAGCACGGGCACGCTGACCTGCGGCTGCAGGCGCTCGGCAAGGCCGACCAGCCCCGCGCCGCCCAGCACCAGGACGCCGGCGCCGGCCGCGACCTGTTGGGCGGCGGCCTCCGCGAGCATGTCCAGCGCGCGTTCCGGCTCGCGCGCGATCATGTCGCCGGTGGGGGCCACGGCCGCGACGCGCACCGTCTCGGGCCCATGGCCGCGCAGCAGCGCGAATTCCCGCAGCATCGGCACCCAGGCCGCGCCGCCGGTCAGCAGCGCCACGCGCGGCGCGATCCGCAGGGCCGCCACGATGGAGGCATCCGCCAATCCCAACACCGGGATGGGCAGCATCTCCCGCGCCGCCTCCAGCCCGGGGTCGCCGAAGCAGGCGATGATCGCGGCGTCGAAACCTTCCGGATTCTCCGCCCCCACCAGCTCCGCCAACGCATCCAGCACCGCATGCGCCGCGATGGCCGAGGCCGCGCGTGTCGCGATGTAGCGTGCCCCGAAGCGCGCCGTGGCCGGCACGATCTCGTCGGCGCACATCGCGCGGGCGGCGGCGGCCAGCCGTTCGGTGATCGCGGGATCCGTGTTGCCGTTGAGGAGAAGGAGCTTCATCGGCGTGCAGTTCTGCCGCGTGCTTGGGCAAAGGCAAGGGGGGCAGGGCAAATGGCCGCAGGTTGCAGCTTGCTCCCCCAGGCCCGCTCCGCGCTAGATAGCGCCCGGGAGAAGCCGAGCAGGCTGGTGCAATTTCGGCTGACGCGTTTTGGAGGCTTGGCCTGATGTTCTTCTACCTGCTCCGGCGCCTGCTCTACGTGGTGCCGATCGCGCTCGCCGTCGGTTTCGTGTGCTTCATGCTGGTGCAGATCGCCCCGGGCGACCCGGTCAACGCCATCGTCCCGCCCGACGCCCCGCAGGAGGTGGTGGACCAGGTCCGCCGCGAGTACGGGCTCGACAGGCCCTTGCCCATCCAGTTCGGAATCTGGCTGATGAAGGTGGTGCAGGGCGATCTCGGCCGCTCGCTCGCCACCGGCCGCCCGGTCTGGAGCGACCTGCATTCCGCCATCGGCAATACGCTGATGCTGGCAGCGGCGGCCTCGGCGATCGGCTTCATCATGGGCTGCATCCTTGGCGGTTTGGCCGGCACCTTCCGCGGCACCCTGCTCGACCGCGCGGCGGTGACGATCGCGGTCGCCGGCGTCTCGGTGCCGCATTACGGGCTCGGCATGGTGCTGGTGGTGATCTTCTCGGTGCAGCTCAACTGGCTGCCGGCGATGGGCGCCGGGCCGGGCGGCAGCGCGGACTGGATGTGGAATTGGGAGCATATCCAGCACCTGGTCCTGCCGGCAGTGACGCTCTCCGTGATCCCGATGGGCATCGTCACGCGCACGGTGCGCGGCATCGTCGCCGAGATCATGAACCAGGAATTCGTAGTGGCCCTGCGCGGCAAGGGGCTGACGTCCTGGAACATCTTCCTGCACGTCGTGAAGAACGCGGCGCCGAACGCTCTGGCGGTGATCGGGCTGCAGTTGGGCTACCTGATGGGCGGCTCGATCCTGGTGGAGACGGTGTTTTCCTGGCCGGGCACAGGGCTGCTGCTGAACAGCGCGATCTTCCAGCGCGACCTGCCGGTGCTGCAGGGGACCATCCTGGTGCTGGCGATGTTCTTCGTAGGGTTGAACCTCGTGGTCGACCTCATCCAAACCGCCTTGGATCCGCGGATCAAAAGAGCATGATCCGCTCTCCTTCACTTGGCGCGCCTCCGGCGCCTCCTCTTGGCCCGCCTCCGGCGCGACGGATCAAACGAGCATGAGCACCACCGCCGCAAACGCGGAACTCGCCGTCCAGGCGCGTGAGGCCGTTGCCCGTTCCGAGGGCTATTGGGCTGGCGTGCTGAAGCGCGTCCGCCGCGATCCCGTGACGATCGGCTGTGGCCTGGTGCTGCTGACCATGCTGCTGGTCATCCTCCTCGCGCCCTGGATCGCCCCGCATGATCCGTTCCAGGGCAGCATGATCCGCCGCCTGCGCCCGATGGGCACGCCGAACTACCCGCTCGGCACCGACGAGCTGGGGCGCGACATGCTGACGCGGCTGATCTTCGGCGGCAGGCTGTCCTGGTTCATGGGCATCGTGCCGGTGGCGCTCGCTTTCGTGATCGGCACGTTCCTCGGCGTGCTGGCGGGCTTCACCGGTGGCAAGCCGAACATGCTCATCATGCGCGTGACCGACGTGTTCTACGCCTTCCCCTCCGTGCTGCTGGCCGTCGCCATCTCGGGCGCGCTCGGGGCGGGCATCATGAACGCGATCCTGGCGCTGACGCTGGTCTTCGTGCCGCCGATCATCCGCGTGGCCGAGAGCGTGACGACGGGCGTGCGCAACCTTGATTTCGTGGATGCGGCGCGGGCCTCGGGCGCCTCGGCCTTCACCATCGTGCGGGTGCATGTGCTGGGCAACGTGCTGGGGCCGATCTTCGTCTATTCGACCTCGCTGATCAGCGTCTGCCTGATCCTGGCCTCGGGGCTGAGCTTCCTCGGCCTCGGCACGCGCCCGCCGGAGCCGGAATGGGGGCTGATGCTGAACACGCTGCGCACGGCGATCTACGTGCAGCCCTGGGTGGCGGTGCTGCCGGGCATCTGCATCTTCGTGACGTCGATCTGCTTCAACCTGGTGAGCGACGGGCTGCGTCAGGCGATGGACGTGAAGGGCTGATCCACGTCCCCACGAAGGCCTCGCCGCGCAATCCTACCCCGCTTCCACCTGGATCCCCTCGCGCCGCACCACCCCCGCCCATTTCCGGGTCTCCGCGACGACGAAATCGGCGAAGGCTTCCGGGCTCAGCTTCAGCGGCTCGCCTCCCAAGTCGGTGAAGCGACGGCGCGTATCCGGCAGGTCGAGCCAAGCGTTGACCTCCGCATTGATGGCCTGCACGGTCGCATTCGGCAGCCCGGCCGGGCCGAAGATGCCGAACCAGGTGTTCACCTCGTAGCTCGCCAGCTCCGGCATGGTCTCGCGCATCGCCGGCACGTTTGGCAGTTGCGGGCTGCGCTCCCTGCTGGTGACGGCGAGCGCCCGCACGCGGCCGGAACGGATCTGCTCAATCACGCCGGTCAGATTGTCGATGAGGAAGTTCACGTTGGCCGCCAGCAGATCCACCTGTGCCGGGCCCGACCCACGGAAGGGCACGTGGATGGCCTCGGCGTTCAGCATCTGAAGCATCAGCACCGGCGAAAGATGCGTAGATTGCCCCACCCCGGTCGATGCGTAGCTGACCTGCCCCGGCCGGGCGCGAATCAACGCCGCGAGTTCCGCCACGCTGCGTGCGGGTACGTCGTTGTTTACCACCAGCACATTAGGTCCGGTGATGGTGCCGGCGATGGCAAGGACCTGCTCCGGACGGTAGGGCAGGTTGCGGAACAGGGAATAGGCGATGGCCTGCGGCCCGATATTGCCCGACATGATCGTGGAGCCGTCGGGCCGGGCGCGCACCATCTCCAGCGTGCATATAGTGCCGCCGGCGCCGGCACGGTTCTCCGCCACCACCGATGTGCCCCAGCGGGACTGAAGCCGCGGCGAGAGCAGGCGGGCCATGATGTCTGTGGTGCCGCCCGGGGCGGAGGCCACGAGGAGGCGCACCGGCTGGTTGGGTTTCCAATCGTCGGCACGCGCGACCAGAGGCAGCGCGGCGCCGAGCGGCAAGGCCAGCGCGGCCCGGCGGGACATGCTTCGCATGATGGTTCTTCCTCCCTGGATTATTGTTGGGAGAAAGAATGGCGTGTTTTCGTAGCTCGGGACACAACTGTTACGCGGTCCCCGCCAGGGCGTTCAGAACAGCTTCGGCGCTACCCAGCGCTGGAACCCCGGCCGCTCCGAGATCCGTGCGAACCAGGCGTTCAGCTTCGGAAATTCCGGCATTCCAGCCACGCGAACTTCCTCGCCGAGCCAACGCCGGGCAAAGCAGCCCAGCACGATATCGGCCAGCGTCAGCGTGTCGCCCTCGATATAGGGCCGCCCGTCGCCCAGCCTGTCCTCGATGATCGCCCAGCACTTTGCGCTGTTCGTCACGGCCGCCGCGACGGCCTTCATGTCGCGCTTCTCCTCGGGCGTGCGGACCATGTTCCAGAACAGGTCGCGCTCGGCTGGAGAAAGGGTCGAGAGCTGCCAGTCCAGCCAGCGGTCCACGCTTGCCCGCGCTCCAGGTGCCGTCGGGTAGAGCCCCTTCGCGTCGCCGCCGGCGAGGAGGCAGAGGTAGCGGCAGACGCTGTTGCTCTCCCAAAGCTCCACATCGCCGTGCCGCAGCGAGGGGACGCGTCCGTTGGGGTTCAGCGCGCGGTATTCGGGCGTGTCCACCACGCCGTGCTCCATGCCGACATCGGTGCGCTCATAGGGCAGGCCCAGCTCCTCCAGCACCCACAGCGGTTTCCACACGTTCGTGCTGTTCGCACGGCCGAGGAGGTGAATCATCTGGCGTTCGTCCCATGTCGTTTCGATGAAGCCTTGCCCACGTGCGACCGGCTGGCAACCGCCAGGGGTGCGCCGCGTTTGGGGAGCACCCGAATAAAAGGAGCACGATCATGCAACGTCGCCAGATTGCCCGATTTGCCGCCGCCCTGCCGTTGCTGGCCGCGGCTCCCCTCCTGACCCCGGCCCCCGCCCAGGCAGCCACCCGCACCGAGATCGACGCCGATGTCGCCGCCGCCCTGACCCGGCTGCGCGGGATGGAGAACGCCGCGCCGCTGTTCCGCAGCGCCCAGGCGGTGCTGATCTTTCCGCGCATCGTCAGCGGCGGCTTCATCGTCGGCGGCCAGTATGGCGAGGGCGCGCTGATGCGCGGCACGGCCACCACCGGCTACTACAACATCGCCGGGCTGTCCTTCGGCTTCCTCGCGGGAGCGCAGGCCGCGGGCCTGGCCATGTTCTTCATGACCGCCGAGAGCCTTCGTGCGTTGATGAGCGCCGATGGCTGGGAAATCGGCACCGGCCCGACGGTGGTTGCGCTGGATCGCGGGCTGCAGGCCAACGCCACCTCCACCACGCTGACCGAACCGGTCTACGCGATCACCTTCGGCCAGCAGGGGCTGATGGCCGCGGTCGCACTGAACGGCACGAAGATCACGCGCATCACGCCGAGCTAGGGCGCGTTAGCCGCCCATATTTGCGACGGTGTTCACCGCCGAGGCGAGAATGACGGCGTTGAAGGCGAAGGCAGCCAGCCCGTGCAGCAGCACGAGCTTGCGCATCCTCGGCGTATTCGTCGTCATGTCGCTGACCTGGAATGTCATGCCCACGGTGAAGCCGAAGTAAAGGAATTCGCTGAAGTCGGGCGTGCCGTCGCCGCCGGGGAACTCGATGCCGGTGTCGTGCATCCAGTATTCGTGCGCGTATTCCTGCGCGAAGAGCAGATGCACGTAGAACCAGGACATGATGACGGTAACGATCGCGACGACGCGATCCACCATACCCTGATCCTTTCCCGCCAGCTGGGAAGCCACGATCAGCATCGAGGCCGTGGCGGCAAGCACGGAGAGGCCCAGCACGGCGGCCCGGCCGTCCGCCAGCTTGCAGGCCCGCACGCGCATGGTTTCCGGCTGGGCATTGCCGAGGCGATGCAGCAGCAGCACCGCGTAGGTGACTACATGCAGGCACCAGCCCAGCATCGCGGCCTCGCCGAAGGGCAGCCCCGCCAGCCGCAACGCGGCAAACGCGCAAAACCCTGCCGCCAGCCCATGCAGCGTGAAACCATGGCGCAGGATGGGAGGGATGATGTGGTTCATTTCGCTCACGTAGCCATCGCTTGCGCGAAGACCCCCGCATCTACATTGCCGCCGCTGAGGATGATGCCCGTCACCGCGTCGCGCGTGTTCAGCTTTCCCGCCAGGACGGCCGCCAGCGCCACGGCACCGCCAGGTTCGACGATCACCTTCAGGTGGGTGAAGGCGAAGCGCATCGCCGCGAAGACCTCGACGGGCGTTACCATCAGCCCGCCCGTCACGCGCGGCGCGTTGATCGCGAAGGTGATCTCGCCCGGCTGCTTGGAGAGCAGGGAGTCGCAGATCCCGGACCCCTTGCCGTCGGCCGCGATGCGGTGCCCCGCGCGCAACGACTGGCCGTAATCGTCCCAACCCTCGGGCTCGACAGCGTAGATCTTGGCTTGCGGCGCCAGCGCTTTCGCCGAAAGCGCCGAGCCCGCCAGCAGCCCGCCGCCGCCGGTGCAGATGGCGAGCTGGTCCGCCTTGAATCCCGCCGCCAGCGCATCCTCCAGCAGCTCCATGATCGCGGTGCCCTGGCCGGCGATGACGTCCGGATGGTCGAACGGCGGGATCACCGCCGCGCCGCGCTGGGCTGCAAGCTCGATGGCCAGCGCGTCGCGGTCCACCGTATGGCGGTCGAAGAAATGGATCTCCGCCCCCCAGGCGCGCGTCGCCTCCACCTTCACCTTGGGCGCATCCATCGGCATGGCGATCATCGCGGGCATGCCGAGCCCGTGGCACGCCGCCGCCACCGCCTGGCCGTGATTGCCCGAGGAATGGGTGACGACACCGCCCGCCCGAGCGGAGGCCGCTAGCAGCAGCGCGGCATTGGTGGCCCCGCGCAGCTTGAAGCTGCCGGTGATCTGCAACGGCTCGGGCTTGATCAGCACCACGCCGCCCGCGGCTTCGTCGAGGGCGCGGTGGCGCAGCATGGGCGTGTGTCGGATGCGGCCCCGCAGCCTGGCGGCCGCCGCCCGGACATCGTCGTAACCGGGCATCATGCCGCGAACCTCAAGGGATTGGTGGGCGCTAGGGCGGCGCGCAGGTCCGCATCCGGCTCCTCGCCCCGGACAAGCTGCGCCAGTAGGCGCCCCGCGGCCGGAGCGGTCTGGATGCCATAGCCGCCCTGACCGCAGAACCAGTAGAAGCCGGGCATCTCGCTGGCGCCGATCGCCAGCCCGCGATCCCGCGTGAAGCTCCGCAGCCCGGCCCAGCGATGCTCGACCCGGTTCACGGGGATATCGAGGGCCTGCTGCATCCGGTCGATGGCGATGGCGACGTCCAGCTCGTCAGGCTGCGCATCGCAGGGCTCGCTGTCGGTTTCGTCGGCGGGGCTGACCATGAGCTTGCTGCGCGCCTCGGGCCGGACGTACCAGCTGTGGCCGATATCGGCGACCATGGGCCAGTTCGCGGTATCGTATTGTCCGGGATCGATGATGAGCGCGGTGCGCCGCTTGGGCTGCAAGCCGATGGCCCGTACGCCGGCCATCTTCGCCACCACGTCGCCCCAAGCGCCCGCGGCATTCACGATCACGGGAGCGGCGAAGATATCCCCGCCGGCCGTCTCGGCATGCCAAAGCCCAGCCTCGTACCAGATGCGCCCCGCCTGACTGCGCAGCGAGAGATCGCCCCCGCGCGAGCGCAGCAGCTTCAGGAATCCCTGGTGCAGCGCGGCGACATCAATGTCGAAGGAGTCGTACTCGATGGCGGCGGCGACGGTGTGGTCCGCGCGTATCGCCGGGACCATCGCCCGCGCCGCGTCCAGGGTGATCGGCACGCGGCCCTCGTCCAGGCTCGCCTCCAGCTCCGTACGATCCTGTTCCGAGGCGAGGGTCAGCACCGGCCGCGCATGCGCCAGCGAGACTTCGGTGAAGCCTGCCGGCGGCGCCTCGAAAAAGCTTCGCGATGCCCCCGTCAGGATCCGCGCATCAGCGCTGCCGTAGCTGAGGATCCAGATGGCGGCCGAGCGCCCGGTGGTGTGGTAGCCGGCGCTGTCCTCAGCCTCCAGCAGCGCCACGCGATGCGTCGCCGAGAGATGAGCGCCCGAAGTCGCGCCCGCGATGCCGGCGCCGATCACGATGGCGTCGAAAATTTGCCTGTCCATGGGATCATCTTCATGCCCATGGCCGCATGCAGCAAGTCGTTGCGTTCGGCCGGGCGGCATGCCTAACCTGCGTTCAGCGGCAAAGACCGCAGATAAAAAATTACGGGGAACGGTCATGATGGCAGGCAACGGGATTTCCCGGCGCGGGACACTGCGCGCTGGCGCGGGTGTGATGGCGGCCGGTGTACTTTCAGCACCCATGGTGCATGCGCAAGGCACCGGCGGCACCCTGCGATGCGGCTTCTGGGATCACTGGGTTCCAGTCGGCAACGATGTCCTGCGCCGCCTTTGCGCCGAATGGGGCCAACGCAATCGCGTGGACGTGCAGGTCGATTTCATCACCTCCGTCGGCAACCAGAACCTCCTGACCATCGCCGCCCAGGCGCAAAGCCGCTCCGGCCATGACATCCTGAGCTTTCCGACCTGGGAGCCCTCGGCCCATGCGCGGATGCTGGAGCCGATGGACGACGTGGTGGGGCGCCTCGTCGCCAAATACGGGCCGATCAATCCGATCGGCGAATACCTGGCCAAGCGTGAGGGCGCCTGGCGCGCGATCCCGGCCGTATCGGGCAGCCAGCACAAGCCGTCGCTGGGCCGGTTCGACCTGCTGAAGCAGCATGCCGGTATCGACGTGCAGGCGATGTATCCGGCCGCCAACCAGGCCGGCCCAGGCGTCGACCAATGGAACTGGGACAACTTCCTCGTCGCCGCCGAGAAATGCGCGCAGGCGCAGGTGCCCTTCGGCCTGCCGATGGGCAGCTTCACCGACGCGGTGGACTGGGTGGGAGCGCTGTTCCGCAGCTACGGCGCGACCATGATCGACGACCGCGGCAACGTCACCGTGCGCAGCAACCCGGCCGTGCGCCAGGTGATGGAATACGCCGTGCGCCTCTGCCGCTTCCTGCCCAACGACGTCTATGCCTGGGACGACGCCTCCAACAACCGCGCGCTCATCTCCGGCCGCTCCGCGCTCATCTTCAACCCGCCCTCGACCTGGGCGGTGGCCAAGCGCGATGCGCCGGCCGTGGCCGAGAAGTGCTGGACCTTCCCCATGCCGGCTGGCCCGGCGGGACGCTTCACGCCCTACCTGCCGTATTTCTGGGGCATCTGGAGCTTCAGCCGCGCGAAGCCCGCGGCCAAGGGGCTGCTAGAATTCCTCTCCGAGCGCGAGCAGGCCGAGGCGCAGACCACCACCAGCTCCGGCTACGACATCCCGCCCTTCGGCACCATGTCGGACTTCAAGATCTGGGAGACGGAAGGCCCGCCGACCGGCGTCGTCTACAACTATCCGCTGAAGCCCCACCACAATGCGCTGCAGAACATCTCCTTCGCACCGGCCCCGGCCGAGATCGCGGTGCAGGCCTACAACCAGGCGATCAACACCAAGATGATCGCCCGCGTGGCACAGGGCGGCGAGACCATCGACCAGTCCATGGCCTGGGCCGAGCGCGAGCTGCGCAACTTCGCGCGCGGCTGAAGCCGTCCGGGCGGGGAGGATCCCCGCCCGTTCCGCGATCACAGCAGGAGGTCATGATGTCCGCCGACACGCTTACCGCCGTTCCGGCTCGCGCGGCCCCCGCCCCCGGTTCCGGCAGCCTGCGGCGCTTCGCGCGGCGGCGCTCGACCATCGCCTTCCTGATGACCTTGCCGCTGCTCATGGTCATCGTCGGCCTCGTCGCCTATCCCGCGGCCTACGGGATCTACCTGTCGACGCTGAACCGCCGCATGACGGCCAGTATCGGCTTCGGCAATTTCGAGATCCTGTTCGACACGGACACCTTCTGGGACGTGGTCTGGCAGTCCTGCATCTTCGCCATCACGGCGGTGATCGCCAAGGCGCTGATCGGCTTCTGGTTGGCGCACATGCTGCATCACATCCCCGTCAAGGGGCAGCGCAAATGGCGCGGCATGCTGCTGGTGCCCTGGGTGATCCCGCCCGTGCTCTCCACGCTCGGCTGGTGGTGGATGTACGACCCGTCCTACAGCTCCATCAACTATCTGCTCTCGGTGGTCGGCGCGCCGCCGGTGCCTTGGCTCGGCGAGCCGCTCTGGGCGCGTGCGGCGATCATCATCGTCAATGTGTGGGTCGGCGCTCCGTTCTTCATGATCATGTATCTGGCGGCGATCAAGAGCGTGCCGGAACAGCTTTATGAGGCGGCGCAGATCGACGGCGCCAATGGCTGGCAAAGGCTGCGCTTCATCACACTGCCGATGATGGCGAACATCATCAGCATCACCGTGCTGTTCAGCCTCATCGTCACCTTCGCGAATTACGACATCGTCCGCGTGTTGACCAATGGCGGCCCGCGAGACCTCACGCATGTCTTCGCGAGCTACGCCTTCCAGGTGGGCATCCTCTCGGGGAACATCCCGCGCGGCGCCGCCGTTTCCCTTTTCATGCTGCCGATTCTCGCGTTCTGCGCCTTCTTCGTCCTGCGCGGCGTGACCCGTCGGAACAAGGAGCAGATGTGATGTCGGTAGCCACCGCTTCCACTCCCGTGTCGAAGTCCACCGGCATCTACAGCAAGGCCGGGAGCCTCTCGGCCGAGCGGCGCTGGGCCATGTGGACCGCCTATGCGTCGCTGATCCTGGCCTCCGTCATCTTCCTGGCGCCGCCGGTCTATATGTTCATTACCAGCCTCAAGGGCAGCGCCGAGATCGCCAATATGCGCGGCAATCCCTGGCTGGTGCACAATCCGACGCTCGAGAATTATACGGCGCTGCTCGGCAACGGGATGTTCCTGCGCTTCTTTCTCAACAGCGCGATCGTCACCACGCTCGTCGTCGCCATCACCATGGTGATCTCGATCCTCGCGGCCTTCGCGCTGGCGCGGATGCGCTTCTGGGGCAGCCAGTTCCTCGCCACGGGCGTGTTCCTCACCTACCTGGTGCCGGACACGCTGCTCTTCATCCCGCTCTATCAGATCGTCGGCGGGCTCGGGCTGCTGAACTCCATCTGGGGGCTGGTGCTGGTCTATCCGACGCTGACCGTGCCGTTCTGCACCTGGATCATGATCGGCTACTTCGCCTCAATTCCCAAGGAACTGGACGAGGCCGCGCTGATCGACGGCGCCAACTGGATGCAGATGCTGACCAAGATCTTCATCCCCGTGGCCATGCCCGGCATCATCGCGGCGACCATCTTCGCCTTCACCGTCTCCTGGGCGGCCTTCGTCTACCCGAC
>JAQGHY010000312.1 GCA_028291455.1 Rubritepida sp. | reverse complement strand
GCCGTCGAGGTGATTGCGTTCATGCCCATCAAATGGTGAGCCTTGCCCGCCGATCAATCGCCACCACCATCCATCTTCTTCTGAGTGGTTCCGCGTGCGTGACGGAGGCGGTTGCGGTGGCGCCTGGGCGCGGCCAAGCTGGCGCTCCGCAGAGAGCCCCGCAGATGACGCTACGCCATGGCCTGGAAATCCGCGCTGCCGCAGCGGGCGAGGCACCGGGCCTTGCCGCCTTGCTGGCCGAGGCAGGACACGTCATCGACGCCCGCGACCTTGCGGAGCGACTCGCCGGGCTCAGGCAGGGAGCCGCGACGGCACTTGTCGCGGTGCAATGGGGCCCGCCCAGCGGCCTTCTCGTGATGCATTGGTATCCGACGCTCGATGCGCCGAGTGCTGTCGCGCAGATCACGCTGCTGCTGGTCGGCGAGGAACACCGCCGGCATGGAATCGGCAGGCTGCTGCTCAAGAGCGCCGGGCAAGTCGCCCGCATGGCTGGCTGCAGCCGATTGGAGATCGCGACCGCATCGGATGCGCCGTCGCTGCACGCCTTCTGCCGGGCCACGGGCTTCTCCGAGGCCGGACCGCGATTTGTCCGGGCACTGCGCAAGCAGGCCTAGCAGGCTAGCTTGCAGGAAGCTGGCCTCGGCGGCGACTCACGCGAGAGCCGCCGCCGGGCCGTGTGGCTTCAGGCCAGGACGAACATCGGCACCGGGGCGCCGCCGTCGCTGTCCTTGAACTTCAGCTTGACCTTCTGGCCGATCTTGATGCTGTCGAGGTCGCATTCGATGATGTTGCTGAGCATCACCGGGCCTTCATCCAGCGTGACGTAAGCCACGCAGAAGGGCTCCTTCCCGCGCGCCACGCTGTAGCTGTAGATCACGCCCGTGCCCTTCGCTTCCACGAACTCGACATTGTTCGAGAGCGTGAAAGGCGAGACGTGGCGCGGGTAGTGGAACAGCTTACCGGTGTCGTTGCACTTGCCGAGGAGCAGTTTTCCCTCGCGGCAGGCGTCGAAATAGACCTTGTTGTCCGGGGTCTCGCCGGGCGCCTGGGGGAGGCGGTCGAAGGCTTGCGTCGCCATGGTGTTCACTCCCTCTCCAGAATGACGGTGCCGCAGCCATGCCGCGTCCCGAGGCTGCCGCCCTTGCCGTTGGCGAGGACGAGATCGTGGTTGGGAACCTGCACCTTCGGGTGGGCCTCGCCACGCGACTGGCGCACAGCCTCGATGACCTTGGTCATGCCGCCGCGATTGGCCGGATGGTTGTTGCAGAGCCCGCCGCCATCGGTGTTGAACGGCAGCTTGCCGATGCCCGAGATCAGCCCGCCATCCTGCACGAAGAGGCCCGCCTTGCCCTTCTCGCAGAAGCCGAGATCCTCGAGCTGCACGATCACCGAGATGGTGAAGCTGTCGTAGATCGAGGCGTAGCGGATGTCGGAAGGCTTCACGCCGGCCTTTCCGAAAGCCATTGGGCCGGACATTGCCGCCGCCGAATAGGTGAGGTCGATGCCGCCCGCGTTCTGGTGCTTATAAGCTTCGCCCCAGCCCTTCACGCCGACCTTCGGGCGCTTGAGCGTGGCTGCGATCTCGGGACGCGCGATGATCAGCGCGCCGCCGCCGTCGGAGATGACGCAGCAGTCGAGGCGATGCAGCGGATCGGCCACCATCGGCGAATTCACGACGTCCTCGACGGTAACGACCTTGGGCAGCATCGCATGCGGGTTATACTGCGCGTGCGTGGACGCCGCGACCTTCACCCAGGCAAGCTGCTCGGAGGTCGTGCCGAACTCGTACATGTGCCGCATCGCGACGTTCGCATGCATGGTCGCGATGGTGCGCGCATAGGGCAGTTCGAAAGGCTCGTCGGGAACGCCGACGCCCGAGCTGCGCACGGCCGTGCCGGTCTGCATGCCCTCGGCGCGAGGACGCCCCGCGAGCGTGATCAGCGCGACATTGCACTTGCCCGAGATGATGGCTTCGACCGCATGGCCCACATGGATGATGTAGGAGGAGCCACCGCTTTCCGTCGTGTCGTAATGACGGATCTTGGTGAGGCCCATGTAGTCGAGCATGGAGAGGCCACCCATGCCGGGCGCATCGCCCGCACAGAAATAGCCATCGATATCGGAGGCGGAGAGACCGGCATCCTGCAGTGCGCCATAGGCGCATTCGGCATGGAGCTGCGCGGTGGACTTGTCCTCGGCCTTGCGCGTCGGATGCTCGAAAGCTCCTACGATATAGGCGGGGTTCTTCATGGGCCTCGATGCCCTTTCCTGGCGATCATCGCATCCTCCCGGGATTTGCGGGCCGCTGCCTCGTGACGCGGCGAACGCAGCCTCGCCGCATCGCCGCGATCCGTCAACCGATCGGTCGGGCGGTGCCGATATCAGCCGAGATTGAGGCGCCGGGCGAGGTCGCGATACAGCACGATCTGCGCCTGTACGTAGGCCCGCGTCCCCGCACCATCCATGGAGCGGGGCACGCTGCCGATGCGCCGCGTCGCGGCCAGCCAACCCGGATCGCGTGCCGTAGAGGCGATCACATTGCTCCAGAATGTCACGACGGGTTCGGCCATCGCGGCCGGCCCCGCCAGCGCGTTCCAGCCGCCGAGTTCGGTGAGCGCGGCAAGCCCCGCCTGCGCCGCGGTCGGCACGTTCGGGATGCTAGCGAGCCGCGCCTGGCTACCCACCACCAGCGCGCGTATCTGGCGCTGCTGGATGGCGCCGATCATGTCGCCCAGATTGTTGCCGACGAATTGCGCCTGTCCAGCCAGCAGCGCGACCAGCGCGTCGCCACCGCCGCGAAACGGAATCGCCTGCGCGGCATCGATCGCGAGCCCTGCCGAAGCCAGCATGTGCCGCACGCCGAGATCGAGGATCGTCGCCGGTCCACCGGTCGCGAAGTTCAGCCTTCCCGGCGCCTGTCCGATGGCTTCGAGCAGCGCGCTCAGTGTGGCCCATGGCGCATCGGCGCGCACGCAGACGACGAAGGGGTTTTCGTCGAGCATGCCGAGCCAGGTGAAATCATCCACCGTGTAGGGCGTGCGCGGATCCGTCGCCGGCAGGATCGCCGAAGAACCCACGCGCGCGAGCAGCAGGGTCTGCCCATCCGGCCGCGCCCGCGCCACGTATTGCGTGCCCACCGCGCCTGACGCGCCGGTGCGGTTGTCCACGACGATCGGGCGGGGGTCCGTGCCCATGTGGCGCACGGCGAAGGCCGCGAAATTCCGTGCGGCGATATCCGCAGCGCCCCCGGGGGAAAACGGCGCGACGAGAACCGTGCCGCGCTCCGGCGCCTGTATCGGGGTCTGAGCCATCGCGAGGCCCGGCCACATTCCCGCCACACTGGCCGCCATGCTTCGGCGCGTGATCATCACCCACTCCCCGCGGGTTCCCGCCGCCCTGCATCATGCCCCAGAATCAACCCGGGGGAGGGAGCGGGGTTGCCCTTTTCATTCACGCCATGCTACCGCGTGTTGCATGTTGACCGAGACTGGCCTGCCGGGGAGACAAGTTCGCCTCCCCGCGCCCCGGCACACACCCCTGGTCTGCCAACCGAGAACTCTCGGCTTGCGCCGGCCCTTCCCAGGGTACTTCCCCCGGGGGAGCTTGCGTAGCTTCGCATTCGGCGCCCTTGCGGCCTGTCTGCTGGGTGCGTTGGGCTTCGTCATGCCGAGCACCGCGCGCGCCGCCGAAGCGCGCCATGCAAACGCCAGCCGGCCTGCCACCGCTTCAGCCGCGCGCCGGACGCCGGCGGCACGGGCCCCGCAGCCTCGGCGTGAAGCTTCCGCCCGTTCCTCCAGCCGCTCCACCCGCAGCAGCGGCCGCGTCCGGTCGGCCAGCCGCACACAGTCCCAAGACGTCGCGAGCGCGCCTCGGATGAGGGATGCGCCGCAGGAGCTGCTTCCCGTCCTCGGCCCCGATGTGCAGGCGACCGCCTTGGCCGGCTCGCCCCGCGCCGCCTGCCTTGCCGCCACCCGCCGCGCCGAGGAGGTCCACGGGCTGCCCACGGGCCTGCTCACGGCCATCGCCCTCGCCGAGAGCGGCCTGCATGCTTACGCGCTCTCCATTGGCGGCCGCGCCTACTTCCCCGAGACCCAGGAAGCCGCCCGCGTCCTCTACGCCGGCGCGGCGCCCAACCGCAGCGTCATGGCAGGCTGCGTGCAGGTGAACGCCCGCGTGCATGCACGCAACTCCTTCTGGCCGCTCGACCCCATGACCTCAGCCGACTGGGCCGGCGGCATGATGGCCCGCTGGGCTGGCGAGATGGGGAGCTGGTCCGAAGCCCTGCGCCGTTGGCACGGTGGCAGCCCCGCTTCCACGCAGCGCCTGGTCTGCCGCGTCCGCGCGAAGATGGAAGTGACGAACCCCGAGAGCACCATCTTCGACAGCTTCAATTGCGGTAGCGCTTTGACCGAACGGACACGCCGCAACGGTGCGGCGCATCTCGTGGTGGCGGAACAGCAGCTGCGCTAGGCGATCCCCCCAAGGGATCACGCAGGGGTCACGCAGGCATCACTCCTTGACCGCGCCCGTCAGGCTGCTGACGTAGTAGTCCACGAAGAACGAGTAGAAGATCGCCACCGGTAGCGAGCCTAGCAGCGAGCCCGCCATCAGCGCGCCCCACTGGTACACGTCGCCCGTCACCAGCTCCGTCAGGATCGCGACCGGCACCGTCTTGTTCTCGCTGCTCTGGATGAAGGCGAGGGCGTAGATGAACTCGTTCCAGCTCAGCGTGAACGAGAAGATGCCAGCGCTGATGAGCCCCGGCACGGCGAGCGGCAGGGTGATCCGCCGCAGGATCTGCAGCCGAGTCGCGCCGTCGATCAGCGCGCATTCTTCCAACTCGTAGGGGATCGACTTGAAGTAGCCGATCAGCAGCCAGGTGCAGAA
>JAQGHY010000278.1 GCA_028291455.1 Rubritepida sp. | reverse complement strand
GGCTGTTGCTCGCTCTCGGTGGGACGCACCCCGCGCAGCGCCTCGTCGGGATTGGCGAGGGTGGCGCGCGGGCCCTCCTCACGCGGCCAGACATCTCCGGGCTCGGGCGTCAGCGGTGAGGGGGCTTCGCCCGGTCCGCGATTGCGGATGCGCTGCACCGTCAGGCTATCGGCAGACGTCTCGGACGACATGCCGCCCCAGTTCGGTCCAAAGCTGTCCGAGTAGTGTCCCGTCACCGCGGAAAGGGCCGAGCAGCCGGACAGGGCCGCTCCAAGGCTGAGCAATACCACAACATTCAGCCCTGACGTCTTCAACCGCATACCACTACTCCTGAGAGCCAACCCATATCGCACCGCACCATGCGCCGAGGCGCGCGTCATCTCAAGGCCGCCCGGTCGGGGGCTCAGGCGATTCGCGGGCGGCATGATGCAGCCCAGCCAACCAGTAGTCCCAGCCTGTGACAAGCGTCAGTGCGGCTGCAGTCCATAGCATAATTTCACCGATCAATTCGACCGGGAGGAAGTCCAGCCCGATGACACGCGCACCGGTTTCCCCGGCAAGCAGCGTGCCGAGCGCGCCCATCTGAAAGCCCGTCTTCCACTTGGCGAGCGAGGTGACCGGCAGCCCGACATTCAGCCCCGCCAGGTATTCGCGCAGCCCCGACACCAGGATCTCCCGTAGCAGGATGACGATCGCCGGCAGCAGCGACCAGTGCGGCAGTCGGTCGAAGCCGGCGAGCAGCATCAGCGCGGCGCCGACAAGGAGCTTGTCGGCGATCGGGTCCAGCATGCGGCCGAAATCCGAGACGATCTTGCGATCGCGGGCGATCTTGCCGTCGAAGTAGTCGGTGATGCCGGCCACGCTGAATACCACGCAGGCTGCAAAGTCTGCCCAAGGCTCGCGGATGGCGACGCAAAGCACCAGCAGCGGGATCGCGAAGATCCGGGAGAGCGTCAGGAGGTTGGGCAGATCTGTGGGCACGCCCCTATGTAGCTTGGCCGGAGCCAGGGTGGAAATGCTGGTGAATCCGGCGGGCCAAAGCGGGGCCGATTCCAGGGCAATTCGCCAAATCCTGCTCGCCCGCATTCCGCACCCCGCGGGATGAACCGAAATGGTTGAGCAGTTCGCGCTTCACCTTGGGACCGACGCCGGGCACGTCGTCCAGCTCCGAACGGGTCAGCGCCTTGGCGCGGCCGGCTCGGTGCGTGTTGATGGCGAAACGGTGGGCCTCGTCGCGCAGGCGTTGCAGATAATAAAGGACGGGGTCGCGTGGGGGGAGCTGGAAGGCCTCGCGCCCGGCCATGTGGAACCATTCGCGCCCGGCATCGCGGTCCACGCCCTTGGCGATGCCGACCAGGGGAATGTCGTCCACGCCCAGGCTCGCCATGATCTCGCGGGCGGCGGAGAGCTGGCCCTGGCCGCCGTCGATGAGGACCAGGTCCGGCCAGCCGG
The DNA here is from genome assembly GCA_028291455.1 of Rubritepida sp. GTDB lineage: Bacteria > Pseudomonadota > Alphaproteobacteria > Acetobacterales > Acetobacteraceae > Roseococcus. The sequence goes on along the minus strand of JAQGHY010000278.1, from coordinate 6,249 downwards.
GTTCGGCGCGGGCGGGGTCTTCCTTGAGGGCGCGGCCGAAGCGGCGTTCCAGCACCTCCCGCATCATCGCGAAGTCGTCGCCCGGGGACATGGCGGTCTTGATCGAGAACTTGCGGTAGGCGCCCTTATTGAACCCCTGCGGCCCGCCGACGATCATCGCGCCATAGGCGTTGGTGCCCATGATGTGGCTGTTGTCGTAAACCTCGATCCGCTCCGGCCGCTCGACCAGGTCGAATAGCTTCTGGACGCCGTCGAGCAGCTGCGCCTGCGCGGTGGACTCGGCGAGGCGGCGTTCCAGCGCCTCGCGTGCGTTGGTCTGCGCGTGGACCACGATATCGCGCTTGTCGCCGCGCTGCGGGCGATGAAGCTCGACGCGGCGACCGGCCTTGAGGGTCAGCGCCTCGGCGATCAGCGCGGCCTCCTCGACATCATGGCTGAGCAGCAGGAGCGGCGGCGGCGGCAGGTCGTCGTAGAGCTGGGCGAGGAAGCTGCCGAGCACCTCCTCGGGCGTGATCTCGGCGCGTGCATGGGTGAGGAAGTACGGCCGGTTGCCGTTGTTCCGCCCGCCCCGGAAGAAGAAGACCTGCACGCAGGACTGGCCGGCCGCCATGTGCAGCGCCACCACATCGGCATCGCCCACGCCATCAAGGTTGATGCGGCTATTGCCCTGGATCTGCGTGAGGCCGCGGATACGGTCCCGCAACGACGCCGCGCGCTCGAATTCCAGCTTCTCCGCCGCCTGCTCCATTTCGGCCGCCAGCCGCTTCTGGATGGAGGGGACCTCGCCAGCCAGAAACTGCTTCGCCTCGGTGACCAGCGCGCCGTATTCCTCCTTGGACACCCGCTCCACGCAGGGCGCCGAGCAGCGCTTGATCTGATGCAGCAGGCAGGGCCGGTCGCGTGTGTCGAAGACGGTGTCGCGGCAGGTGCGGAGCAGGAAGACGCGCTGGAGGGCCGTGATCGTCTGGTTCACTGCCCAGACGCTGGCGAAGGGGCCATAGTAGCTCGCCCCCTTGCGCCGCTCGCCGCGATGCTTGGCGATCTGCGGATAGGCATGGTCGTCGGTGACGAGGAGCCATGGATATGATTTGTCGTCGCGCAGGACGATGTTGTAGCGCGGCCGCAGCTTCTTGATGAGATTGGCTTCGAGCAGCAGCGCCTCGACCTCGGAGGCCGTGGTGATGATCTCGATCCGCCGCGTCTCATGCACCATGCGGCGCAGGCGCTCGGGCAGGCGGGAGATCTGGGTATAGCTGTAGACGCGCTTGCGGATCGCCCGCGCCTTGCCGACGTAGAGCACGTCGCCCTTGCCATCGAGCATCCGATAGACGCCCGGCGAGAGCGGCAGCGTGGGCAGGGCGGCTTCCAGCACGGCAAGGCCGCTGATCGGCGCCTCGGGCGGTTCGGCGGATTCCATGCTGCAGCGCATACCGGGAGCGGGCTGCTCACTCAAGCCGCAAGACTATCCCCGAAGCCTGTGGATAAGCCTGTGGGTTAGTTGGTGCCGATCGGTGTCTGAGCGGCGTCTGGCCTAGGGTTGAGACAAACTGCTTACATTTGATGCAATAAGCTAAGAGTTTGATTTTCCTCAATTGTTGGTTTTATTTCTCTCTTTACATGTCAGGCATGTGAATAAAATGTTGAGGAATCAAGGGCCCAGGTCGATCGGGCCAAGCCGGTGGATGATTCGCGGAAATCCATGAAGAATCGGCTTGACTCCTGGTCAAACCGCCTCGCCCCAGGGCGTCTCCCGTCAAGGTTGCAGAGCGACTTAGGCCCGGCTCCGCTCGATGGTCACGCCCACCGTTTCCGTATCGGCGAAGGCGTCCGGCTTCTCGATCGAGATCCGGGCCAGCCGGACCCTTGGATCCTCCAGGGCGGCGGCGGCGATGGTCTCGGCCAGGGTTTCTACCAGAAGGACATGTCCTTTGGCGACCGCCTCGCGGGCCGCATAGACCACGCGTTCGTAATTCACCACGCGGCTGAGGTCGTCCGGGCCGATTCCGACGGCCGCGCTCTCATCGTCCACATCCAGCTCGATATGCACGCGGATGCGCTGCGGACCGACCTTCTCGTGCGCGTAAACGCCGAGCCGCGCCTGCAATTCCAGCCCACGTACGAAAACGCGCCGGATGCGCGGAGGAACGACGGCGGTGGGCATGGTGTCGTGATCCGGACTGGCTGTGTTGCAAAGCACCATAGCAGGGACGCGAGGAAGGGTCATTCCTCGACCGGAGCGGCGCCGCCGCCCGGCGCCCATTGCAGATGCTGCCCGCCGTCGAGGTTGATGATCTGCCCGGTGACGGAGGGCAGCGCCACCAGCGCCACCACGGCCGCGCCGATCTCGTCCGGCGAGGTGCCGTGCCGCAGGGGCACAGAGGCGCATTGCCGGTCGAACTGCGCCTGGGTTTGGCGGGGACTCGGCAGGGTCGGGCCAGGACCGATGCCATTGACGCGGATGTGGGGGGCGAGGGCCAGGGCCATCTGCTGGGTAAGCGCCCAGAGCCCGGCCTTGGACACCGTGTAGGAGACGAAATGGGGCGTCAGCGACTTCACGCGCTGGTCCAGCATGTTGATCACGACGCCGAGGCGGGCCTGCGGCAGGGCTTTTGCGAACTCCTGGATCAGCACGAAGGGCGCACGGAGGTTTGGCTCCATATGGCGGTCCCAGCCGTGCCGGGTCGTGTCGTTCCACTCGTCGCGCTCGAAGGTGCTGGCATTGTTCACGAGTACGCCGACCGGGCCGAGCGCGTCCTGGATGCGGGGTAGCAGCGCCAGGACCTGCTCCTCCTGCATCAGGTCGGCCTGGAAGGTCTCGCAGCGGCGGCCGAGCGTGATGATCTCAGCGGCAAGCTTGGAAGCCTCGGCGGCAGAGCTGTTGTAGTGGATCGCGAGGTCGAAACCCGCCTGCGCGAGCGCCAGGGCGATGCCGCGGCCCAGCCGCCTGGCCCCCCCGGTGACGAGGGCAAGGCGCGGGATCTCCTCGCTGATGGGAAGCAAATTCACCTCGTTCTTCGAAGGGGGATTTTACCTGAGGCGTCCGGCGGCTTTCGGCAAGAGCATCGCCGTGTAGCCGCCCCTCTCCACGCCTTCCAGCGCCGCGACGACGCGCGCATCGGTCAGCGCCGAGAGCTCCCCGGCGTAATCGTACCCCTCGGCGGCACCTGGGAAGCCGCCTGAGGTTGCGGGGTGGAAGTACAGTTCGGTCACGCCGTCCGGCAGGTGCGGGAGGATGCCGAGCAACCGTTCGACCGTGAAATGGCCGGACCAGGCGAGGCCGACCACACGATCGGGCGCCGCCAGGTTCCAACGCGCCGCCCGCCGGCGCAGCAGGGCGCACCAGGGCTTCAACGCCCATTCGCCCGTTCCGGGACTGGCGGGCTCGACCGCGCGCACCAAGGGGCCGGGTTCCCAGGGCAGGCGGATGCAGGGCACGCCGGCCGCGGACGCCACCCGCATCAGCACGGCCGCGATCACGGGATGCAGGTGGTAGTGCTTGTGCGCGTTCACATGGTCGCAGGTCAGGCCGGTGGCGGTGAAGCGCTCCATCTGGGCCGCCACCTCTGCCGCCAGTTCGGCGCGGGCCGTGGCGGAGAGGGCGAGCGTCAGGCCCATCCCGGCCATGTCGTCGCGGAAGCGGCCGTTCTTCTGGGTCAAAGCGGGGATCCGCGCCGCCGGCAGCACGGGCACGCCGTCGGTGAGCGTCAGGTGCAGCCCAACCGCGAGGCCCGGATTAACGCGGGCCACGCGCAACCCCTCCTCGAAGCCCGCCTCGCCGACCATGAGGCTCGCGGAGGTCAGCACGCCGTCGCGATGGGCGCGCTCGATGCCCTCATTCGTTTGCGTGGCGAGGCCGAGGTCGTCGGCGTTGAAGATCAGCCGCTTCATGCGGCGTCGATCATTTCGCCGTCCGGGCCAAGCCGGTAGCGCTGCCCCCGCCAGACCACCTGCCCGCGCAGCAGCGCCGTGCCCCAGACAGCCGCCGACAGCAGGTCCCGCAGCGGCAGCCATGCCCAGCGCCGCCAGCCGCCCGGCACATGCAGGGCGCGGTCGACACCGAAGGCCAGCATCCAACGCGCCGTCAGCACCAGGATCAGCAGCCCCAGCGTCAGCCCGCCCGGCGCCACCGCCAGCGCCAGCAGCGCCCAGGCCAGCGGATGCGTCAGCGCGAGGCCGAGAAAGCCGGGGAAGTTCACCATCCGCACCGTCCGCGCCCAGCGCAGTTCATGCGACCAGAGCGCGGCCAGGCTCGGCTCCGCCATCACATGCACGGGGATGACGGGCGAGACGACAACGCGCAGGCCGAGCCTCCGCACCGCGACGCCGAGCGCATGGTCGTCAGCCAGCAAGGGCAGGAGGGGCGCGAAGCCGCCGATGCGCTCCAGCGTCTCCGCGCGCAGCGCCATCGTGGCGCCATAGCAGCCCTGCGCCTTGCCGAGGCCTTCGCCCAGCGCGGCATTGGGCAGGAAATGCCAGTCGATCCCGAGAACGGCCATGCGCGACCAAAAGCCGCCATCTGCCGCCTCGCCCCGATAAAGGCAGGTGACCAGGCCGATCCCGGGTTCCGCGAGCGGCGCCGTCACCGCCGTCAGCCATGCGGGCGGGCAGCGCATGTCGGCGTCCGCGACGACCAGCACGGGATGGCCGGCCGCGGCGGCGAGGTGGACCAGTTGCGAGACCTTCCGGTTGGACCCCAGCACCGCGCCACCGGTGATCACCCGCGCGGGCGTGGCGCTCGCCGCCATGGCGGCTTCGGCGATGGCCCGGGCCGCGTCGCCCGGGTCGGACATGCCGAACACCACCTCGAAGGGCGCGGCGTGGCGCTGGCCCAACGTAGCGGCGAGATTGCCCGCGAGCCCGGCCTCCGCGCCATGCAGCGGCTTCAGGACGCTGGCCGCAAGCGCGGGGCCGGTGGGAGGCGCCGTCGCGGCCAGTCCCACGAGGGCACGGCGCGCCAAAAGCGCTTGGGCAGCGCCGGACAGCGCCAGCGCGATAAAGGGAAGCGCATAATAAATCGTCACCGCGGCACCATCGCGCAGAGCGCGGCAGTGCGGTAGTCTCGCTGGGTGAAACGCCTCGCCCTAGCCCTGATCCTGGCCCTCGGGGCCTGCGCGACCGATCCCAACCAGGGCCCGGCGTTGGATCCGGGCGACCCCTACGAGGCGACCAACCGCCAAGTGCTGGACTTCAACAACTCGCTGGACAGCAGCGTGCTGCGCCCGGTGGCCGAGGCCTATCGGGACGTCATTCCCGAGCCGCTTCGCAACGGGCTTCGCAACTTCCTGCGTAACCTGAACGAGCCAGTGATCTTCGCCAACAACGTGCTGCAGCTCCGCCTGCTCGATGCCGGGCAGACGCTGATGCGCTTCTACGTCAATACGACCGCCGGCGGCCTCGGCCTCTTCGACGTCGCGACGCCCTCGGGGATCGCCCGGGTCAGCGGCGATTTTGGGCAGACCCTCTATGCCTGGGGCGTGCCGGACGGGCCCTTCCTCATGCTGCCCCTGCTCGGCCCGACCACCGTGCGCGACGCCTTGGGCGAGGGCGTGGACAGTTTTGCCAGCCCGGTGGGCCTGCTCACCGGGGCCGTGGTATCGCGCGCGACGGCGCAGATCCTCGGCCTCGGCCGGGGGACGCTGGGCGGCCTCGACCTGCGGGCCGAGAATATCGAGAACCTCGACATATTGCGGGCCGATAGCCTGGATTTCTATGCGCGCCTGCGCAGCGTCGTTCGCCAGCGCCGCGACGCCGAGCTGGGCCGCAGCAGCGGCACCACGGGCGAGGGTCTGGTTACGCTGGACGATCCGGGCGCGGCCCCAGCCCCGACCTCTCCGGGAATTTCGGTTCTGGACGATCCGGGCGCGGCAGGAAGCGCTGCTCCCGACGGTGCGGTGACGCTCGGCCGTCCCTACGTCGTCCGCCCGCGCTGACGGCTCAGCGCAGCTCGAAGCGGATCGGCACCTCGACCCAGGCCTCGATGCGCTGGCCGTCCCGGGTCGAGGGCTCGAAGGACCAGCGGCGCACGGCGGCCATCGCGGCTTCGTCCAGCAGCGCATTCCCGGCGGAGCGATGCAGCCGGAGCTCCTTCGTCTCCCCATCGATGCCGACCAGGGCCCGGATAATCGCGACGCCGGTGATGCCGCGCTCGCGGGCAACCATCGGATAGGCAGGCGGCGTCGGGGGGCGGCGGAAGCGCGCGGCGGTGACGACCGGCGGCCCGGCCGGCGCCGCCGGAGCGGTGGGGGCGGT
>JAQGHY010000248.1 GCA_028291455.1 Rubritepida sp. | reverse complement strand
GGGCTGTCTTCGCCAATCTATACCTTTTCCGGCCGTAGGTTAGCCTCGGCCTTATAATAACTGGGGAACGCTCGACATGGACCTGCGCGAAAAGATCAAGGGCAGGCTGCGGCTGCCGCTCATAGGTTCGCCGCTTTTTATCATTTCGGTGCCGGAACTGGTCATCGCGCAATGCAAGGCCGGCGTCATCGGCGCCATGCCGACGCTGAACGCGCGGCCGATCGAGCAGCTGGACGAATGGCTGGCGCAGATTACGCAAACCCTGGCCTCGCATGATGCCGCCAATCCGGACCGCCCTTCCGCGCCCTTCGCCATGAACCTGATCGTCCATCGGTCCAACGACCGGCTGGAGGAGGATCTGGCGCTCTGCGTGAAGCACAAGGTGCCGCTGATCATCAGCTCTCTCGGCGCGCGGGCGGAGGTGAACGAGGCGATCCACTCCTATGGCGGCCACGTCCTGCACGACGTGATCAACCAGGTCTTCGCGCATAAGGCGATCGAGAAGGGGGCCGACGGCCTGGTGCTGGTCGCGGCCGGGGCCGGTGGGCATGCGGGCGCGCAGAGCCCCTTCGCGCTGATGCAGGAGACCCGCGCCTGGTTCGACGGGCCGGTTGCGCTGTCGGGCTCCATCGCGCATGGCCGCAGCATCCTGGCGGCCGAGGCGATGGGGGCGGATTTCGCCTATATGGGCAGCGCCTTCATCGCGACGGAGGAGGCCCGCGCGGTGGAGGACTACAAGCGCATGCTGGTGGAATCCGGTGCCTCGGACATCGTCTACACCAACCTCATCACGGGCGTTCACGGCAACTACCTGAAGCCGTCGGTCCGCAATGCGGGGCTGGATCCCGACAACCTCGAAACCTCCGACAGTTCCGCGATGAACTTCTCATCCGACCGGAAGAAGCGCTGGAAGGATGTCTGGGGCGCCGGGCAGAGCGTGTCCGGCATCAACGCGGTGGTGCCGGCGGCGGAGCTGGTGGCGCGGCTGCACGGCGAATACCTCGCCGCGCGGCGTGCGCTGGGGGGCGCATCGCCGCTGGTGAACCCGAACTGGGCGCGCCTCACCCACGCGGCCTGAGGCTTTTAGCCCCGCGTCCGGGCGCTGGGCGGCTGTCCCGTCCGGAACACGGCGTCGGCGCCCTGCTTCTGCTCGGGCGACATGGTCGCGTAGAGATCCCGGAAGGCGGCGGCCAGGCGCATCAGCTCCTGGGCGTGCAACTCGGAGATCTGCGCGAAATCCGCCATGTTCTCAGCCGCGTTCATGCGGGCGAACTGCGTACCGCGCTGCTGGAAGCGCTGCTGCAGCTCGGTCGCATTGTCGCGCGTCACCTTGGCGAACTGGTCCCATTGCGGCTGCTGTGCCGCGGTGATGGCCAGCTGCGCGTGCAGCTGCGTGAGATGCCGCTCCACCTGCTGCGCCATTTGTTCGGGGGTCATTTCCCGGCTGCGCCGGCCGGGGCTGGCGGCGGCGGCCGGCGCGGCCGTCGCCGCTGCGGTCTGGCCCGTCGCCGGGCTGCGCGGAGTGGAGCCCTGCGCCATGGCGCCGGCGGGAAGGCCGAGGCCAATGCACAGAATGCCGAGGCGGCCTGCGATCGTCATGTTCATGGAGGTTCTCCGGAAGCGAGAAGGGCGGCTCATTTGTAGTAGCCCGGGGGCGCGTCGTAATACCCGGGCGGCGCGGGCGGCGCGTAATAGGCCGGCGGCGGGGCCGCATATTGATGCTGCTGCTGGAGCGCGAGTGCGCCACCGAGGATGCCGAGGCCAAGCAGGGCTCCGCCGATCACGGCGCCGCTGTTGTTCCCGCGCCCATAGTTGCCGCGCCCGTAATCCCCACGCCCGTAATCCCGGCCTCCGCCGCGTCCGTAATCCCGATTTTGATAGCCGCCGCGATAATCGCCGCCGCGGTTGCCGTTCCAGCCGCCGCCGCCGCGACCATGGTCGCGCTGGGCGAAGGCGGGGGAGGCGGCGAGCGACAGCGATGCGATCAAGGTAAGCGCCATGAGTGGCTTGAGCCTGCCGGATAGCCAGGGAGCGCCTTTATGGGCCTCGGTCATGAATTCCTCCGCGTGCATGGTTTGTCGTAAGGTAGAACGGCTGGACACACCTGATGGTTGCCCCGATGGGAAGGCCTCGATTCCGGGGCCCTGGTTTGTCCGGCTTGATAACCTACCTTGAGGCCATGCCAAGTGAAGCCATAATCCGCCTCGCGGCCTTCCTGGGCGTCTTGGCCCTGCTGTTGGTCGGCGAGCGGCTGATCCCCTGGCAAGTACCGCGGCCCCTGGGTTGGCGGCGCTGGGTTCCCAATCTCGGCCTGGTCGCGTTGGGGTCCGTCCTGGTGCGCTTCACTTTGCCCTTCGCCGCGGTGGGCGTGGCGATCTGGGCCCAGTCGCGCGGTCTCGGGCTGCTGAACTGGCTCGATACGCCGGGCTGGCTCGCCATCCCGCTGACCGTGGTGATCTTCGACCTGCTGATCTACGGCCAGCACCGGGCCACCCATGCCATTCCCTGGCTCTGGCGGCTGCACCGGGTGCATCACGCCGATCCCGAGATGGACGCGACCACGGGGCTGCGCTTCCACCCGATCGAGATCTGGCTCTCCATGCTGCTGAAGATGGCCGCCGCCCTGGCGCTGGGCGCGCCGCCCGCGGGCATGGTGGCCTTCGAGATCATCCTGAACGCTACCAGCCTCTTCGAACACGCGGCGATCCGCATCCCCGCCCGGCTGGACCGCGCGCTGGCCTGGGTGATCGTCACGCCCCGCCTCCACCGCATCCACCATTCCGAGCGCCAGGAGGAAACGGACAGCCATTACGGCTTCTGCCTGTCGGTGTGGGACCGGATCTTCGGCTCCTGGCGCGGCGCGCCCAAGGGCGAGCTGGTCCTCGGCGTGATCGGCTACCGCGCAGCCGGCGAGCAGCGCGTGCTGCCCCTGCTGACGCAGCCCTTCAGGTGAGTGCGGCGACCTCGGCCGCATAGCGCTCCAGCACCTGGCGGCGCTTCACCTTCATCGTCGGGGTCATCAGCCCGTTCTCGACGGTGAAGGGCTCGGGCACGGCGGTGAAGCGGCGGATGCGCTCGATGGTCGAGAGCTTGGCATTCACCCGCTTCACGGCATCGGCGACCCCCGCCTCGCGCCCCTCGGCCGGAACGATCAGCGCGACCACGCCGGCCAGACCCTCGCCGCCGGCGACCACCTGGGCGATCTCGGGCTCGCCGGCCAGCAGCGCCTCGATCTTGGCGGGAGCGACCATGTCGCCGCCCTTGAGCTTCAGGAAGTCCCGCTTGCGGTCGGTGATGTGGATGCGCCCGTCCTGCAGCTCCGCCACGTCGCCGGTGTGCAGCCAGGGCGGGTCGCCTTGGAGCGAGGAGGCGGTCGCCTCCGGATTGTTCCAATAGCCGTCCATGACCAGCATGCCTTGCACCAGCAACTCGCCGTCCTCGGCGATCTTCACGGTCACGCCGGGCAGCGGGCGTCCGACGCTGCGGCGCTGATTGTCCCACGGCACGTTGCAGCTGATCACCGGCCCGGCCTCTGTCTGGCCGTAGCCCTGGATGACCGGCAGGCCCAGCGCGATGAAGAAGCCCGAGAGGTCGGGGTCCAGCCGCGCCCCGCCCGAGACCATCGCCTGCATGCGCCCACCAAAACGGGCGAGAACCTTGCGGCGCACCAGCCGGTCCAGCACCGCATCCTCGAGACGCTCGACCAGCGAGAGGCGCGGCCCGTCGATCCGGCGCAGGCCGAGGGCGATGGCGCGTTCGAAGAGCCGCTCCTTCCAGCCGCCCTCCTTCGCCACCTGGCTGCGGATGCGCTCGCGGATCACCTCGAAGAGGCGCGGCACGGCGGTGACGATATGCGGCTGGTGCTCGGCGAAATCTGCCAGCAGCCGGTCCGCACCGCGGGAAAACACCACCTCCGCGCCGAAGGAGGGCAGCAGGAAGCCGCCGACCGTATGCTCATAGGCATGGGAGAGCGGCAGGAAGGAGAGGTATCGGGGGTTCTCCGGCAGGTCGAGCTGGCGCAGCAAGCCATGCACGGAGATGCAGTTCGACAGCATGGCCCGGTGCGGCAGCATCACGCCCTTGGGCGCACCGCCGGTGCCAGAGGTGTAGATCAGGCAGGCCAGGCGCCCGGCCGGGATTTGCTCCACCTCCGCGATCAGCGTGGCGATGTCGGCGGGCACGGCTTCGAATTCGCTCCAGGCGGCGGCGCGGGTGCCGGACGGGCAGGGGGGCGGCGGCTCGATGCAGACGAGCAGGTCGAGACCGCTTGCCTGTGCCGCGCCTTCCAGCACTCGCCCAGCCAAGGCGGCCGTCGACGTCACGGCGGCGCGGGCGCCGGAATCGCGCAGGATATGGGCGTGGTCGGTGACGGTGTTGGTCACGTAGGTCGGCACGGTAACGGCGCCGATGGCCATGATCGCGGCGTCGGCGATGATGAATTCGGGCCGGTTCTCGCTGACCAGCAGCACGCGTTCGCCTGCCGTCACGCCGAGCCGTCGCAGCCCCGTCGCGACATCGGCCACCTTCTGCGCGAACTCGCCACGCGACATCCGGCGCCAGCCGCCTTCGCGCCAATATCCCAGCATGGGCCGGTCCGGCGCCTCGACCGCGAGGGCGAAGAGCAGTCCAGGCAGGCTTCGGGCCGCTTCGACTGCTGTGGTCATTATGGACTTCCCCGCATTGGGCGCTTGGCCGCGCCGTCAGTGCGCATATATGGGAGATATGCGAATGATCCCAGGCCGCGCCCCTGAAATGCTGCGCTCTCCCCTCGACGCCGCCGCCGGCGACGCCTCCCTTCCCTCATGGGACCTCTCCGACCTGTATCAGGGACCGGATGATGCGGTGTTGGCTAGCGACCTCGAGCGGGCCGAAGCCGATGCCGCCGCCTTCCAGGAACGCCATGCCGGCAAGCTCGCCCAACTCTCCGGCGACGCGCTGGCCGAGGCGATCGCCGCCTATGAGAAGATCGAGGAGGTGCTTGGCCGTGCCATGAGCTTCGCCTCGCTCACCTTCGCAGGCGATTCCGAGAGCGGGCCGAATGGGCGCTTCTACCAGACCATGCAGGAGCGGGTGACGACCATCTCCTCGCACATGGTCTTCTTCACGCTTGAGCTGAACCACGTCGAGCAGGCCGTGCTCGACGCCAAGCTGGCCGAGAGCAAGGCCTTAGCGCATTGGTCGCCCTGGCTGCGCGACCTGCGCGTCTGGCTGCCGCACCAGCTTTCCGACGAAATGGAGCGCCTGCTGCACGAGAAGGAAGTGACGGGCCGCGCCGCCTGGAACCGCCTCTTCGACGAGACCATGGCGACGATGAAGATCACGGTCAGCGGGGAGGAGCTTTCGGTTTCCGCGGCGCTGAACAAGCTATCCGACACCGATCGCGCCGTGCGCGAAGCGGGGGCTAAGGGGATTTCCGCGGCCTTCGGCAGCCGCATCCGCCTCTTCTCCCTCATCACCAACACGCTGGTGAAGGACAAGGAGGTGATGGACAAATGGCGGCACCACGCCCGCCCCGGCTCCTCGCGCAACCTCGCCAATATGGTCGAGGACGAGGTGGTGGACGCGCTGGTGGGCGCCGTGACGGAGAGCTATCCGCGCCTCTCGCACCGCTACTACGCGATGAAGGCCAAGTGGCTCGGCCTGCCCAAGCTCATGCATTGGGACCGCAACGCGCCCCTGCCGCGCGACGAGGATGGCACGATCCCCTGGGCCGACGCAGTGAGCCGCGTGCGCCACGCCTATGCCGGCTTCAGCCCGGAGATGGAGACGCTCTCCGCGCCGTTCTTCGAGAAAGACTGGATCGATGCGGCGCTTCGTCCCGGCAAGGCCGGCGGCGCCTTCGCGCATCCGACCGTGCCATCGGCGCACCCCTATCTGCTGCTGAACTACCACGGCAAGGCGCGCGACGTGATGACGCTGGCGCATGAGCTGGGCCATGGCGTGCACCAGCGGCTGGCGGCGGATCAGGGCTACCTGATGTCTTCCACGCCGCTGACGCTGGCGGAGACGGCGAGCGTCTTCGGCGAGATGCTGACCTTCCGTTCTCTGCTGGACGCCGAGAAGGACCCCGCCAAGCGGCGCCTGCTGCTGGCCGGCAAGGTCGAGGACATGCTGAACACGGTGGTTCGGCAGGTCGCCTTCTACCAGTTCGAGACGCGGGTGCATGACGAGCGCCGCAAGGGCGAGCTTTCGCCGGAGCGGATTGGGGAGATCTGGATGGAAATCCAGACCGCCAGCCTCGGCCCGATCTTCGACTTCACGCCGGATTATGCCAACTACTGGGCCTATATCCCGCACTTCGTGCACACGCCCTTCTACGTCTACGCCTATGCCTTCGGGGATTGCCTGGTGAACGCGCTCTACGGCGTCTATCAGGACAAGGCGGTGGCCGGCTTCGAGGAGAAGTACATGGCCATGCTCAAGGCCGGCGGCACGCTGCGCCACCAGGAATTGCTGGCGCCCTTCGGCCTCGATGCCTCGGACCCGGATTTCTGGAAGCGCGGGCTGGACGTCATCTCCGGCTTCATCGACGAGCTCGAGCAGGAAGCCGCGTCTTGACCGAGCGCGAGGGCAACTTCTTCGGCGAGATGCGCCGGATGATGCGCACCTCGGGTGCCGTCACCGGCATCGCGGCGCGGGTGGCGGGGGAGCGATTCCTCGGCATCAAGACCAACAAGGGCGCGCATGCCGAGGACCTGAAGGCCATTCTCGGCGGGCTGAAGGGCCCAATGATGAAGGTGGCGCAGTTCCTCTCCACCGTGCCCGACGCGCTGCCCGAGGAATATGCGCGTGAGCTGGCGACGCTGCAGGCCAATGCTCCCGCCATGGGCCCGGCTTTCGTGAAGCGCCGCATGCAGACGGAGTTGGGGCCGCAATGGCAGTCCCGCTTCGCCACCTTCGGGTCGGAGGCCGCCGCGGCCGCCAGCCTCGGCCAGGTTCACCGCGCGACGCTGCATGACGGCCGCGACGTGGCCTGCAAGCTGCAGTATCCCGACATGCCTACCGTGGTGGAGGCGGACCTCAAGCAGTTGAAGCTCGCGCTTAGCCTCTATCGGCGGATGGACAGCGCGCTGGACAACGAGGAGGCTTTCGGCGAGCTGAAGGACCGCCTCCGCGAGGAGCTAGATTACGAGCGCGAGGCCGCGCATCAGCGGCTCTACGGGAT
>JAQGHY010000247.1 GCA_028291455.1 Rubritepida sp. | reverse complement strand
GGGTGGCGGTCTGGTCCATCACGCGGGGCGTCCTGCCGGCCAGTTGTGGGTTTCTTGCGCGGCGTCGCGGCACCAGCGGAAGAAGGCGTCGTAGAGCGAGATCCCGGCTTCGAGCTGTGCGAGGTCGTCGCGATACATGCGGGAAAGGCCAAGAGAGGCCGCGAGCAGGCCCGCCGCTTCCGGCTCCGCATCCAACTTCGCGGTATCCGCACCGCGCACGATGCGCGCGAGATGGTCGAGCTCCGGCAGTCGCAGCCCGAATTCCTCGATCATCGTGTCGAAGGTGCAGCGTGGGCCGCGGTGGGACCAGAACACGCCCTCGACGTCGAAGGGCGTGGCGCCGAAGCGTTCCGCTACCGCCAGGACCTCAGAGGGCGATACGAAAAGGAACACGGCCGAGGGGTCCACGAAGCGCCGGATGAGCCATGGGCATGCGATGCGATCCACTTTCGGCCTCGCTCGCGTAACCCAAAGCGTGCGGCCCTGCGCGTCGCGTGGCGGGACATATTCGGGCGAAATCAGTGGCAGGCCGGCGGCTGCCCAACCGGCGAAGCCTTCCTCGAGCGTTTCAGCCTCTGCGCCATGGTGGCGCAGCCAGGCTGCGACGCCGTGGCTGAGCTTCAGGCCCTTCTGGCAGACGACCACCACCGACCGGCCGCGCCAGGTTTCCCCCCAGTCGGCGGCATCCATGTACAAGGCGCGCGTGCTGCCGGGCACCGAACGGGGATCCGCAGCGAAGTCCTCGGGGATGCGGACGTCGATCAGAGTGGGAGCGTTGGGCAATCCGATTCGACGCGCAAGTTGAGCAGGGCTGATGACATGGGGTGAGGGCATGACCTGGCATCCAATATCCGATGGGATGCGATGCTTGAGCCGAGGCCTCACGGGGCGATCGCCGAATGCCCCTTGCGGCAAAGACTGCGGCGGAGAATGGTCCAAGTCAAGAATCAGGATTGGGTACTGGCATGAACCTCGCCGGACTAAGCCTTCGCGACCTGGAATATATTTCGGCCGTTGCAGAGCACCGCCATTTCGGCCGCGCTGCGATGGCCTGCGGCGTTAGTCAGCCCACGCTCTCCGGCCAGCTCCGCAAACTTGAGGAGTTCCTCGGCGTCGAGATCTTCGAGCGCAGCCCGCGCGGCGTCCTCGTCACCCGGCGCGGCGAGGAGATCGTCGCCCAGGGCAAGCGCATCATCTCCGAGGCCCGGCGCCTGTTCGAGGTCGTGCGGACCGGTGCCGAGCCCCTGACCGGCATTCTTCGCCTGGGCGTGATCTCCACCCTCGGCCCGTACCTGGTGCCCTTTCTCCTAAAGCCTCTGCGCTCCCGGTTCCCCGACCTCAAGCTGATGCTGACCGAGGGCCACACTCGTGTCCTGGTGCGCCAGCTAGAAGTGGGCGAACTCGATGCGCTCCTTGCCACCAGCCCGATCGCCGAAGCCGAGCTGACGGAATTGCCGCTCTTCCGCGAGGAACTGGCGCTGGCCGTCCCGCGCGACCATCCCCTGGCCCAGACCGAGCAGGTGAACCCCGAGGACATTCCCGTCCAGGAGCTGATCCTTCTCGCCGAGGGTCATTGCCTGCGCGAACAGGCGATGCAGCTCTGCCCTTCGCGGATGCGGG
Organism: Rubritepida sp.; assembly: GCA_028291455.1. Taxonomy (GTDB): domain Bacteria; phylum Pseudomonadota; class Alphaproteobacteria; order Acetobacterales; family Acetobacteraceae; genus Roseococcus. Next base: position 16,502 of record JAQGHY010000247.1, on the reverse strand, counting down.
AAGGCCCTTCGGACCTGCAGGCCGCCAGCCTCGAAACCCTTCGCCAGATGATCGCGGCCGGTTCGGGCGTGTCATTCATGCCGCAGCTTGCGATTCAGGTCGGCGCGCTGCTGGACGACATGGTGGCCTATCGGCGGATCGCCGGCGGGCAGTACATGCGTGACGTGGCGCTGTTCCACCGCCCGAGCTTCGGGCGCATCCGCGACATCCGGCTGCTCAGGCAGTCGATCGGGGAGATCCTGGCGGAGCAAAGCGCGGTTAAGGTGCATCGGCCGGGGAAGGGCATCGCGGAGTAGGCGCTAGAGCAGATCCCGATCGAATGGCTTCATTCGCTCGGGTGAAGATGCTCGGAAAACAATAAGCTAGAGCTTTGCCGTGAGCTCTTGCGAACGGGAAATGCTCTAACCTCCGCCGGCCGCGAAGCGCACGGCCTCTTCCGCCGCGCGGAACAGGGCCTTGGCCTTCTGGATGCATTCCTCATGCTCGGCCCGGGCGTTGCTGTCGGCGACGACGCCCGCGCCCGCCTGCACATGCAGCATGCCGTCCTTCACCAGGGCGGTGCGCAGCGCGATGCAGATATCCATGTTGCCGTCCACGCCGAAATACCCGACGCCCCCGGCATAGAGCCCGCGCCGCGAGGGCTCCAGCTCCTCGATGATCTCCATCGCCCGCACCTTCGGCGCGCCGGAAAGCGTGCCGGCTGGGAAGCCCGCCTGCAACGCATCCAGCGCCGAAAGCCCCGGCCGCAGCTTGCCCCGGACTTCCGAAGCGATGTGCATCACCTGGCTGTACCGCTCGATCCGGAACTGCGCCGTCACCTTCACCGTGCCGATGGCGGCCACCCGCCCCACATCGTTCCGCCCGAGGTCGAGCAGCATCAGATGCTCCGCGCGCTCCTTGGGATCGGCCAGTAGCTCGACCTCCAATGCGGCATCCTCTTCCGGCGTGGCGCCGCGGCGGCGCGTGCCGGCCAACGGGCGAATGGTGACTTCGCCATCCTTGGCGCTGACAAGAATTTCGGGCGAGGCGCCGACCGCGGAGAACCCGCCGAAGTCGAAAAAGAAGAGGTAGGGCGCCGGATTGATCCGTCGTAGCGCGCGGTACAGCGCGAAGGGCGCGAGCGCGAAGGGTGCCGAGAAGCGCTGACTCGGCACGATCTGGAAGGCGTCGCCGGCGCGAATGTATTCCCGCGCGCGCTCGACGGCCGCCATATAGGCCTCGGGCGTGAAATTGGAAACCGGCGCGGCCGGCGCCGGCAGCCGGGCCGGCGGGGCCGGTCGGGGCAGGGGCCGAGCCATCGCCGCCTCGGCCTCGTCCAGCCGCGACTGCGCCAGCGCCCAGGCGGACTCGGCATCAATGCCCTTATCGGCCCAGACCGGGGTGATGAGCGTCAGCGCATCGCGCACATGATCGAAAACTGCCACCAGTGTCGGGCGGATCATCACCGCTTCGGGAATGCCGAGCACATCGGGATTGTCGGCCGGCAGGCGCTCCATCTGCCGGACCATGTCATAGCCGAGGTAGCCGAAAAGCCCCGCGGCGATCGGCGGCAGCCCGGCCGGCAGGGGCATGCGGATCGCGGCGATGCGCGCGGCCAGGGCCTCCAGCGGCGGCAGCGCCTCGGGCTCGAAGGCATGCGGCGCGGAGAGTGCGTGCGGGTTGCACTCCGCCTCGCCGTTGCGGCAGCGCCAGATCAGGTCCGGTGCCAGCCCGATCGCGGAAAACCGCCCGCGCGCCGCGCCGCCCTCGACGCTTTCCAGCAGGAAGGCGTGCGGCTTGCCCTCGGCGAGCTTCAGGAAGGTGCCGACCGGCGTCTCCAGGTCCGCCACCCGCTCCCGCCAGACAAGCTGCGACTGTCCGCTCTCCAGCGTTGCCCGGAAGCCGGCGAAATCCGGAGCGTCCATCTCAGTTTTCGCCCGCGATCTGGTCGACCATGCGGGGATTGATGCGGACATTGGCGCGCGCGCGCAGCGCCGCCTGGTACTGCGCCTCGATATCCTCGGCCATGGTCTGCGCCACTTCGGTCCGCAGCGCGGCCAAGGCCTCGGTCGCGCCCGAGGTATCACCCGGCGTCACCGAAAGCAGCTGGATCACCGCGAAGGATTGCGGCCGTTCCACCATGGTGGCGTCCGTGCCGCGCAGCTCGAAGGCCGGCGCCAGCAGGTCGCGCGGCATCGGGTTGCCGCCGCTGGCTTCGCGCGGGAAGGGACCGAGCTCCTCGGCAGAGACGCCCGCGGCTTCGGCGGCAGCGGCCAAAGTCTGGCCTCCGCGCACGGCGGCGAGCAGTGCGGCCGCGCGCTCCTCCTGCGAGCGGCGGCGGGCATCGGCGATATAGCCGGCCGTCACCTGCGCCCGCACCGTGTCGAGCGGGCGCAACGCGGGCGGTGTGACGTCGCGGACCTCGACGGCCATGAAGCCCCACTCGCCCTCCTGGAGGCGCGGTGCGGCACCGCGTTCGGTGGTGAAGACGGCCCGCAGCGCTGCGGCGCGGGAGGCGGCGGCCACCGGCAGGGCGAACTCCGTCCCATCGGGGTTGTGCCCGGTCGGGTCGATCTTGCCCTCGGCATAGCCTAGGGAGAAACGTTGCGCGGCCTCGGCGAGGGTGGCGCCTCCGGCCAGCGCGTCCTCGACCCGGTTCACGCGCTCGAAGGCCATGTCGGCCGCGCGCTCGGAGGCGATCTCGAGGCGCAGTTCCTCGCGCACGTCGTCCAGGCTGCGCGTCGTGCCCGGCTCGATCGTGCCGACCTTCAGCACGTGCCAGCCGAAGGGACTGTGCACCGGCGCCGAAACAGCACCCGGCGCAAGCGCGAAGGCGGCTTCGGCAAGTTCGGGCAGCGGCAGGTCCGTGCGCGCGGTCGTGCCGAGGGAGGAGGCCATGCCGCCCGCCTCGCGCGCCGCCGTCTCGATGGCCGCGAAGTCCGCCTCGGTCTGCCAGCGGGCGGCGATCGCCTGGGCGGCCGCTTCGTCCTGCATCACCGCCTGGAAGATCTCGCGCTTCTCCGGCGTCACGAACCGGGCATGGGCGGCGGCGTAGCCGTCCTCGATGTCGCGGTCGCTGACCTCGACCTCGCCCATCATCCTCGCGGCGTTCAGCGTCGCTACCGCCACGTCCCGGTATTCGGGGGTAGAGAAGCGCTGGGCGTTGTTCTCATGGTAGCGGCTGAGCTGCGCCTCGGTCGGCGCCTCGGGCTCGGGCGCAGCGGAGAACGGCAACTCCACCAGCGCGGCGCTGCGGCGCTCCAGATTATAGGCGAGCAGCCGGTTGGCCAGGGTCTCCGGCGTCGTGGCGCCGGCGCGGATGGCGCCGCTCAGCTGCTGGCGGCCGAGATCGGACCGCAGCAATTCCAGGAAGCGCGCCTCGGTCAGATCGTTGCTGCGCAGGAAGCCGTCGAAGGCGACGCGGGAGAATCGGCCGTCGGCGCCAGCGAAGCCAGGGATCTGGAAGATGTAGTCGCGCACCGAATCGTCCGGCACGCTGATGCGCATCCGCTCCGATTCCTGCCGGACCACGCGGTCCAGGATCAGCGCTTCCAGCGCCTGATCGGCAACGGCGCGGCGGATTCGGGCGTCGATCTCGATGCGGCCCTGAAGCTGGCGCTGGATGCGCTGCAGCTCGCGCCGGGCGGCGTCCTGGGCCTCGGCGACCTCGATCGAATCGCTGCCCACCCGCGCGACGGCGGTATCGCGCCCGAGATTGCGCAGCATGTCCTCGATGCCCCAGGCCGCGAAGGACAGAATCAGCAGGAGGAAGAGGATCCTGGCGAACCAGGTGCCGGCCAGGCGGCGCATTGCGGTGATCATGAAGTCGCGAATAGCCCTTTGCCGGGCTGTTGCCAAACGGCCTCCCGGGTTATCCAAATCTGACCAGCCAGGGGAACAGGGCATGACACCGGGAATCCGTCCGCTCATCGCGGGCAACTGGAAGATGCATGGCAGCCTGCGTGAGGCCGTCCGCCTCGCCGAGGCCTTGCGAGGGGGTGTCCCGGGCGTGGACCTCCTCATCTGCCCGCCCAACGTCCACGTACACAGCGTGGCGGTGGCGATGCTGGGCAGCCGCGTCGCCGTGGGCGCCCAGGACTGCCACGCTGCACTGCAGGGCGCCCATACCGGGGACGTCAGTGCCGCCATGCTGCGCGATGCCGGCGCCACCCATGTGATCCTCGGCCATTCCGAGCGCCGGGCGAATCACGCCGAGGACGACACGACCGTCTGCGGCAAGACCGAGGCGGCCCTCGCCGCCGGCCTCATCCCCATCGTCTGCGTCGGCGAGACCGAGGCCGAGCGGCTAGCCGGCCACGCCGAGTCGGTGGTGACCCGGCAGCTCGAGGGCTCGATCCCATACGGCTTCGTCACCGCGGGCGGCATCGTGGCCTATGAGCCGGTCTGGGCCATCGGCACCGGCCGCACGCCCACCGAGGAGGAGGTCGCCGCCATCCACGACACGATGCGCGAGGCCCTGGTGGACCGCTTCGGCCCGGCAGCGCGGACCACGCGGCTGCTGTATGGCGGCTCGGTGAAGCCGGCCAATGCGGCAGGCATCTTCGCGCTGCCCGATGTGGACGGCGCGCTGGTGGGCGGGGCGAGCCTTGTGGCGGCGGATTTCCTCGCCATCGCCCGGGCAATGCCGGAGTAGGCACGGCGGTCTAGCCTTGGCCGGGCCTTCGGGGTAGGACGGCCCATCATGGCCACCATCCTCCTCATCGTCTTTCTGATCGTTACTCTCGCCCTGATCGGGGTCATCCTCGTGCAGCGCAGCGAGGGCGGGGGTCTCGGTATCGGCTCCTCCCAGGGCATGGGCTCCTTCATGGGCGGCCGCGGCACGGCCAATCTGCTGACGCGGACCACAGCGATCCTGGGAACGATGTTCTTCGTCCTGGCGCTGACCCTGGCCCTGCTGCATCGCGGCAGTTCGGCGAACCGCTCCATCCTCGACGTTCCCCCGCCCGCCGCCGCTCCCTCGGCTCCGGCGATACCCGCGCTGCCGGCCGTTCCCACGAACTGATTTCCGCCCGCTGGGCAGAGTTGCGTTCGGGGGGCTGTAACAGCACCGCCGAAATGGTTATGACGAACTCCCATGGCACGGTTTGTATTCATCACCGGCGGCGTGGTCTCCTCGCTTGGCAAGGGTATCGCAGCGGCTTCTCTCGGAGCCCTCTTGCAGGCGCGCGGCTATCGCGTGCGCCTTCGCAAGTTGGACCCCTATCTCAACGTCGATCCGGGAACGATGTCCCCGTATCAGCATGGCGAGGTCTTCGTGACCGATGACGGGGCGGAAACCGACCTCGATCTCGGCCATTACGAACGCTTCACCGGCGTACACGGCTCCAAGGCCGACAACTGGACGACGGGGCGCCTCTATTCGGAGGTAATCGCCAAGGAGCGCCGGGGCGACTACCTCGGCGCCACGGTCCAGGTCATTCCGCACATCACGGATGCCATCAAGGAAGCGGTCGTCACCGACACGGACAGCTACGATTTCGTGCTGGTCGAGATCGGCGGGACGGTGGGCGACATCGAGTCGCTGCCCTTCCTGGAGGCCGTCCGCCAGCTCGCCAACGAGCTTGGCCCGACGCGCAGCCTCTTCATTCACCTGACGCTGGTGCCCTACATCCCTTCGGCCGGCGAGCTGAAGACCAAGCCGACGCAGCATTCCGTGAAGGAGCTGCTGGGCATGGGCATCCAGCCGCAGATTCTGCTCTGCCGCTGCGACCGGGAGATTCCGGAGAACGAGCGCCGCAAGATCGCGCTCTTCTGCAACGTCCGGCCCGAGAGCGTCATTCCCGCCTACGATGCGAAAAGCATCTATGCCGTGCCGTCGAGCTACCATGCCGAAGGGCTGGATCGCGAAGTGCTTCGGCACTTCAACCTCAGCATTTACGGCGACCCGAACATGGGCAGCTGGGAACGCATCACGGACCGCATCACCAATCCCGAGGGCGAGGTCACGATCGCCGTCGTGGGCAAGTACACCGGCCTGCTCGACGCATATAAGTCGCTGAACGAGGCGCTGGCGCATGGCGGCATCGCCAACAACATGCGCGTCAAGCTCGACTGGGTGGATAGCGAGCTCTTCGAGCGCGAGGAGGGCGAGGTCGTCCGCCGACTAGACGGTGTGCACGGCATCCTGGTCCCCGGCGGCTTTGGCGAGCGCGGGACGGGCGGTAAGATCCAGGCGGTGAAGTTCGCCCGCGAGCGGAAGATCCCCTTCTTCGGTATCTGCTTCGGCATGCAGATGGCGGTGATCGAGGCTTCGCGGAACCTACTGAACATCCCGACAGCCTCCAGCACCGAATTCGGCCCCTGCGCCGAGCCGGTGGTGGGGCTGCTGACCGAATGGGTGCGCGGCAACGAGCGCCAGATCCGCGAGGCCGGCGGCGCCCTGGGGGGCACCATGCGGCTCGGCGCCTATCCGGCCGTGCTGGCCGAGGACTCGCTGGTGCGCAGCGTCTATGGCGAGTCGCGCATCGAGGAGCGGCATCGCCACCGCTACGAGGTGAATGTCGGCTACCGCGAGCGGCTGGAAGCGGCGGGGCTGCGCTTCTCCGGCATGTCGCCGGACGGCATCCTGCCCGAGATCGTCGAGTATCCGGATCACCCCTGGTTCATTGGCGTGCAGTTCCATCCGGAGTTGAAGTCCAAGCCCTTCGCGCCGCACCCGCTTTTCGCGGGTTTCGTGGCGGCAGCGGTGCGACAGGCGCGGCTCGTCTGATGGACGTCGCCATCGGGAGGTTCATGGTCGGTAATACCCGCCCGCTCGCCTTCATCTGCGGGCCCTGCCAGATCGAGAGCCGGGCGCATGCGCTCGAGACGGCCGCCGCCATCGCCGAGCTGGCGCGGGCGGCCGGCGTGCCGATGATCTACAAATCCAGCTTCGATAAAGCGAACCGCACCAGCGTCGGCGCCGCGCGCGGCATCGGCATGGCCGAGGGCCTGGCGATCCTGGCGGAAGTGCGTGAGGTCACGGGCCTGCCGGTCCTCACCGACGTCCATTCGGCGGAGCAATGCGCGCCCGTTGCGGAAGCGGTGGACGTGCTGCAGATCCCGGCCTTCCTCTCTCGCCAGACCGACCTGCTGCTGGCCGCCGGCGAAACCGGGCGTGTCATCAACGTGAAGAAGGGCCAGTTCCTGGCGCCGTGGGACATGGTGAACGTGGCGGCCAAGATTGCCAGCACGGGCAATACCAACATCCTGCTCTGCGAACGCGGCGCGAGCTTCGGCTACAACACCCTGGTCAGCGACATGCGCAGCCTGCCGATCATGGCGCAGACTGGCTATCCCGTAGTCTACGACGCGACGCACAGCGTGCAGCAGCCGGGCGGGCAGGGCGGCAGCAGCGGCGGGCAGCGGGAATACGCGCCGGTCCTGGCGCGGGCAGCGGTGGCTGTGGGCGTGGCGGCGGTGTTCATCGAATGCCATGAGGACCCCGACCACGCGCCGAGCGATGGGCCGAACATGATTCCGATGCGGGAAATGCCGGCGCTGATCGCTCGGCTCAAGGCTTTCGATCAGCTTTCAAAGGCCTAGATCGGCCGCTCGTCCGCCGCACGTAAATCGTTGCGCATCCATTTTCATTGCTTGCCCGGCTCGCTTCGGCAGAAGCTTCCTTCCGGAACTCCGGCGGAGGCTCGATCAGTGCAACGAAGACATTTCCTTTTGGCCGCACCGGCGAGCCTTGCCATCGCAGCCGTGCCGAGGGTCCTGCACGCGCAGCAGCATTGGCTGATCGGCAGCTGCGTCGGCGAGCTCGTGGGCAGCGGTTCGGGAGATACGCGTCGCCGGTTGACCGTGATCTCGGTCGATGCGGCGGCTGGCACAGCGGCCGGGCGATGGGGCCGCGACGACACAGCGATCCAGGTGAGCGGCAATACCGTCCGGCTGTTCACTAGCGGGAGTAATTCGGTCGAGCTGACCTATTCGCCGCCCGGCACGCTGGAAGGCACGATCCAGCAGACCAATTCGGGCCGGCGTCCGCCCTTAACTATCGTGATGCGGCGCAGCTGACCCCGGGCCTTCCCACGCTGGCGACAGTGACCGCCGCCAGCAACAGGCCCGCGACCCACCAGTATTGCCAAGCGCCGTAGCTGAGCATGGCGACGACCAGTCCGGCCGCAAAGGCGCCACAGGCTGCCGGGCTCCGAGCTCGCAGCGCCAGCATCGCCAGCAGCAGCGCCATCAGCGCCGCGCCTACCACGCCCAGTTCCAGCCAGACTTGGAGCGCCGCATTGTGCGGATGCAGCGGCAGGAGCTGCGCGCCTGCAAACCATTGCGTGGCAGCCGGAGAGGTTAGGCCGAACTCCCGCAGCATCGCCGCATCGGGGGCGCCGGTTCCGCCAGGAATGGCCCGGCTGGCATCCATGCCCCAACCCAGGATCGGCCGCTCGGCAACGCGCGCGGCGGCGAAATCCCAGATCAGTAGCCGGTGCGCGGCGGAACTCGGAAGATGACTCGCATCGCGCGGCAGCGTGGCACCGAGCACCCAGGGCAGTACCAGAATCGTCAGCGCGGCGAATCCAGCCAAGCCACGGCGCGTGATCGACGGGGCGTAGCGGCCCGCCAGCCCGCAGCCGAGGCCAACGAGCACCGCCAGCTTCGCGCTCTCGCCTGGCAGGACCAGCACCACTGCCCCTCCCGCAAATGCGAGCACGACCCGCGGCCATAGCGGCACCGAGGGTGCGAAGACCCCGATCGGCAGCAGCAGCGCGATCACCGCCCCCGCGTTCTTGAGTCCAAAGGAAAGCGTCTCGGTCCATTGCGGCAGCCCGCGCGCTGCGGCCCGGAGCGCGTTACCGCTCCAATCATCGAAGAAGGCAGCGGCAATGCCCGCTGCCAGCCCCAGCGCCGCCGCCCGCGCGACGACAGGCGAGGCGGGCTCGTCCCGCAACGCGTCCGCGGCAAGCACCGCCAGCGCCAGCGAGAGCGCGAGCCGCGCCGCGCCATCCAGCGCGCGCCCGGCTTCCGGCGCCCAGATCGCGGAGAGCGCCATCCAGCCCAGCAGCGCCACCGCCGGCCAAACCACGGCCGGCACTCCCGAAGGCCGCCAGCCGCGCCGCAGCGCCAACAGGATCACGCCGAGAAATCCCAGTAACGCGATCGGCGCCAGGACGCGGTTCTGCAGCACCACCGCGAACGGCGCGACGGCGAGCGCCGCCGCCAACGCCCATTGCGGAGACATCAGTGGATCAGACGGCCGCGATGCTCTCGCGGCGCAGCTGCACGGTAAGCTCGTCCAGCGCCTTGCCGAAGCGCTCGAGCATGTCGTTGACCTCTTCCGCCGTGATGATGAGCGGCGGCGAGAAGGCGATGCCGTCGCCGGGCAGGGCGCGCATGATCAGGCCGTGGCTTTCGGCGATCTTCGACAGGCGCGGGCCGATCTTCTGGCTGGGCTCGAAGGCCTTCTTGGCTGCCTTGTCCGCCACAAGCTCGATCGCGCCGATCAGGCCGACGCCGCGGACCTCACCCACCAGCGGGTGGTTGGCAAAGCGGCTCCGCAGGCCGTCCTGCATCACCGCGCCGACCTTCTTCACATGCGCGACGATGTCCATCTCGTCGTAGATCTTCAGCGTCTCGACCGCGACGGCGGCCGGCACCGGATGGCCCGAATAGGTGAAGCCATGGCCGAACGTGCCGATGGTGGCCGAGCCGTCGGCCAGACCCTGGAAGATACGCTCGTTGATCATCACCGCCGAGATCGGCAGGAAGGAAGCGCTGAGCGCCTTGGCGCAGGTCAGGATGTCGGGCTCGATGCCCATGGTCTGGCAGCCCCAGTACTCGCCGGTGCGGCCGAAGCCGCAGATAACCTCGTCGGCCACGAAGAGCACGTCGTGCTTCTTCAGCACGGCCTGGATCTTCTGGTAATACGTCGGCGGCGGGACGATGACGCCGCCCGCACCCATGACGGGCTCTGCGAAGAAGGCAGCGACGGTCTCGGGGCCTTCGCTCACGATCATCTCGTCGAGTTCGGTGGCCAGACGGGTGGCGAAATCCTCTTCGGTCTCGCCAGGGCGGCCCTCATGGTAGAAATGCGGCGTGCCGGTGTGCAGGACACCCGCGATCGGCAGGTCGAACATCTTGTGGTTGACGGGCAGGCCGGTCACCGAGCCCGAGGCGATGGTGATGCCGTGGTAGCCCTTGAGGCGGCCGATGATCTTCTTCTTCTCGGGGCGGCCGATGGCGTTGTTGAAGTACCAGATCATCTTGATCGCGGTGTCGTTCGCCTCGGAGCCGGAGTTGCAGAAGAACACCTTGCTCATCGGCACGGGCGCGCGCTCGATCAGCATCTCCGCGAGGTCGATGGCGGGTTCGTGGCTGCGGCCGGTGAAGGCGTGGTAGAAGGGCAGCTGCTTCATCTGCTTCGTCGCGGCCTCGACCAGGCGATCATTGTCGAAGCCGAGCGAGGCGCACCAGAGGCCGGCCACCGTCTCGATATAGCTGTTGCCCTGGTCGTCGAAGACCCGAATGCCCTTACCCTTGGTGATGACGAGCGGACCGTTCACCGCATGCGCGCGCGCATCCGTATAGGGGTGCAGCAGGTTCGCGATGTCACGGGCGGCGTTGGAATTGCGCGGGGGGGTCATACGAGCGTCCTTACGTGATCTTTGCAGTCTAGCGCCGCGCAGCCGCTGGTGGAAACACTTCGCGCAAGCGTCGATTGCAGGCATCCTGCCGGTATGACCGAGATCAAGCCACACGCCGCGCACTGGGGTTTCTTCGACGCAGTTGTCGAGAATGGACGGCTGACGGGCGTCCGCCCCTGGGCGCAGGACCCTGTGCCGGCGAGCCTCATCGAGTCCGTTCCCGCAACCGTCCACAGCGCGGCGCGGATTGACCAGCCTTATATCCGCAAGGGTTGGCTCGAAGGCCGCCGGCGCGGGCACCTGCGTGGCGGCGATCCCTTCGTGCCGGTGAGCTGGGACAAGGTGACGCGCCTCCTCGCCGAGGAGACCGCCCGCACCCGCGCCGAGCATGGCAATTCAGCGATCTACGGCGGCTCCTACGGCTGGTCGAGCGCGGGGCGGTTCCACCATGCGAAGAGCCAGCTGCAGCGCTTCCTCGGCCAGGGCGGCGGCTACAGCTATTCCATCAATGCCTATTCCTACGCCACGGCCCAGCCGCTGATGCCGCATATCGTTGGCACCAACGACATCGTGCTGGGCCGCATGACGGATTGGTCGGCCATCGCGCAGCACGCGAAGCAGATGCTCTGCTTCGGCGGGCTCGCGGCCAAGAACGGCTTCGTCACCTCGGGCGGCGCGGCCATGACCTATGGGCCGAACATGCGCGCGGCTAAGGCGGCCGGGCTGCGGCTGGTGAACATCTCGCCCTGTCGAGGCGACACCGAGGATGCACTGGCTGCCGAATGGGTGCCCATCCGCCCCGGCACCGATGCTGCGATGATCCTGGCCATGATCAACCATATCGTGACCCTCGGCCGCGAAGACCGTGCCTTCCTGGCGACGCATTGCACGGGTTGGGACAAGCTGGAGTCGACGCTCGCGGGCAAGACACCCGAATGGGCCGCTGACATCACTGGCGTCCCCGCCGCCACCATCCGCGACCTCGCCGAGCGCTGTCTCGACCAGCCGAGCATGCTCACCGCCTCGTGGTCGTTGCAGCGCGCCGATTACGGCGAGCAGCCCTACTGGGCGCTGATCGCGCTAGCCGCCGCGCTGGGCAGCATAGGCAAGCCGGGGCAGGGCGTGGCCTTCGGCTACGGCTCTTCCGGCGGCATGGGCAATCCGAAGCGGGAGATGCCGAGCATCTCGCTCCCCGCATCGCGTAATCCGGTCTCGGATTTCATTCCGGTCGGCCGCATTACCGAGTTGCTGGAGCGCCCGGGCGGTACGCTGAGCTACAACGGGCGCGAGATCACGCTGCCGGATATCCGCATGGTCTGGTGGGCTGGCGGCAATCCGTTCCACCATCACCAGGACCTCAACCGGCTGCTGCGCGCCTGGTCCCGCCCCGAGACGATCGTGGTGCACGAACCCTGGTGGACCGCGCTGGCCCGCCATGCCGACATCGTGCTGCCCGCGACGACGACGCTGGAGCGCAACGACATCGCGCATTCGTCGCGCGACCGTTTCGTGCGCGCGATGCACCAGGCGATTCGCCCGCTCGGACAGGCGCGCAACGACCACGATATCCTGGCTGACCTCGCCGATGCCGCCGGCTTCCGCGACCGCTTCACCGAGCAGCGCGACGAGGGCGCCTGGCTGCGCCACCTCTATGCGCGCTGGCATCAGGCCTGCGCTCGCGTGGGTTTTGACGCTCCGGACTTCGAGGAGTTCTGGCATCACGGCCACGTTGAAATGCCGGCCATCGGCCCGGAGGAGGCCTATACGCAGTTCAGCGATTTCGCGAAGGATCCGCAGGAACATCCGCTCGATACGCCCTCGGGCAAGGTGGAGCTGTTCAGTGAGACCATCGCCGGCTTCGGCTATGCCGACTGCCCCGGCCATCCGACCTGGATCACCCCCCGCGAATGGCTCGGCGGCGCGGCGGCCGACGAACTCCATTTGCTGAGTTACCAGCCGCCTACGCGGCTGCATTCCCAGCTTGATCCCGGCCCGATCGCCGCCCGCGACAAGATCCAGGGCCGCGAACCATTGGTCATTCACCCCGAGGATGCCGCTGCGCGCGGCGTCGAGGCGGGACAGGTCGTGCGCGTGTTCAACGCCCGCGGCGCATGCCTCGCCGGGGTGCGCCTCGACGACCGGCTCGCGCGCGGCGTGGTCCTGCTGGCCACCGGCGCTTGGTTCGATCCGCTGGAGCCCGGCATGCCCGGCAGCCTCTGCGTGCACGGCAACCCCAATGTCCTGACGGCCGATATCGGAACCTCGACGCTTTCCCAAGGGCCGTCGGCGCAATCCTGCCTGGTCCGGATCGAGCCTTGGCTGGGAGAACTGCCGCCCGTCCGCGCCCATGTGCCGCCTGCCATCGAGGAGATGGCGCTTTGATCTCCCGCCGGGTCCTGCTTGCCGCTCCCGCCCTGCTGCCTGCCGCCGCCTCGGCGCAGGTCGCGTTCCCGGTTCTCCAGGACGACACCGTCGCCGCCGGTTATCGCCGCGACGTGCTGATCCGCTGGGGCGACCGCGTGACCTTCGATGCCCCTCCCTTCGATCCACGAACCGTCGATGCCGAGGGAGCCTCAGCGCAATTCGGCTGGGACGCCCGGATCGCCGGGCTGGTGGTTCCGCCCGCGGCGGCCGATGGCGTCTCGCGCGGCGTGCTCGCCGTCGCGCATCCAACGGTCGAGGCTGCGATGGCCTTCCCCGGCGGCGTGGATCGCCCGCAGGTCGCAGCCACCATGCAGGGCGCCACGCTGCTGAACGTCGAGGTCCAGGCCGGCCGTTGGATCGTGGTGGATGGCGGCTTTCAGTCGCGCCGGCTGACCGCCTCCACCCTATGCCGGGCCAGCGGCCCGAATGTCGATCAGGCCGGTAGTGCGTTGCAGGGCGTGCTCGGCATCACCGGCGGCTGCGCCACGCCGTGGGGATCGCTGCTGCTGACCGAGGGGGACCCGGCCCCATGGCTTGCACGCCTGGGCATCCCCGGTCGCGCCGCGGGTTTCGGTTGGCTGGTGGAGCTGGACGCGCTCGACCCGCAATCCATCCCGGTAAAGCACACCGCCCTCGGCCGCTACGGCAAAGCGGACGCCGCTGCTGCGCTTTCCCGTGCCGGCCAGGCGGTGGTCTTTGTCGCCGAGCGCGGCGCGGGCGGCTACCTCTTCCGCTTCGTCTCGGCCGCGCCTCCCGCCGGCGGCGGCGCGCTGGAGGACGGGACGCTGAGCGTCGCCCAACTCCAGGGCGGCCGCATTACCTGGGCGGCATTGCCGGCTGGAGCCTCGGCCAATGCGGTCGAAGCCGCGCGCCAGGCCGGCGGCATGGCCTTCGACGCACCCTCGGGCCTCGCCTGGGATGCGCGTAACAGCCGGCTGCTCTTCTGCGGTGGTTTCGGCGTGCTGGCCCTCTCGCCGGATGGCGGCGATCCCGGCGCTGCCGGAATGAGTGGCAATCCTCTGGGCCCGCTGCAGATGGGAACTGTGCAGACCATCTCCGCGGACGCCCGTGGGCGCGTGCTGCTCGGCACCGACAGCGGCGGGCCGGTCGGCATCTACGCGCAGACGCTCTGGCTGATGGACGGCGGCAGCGTCACCGCCCTCTACGGCGCGCCGCGTGCCGCGGGGATCGGGGGCGCGGCCGTATCGCCCGATGGCCGCGCCATCTTCACGGTCGCACGCCGCCCGGGCGCCGAGCCGGGCGCGTCCTTCGATCGCCCCTCCACGCGCTGGCCGCAGTTCGAGCCCGGCGTGCCGCCGCGTTCAGCCCTGCTTTCGATCGCGAGATGAGGCTGCACGGCCCGCGCATCCTCGGAACCATCACGCCCTCGGGCAATACGGTGGTCGAGGCGGTGACGCAGGCGATGCTGCGCGACATGGCCGGGGTGCTGCCGATCTTCGCTCGCATCCCCGTGCATGGTGCGGCCGACCCCTTCCCGGACCGCTACGACATGGACGGCATGCTCGGCGCCGCCGAACTGCTCAGCCACGCTCGGCCGGATGTGATCCTCTGGAACGGCAGCAAGGGCGGGCTCATCGGCCTCGACCATGACCGGGAGCTCTGCCTGCGCATCACCGAGGCCACCGGCATTCCGGCCACCACCTCCGCCCTGGCGCTGGAGGCGGCATTGCTGGCCCGTGGTCCGACGCGGCTCGGCCTGCTCACGCCCTATACCGATACCTACCAGCTGCGGCTGATGGATGCTTTCGCCGCCCGCGGCTGGGTGGCGAGCGCGGAGGACCATCTCGGCCTCAGCGACAACCTCTCCTTCGCCACCGTCCCCCGCGAGACGATCCTAGCCCAGGCTGAGCGTGTCGCCGCCGGCTGCGATGTGCTGCTGGGCTGGTGCACGAACTACCCGGTGCCGCTTATCGGCGACGAGATTGCGGGGCGCTTGGTCTGGGACGCGACGGTGTTGGGCGTGCAGGCGGGGCTCGCGATGATCCCCGCCTGAAGCGGCACGCTTCGTGCAGCGGGCCTTCCATTCCCGGAGGGTCCGCCATGAATCGCCTCGTTCTGCCGCTGCTCGCGGCATGTGCCTGCCTCATCGGCGGGCAAGCCGTTGCCCAGGCGCAATGGCCCACCCGGCCCGTGCGCATCGTGGTGACCTTCCCGCCGGGCGGCTCCTCCGACATCGCGGCCCGCGTGCTGGCCGAGCATTATTCAGGCGCGATGAACCAGCGGTTCGTCATCGACAACCGTCCAGGTGCCGGCGGCACCCTGGCCGCGCTGCACGTCTCGCAGCAGCCGCCGGACGGCTATACGCTGATGCTGTCCAATTCGGCGCCTATCACCACCTCGCCGCCGCTTTACCCGCAGGCCGGATACGATCCGCTGCGAAGCTTCACCCATGTCACCTATATCGGCGCGGCGCCCATCGTCGTGGTGGTGAATTCGCGCTCCATTCCCGCGACTGACCTGCCCAGCCTGATCGCCTGGATCCGCGCACAGCCGAACCCGCCCAGCTTCGGCAGCTCCGGCGCCGGCTCGGTCGGCCACATCGTCGGCGAGATGTTCCAGCGGCAATCCGGCCTCACCTTGGTTCACGTACCCTACCGCGGCAGCGCGCCCCTGCTGCCGGATTTGCTAAACGGCCAGGTACCGCTCGCCTTCGACACGCTGCCGCAATATGTCGAGCACTTCTCCTCCAACCGCCTGCGCGGCATCGCCGTCAGCAGCGCGGCCCGCAGCCCGATGGCGCCGGCCGTGCCGACCACAGGCGAGGGCGGTTTCCCGCAGCTCGTCGCCGACAACTGGGTGGGGATATCCGGCCCCGCGGGCCTGCCGCCGGCGGTGGTCGCGCGGCTCAACACCGCAACGCTAGCCGGCCTTCAGACGGTAGGGGTGCGCTCGCGCCTCGATGAGCACAGCATCACGGGACAAGCGCTGGGGCCCGTGGAGTTCACCGCCTTCGTCACTCGTGACGTGGCGGAGATCGGCGGAGCGATCCGGGCGCTGGGGATCACCGCGCAATAAGGGGGGGCGGGGCGCCTCGGCACCCCGCCCCTATATCTTCAGATGTTGCCGCCATGCGTCGGCCGGGTCGCCTCGAAGAGGAACCAGGTGCGGCGCTCCGTCTCGTCGATCCAGACTTCGAGCAGGCTGGCCGTCGCGACGTCGTTGTAGCCGTCGCAGGTCTCGTGGACTTCACGCAGGATTGAGACGAGCCGCAAGTTGTCGTCGCGCAACTCGGCCAGCATGCCCTCCGGGCTCACGAATTCGGCGTCATTGTCCAGGATGCGCTGATGACGGGAAATGTCGCCGATCGAGTGCAGGGACAGGCCGCCGAGTTTGCGCGCGCGCTCAGCCGTGGGATCCGTCATCGCGAAGATCTGGGCGCTCTGCTCGTCCAGCATCAGGTGCCAATCCCGGAAATGCGGGCCGCTCATGTGCCAGTGAAAGTTCTTGGTCTTCATGTAGAGCGCGAAGACATCGGCGAGCAGA